>MAXH01000167.1 GCA_001750925.1 Desulfobulbaceae bacterium S3730MH12
CTGGTTGAAGGTGGGGTCAAGGAGATCACCCTTCTCGGGCAAAATGTAAACTCATATGGAAAAACGAATTCAGTCAACCCCTTGACTGAAAATTACTCCTTTGCCCAGTTGCTTCGCCAGGTATCAGAAATAAAAGGGTTAAGGCGATTACGATTTACAACCTCCAATCCTAAAGACCTCACAGATGAGCTTATCCGTTGTTTTGAAGATGTCAAAAATCTATGCCCGCAATTTCACCTGCCTGTACAGGCTGGATCAGATTCCGTTCTTCAGAGAATGAACCGTAAATACACTGTACAGCAATATTTAGAACTGGTTGACAAACTGCGCCGCTGTTGCCCGGAAATCGCCTTAACAACTGATATTATCGTTGGTTTCCCTGGAGAAAGTGATCAAGACTTTGAGGGCACAATGAATTTACTTGAAAATGTGCAGTTTCACGGCTCATTTTCATTCAAATATTCTGATAGACCCGGCACTCGCGCGATCACTTTTACAGAAAAAGTTGATGAATCAGTAAAATCGGAACGCCTTGCTCGTTTCCAGGCAAGGCAGGATGAGATAAGTTTGAAGCGCAACAGTGAATATATCGGTCAGATAAAAACAGTTATGGTGGAGGATTCCAGCGAGAAAGGCGTGAAGAGCCGTACCGACACAAATCATATAGTACATCTTCCCATATCAGCCGGATTGAAGTCAGGTGACTTTCTCGATGCCACCATAGTCCATGCCGGACAACACTCACTTAAGGGGAAAGTGTAGAGTTACGAATTACCTTCAGAATCATCCCGGGGGGCAATATCGTCATTTTTCTGATCAAGTCCAGGAAGCTGTAAATTCCGTTTCACCAGCTGTATCCTTGGACCTGTCGCCGATACGACTCTCCGCACTACCCTGTTGGAAACCCTCTTTCCCCGCGCGGACACTCCTTTTATCAGGTATTCGTCAAATACGACATCCAGTATATTGGTGCGGGCTCTTGAGGAGGGCATCAAATTTACTCTGGCAAACTTTTCTTCGCCAAAACTCATCAGGAGGATTTTTGATCTTTTATGTTCCGGAAATAACCTGTATTCCTTATCAAGTATAAACTTAGGACTGTTAAATCGTTTAACATAGGCAACATTTCCGATACCGTCCCTGTAGATTATATTAAAAACAGCATCCCTTTTTACTATTCCAAACCACTGCAGATCATGGCCTACAAACAGTTTGTCTGTAACAGGAATAACTTTATAAAGACCATTGGCCTGAATAAGGATCAACCTGTCATATTCTGAGCAGGTAACCGATTGATCACCCTTCTCGTCTTCAGCTTTGATAAGGTGGCCCATAAACCCTGATTTTCGATTGTAGCCAACTACAAGATTAGATAAGGCCACTTTCCTGATAACCAGCTCGGAAAAACTCCTTATCTCTGTTTGTCTGGGATAGTCGGCGCCATATTTATCAAGAAGGTTATCGAGAAAAGATATGGTGAACCCCACCATATCTTTAAGGGATATTTTTATCCCTTTTATCTCCTTTCTGATCCCTCTAATTTCTTTTTGCTGCCGGTTAATATCGTACCTTGAGATACGTTTAATTCGTATTTCAAGTAATTTTTCGATATCTTCCCTGGTAACCGGTCGGATCAATTGATCAGCAAAATCGGCCAGACCGGATTCAACAGTCTTTATCACCGCATTAAAACTGGTCTTTTCTTCAATTCTTTTATAGAGACGCTCTTCTATAAAAATTTGCTCTAGAAGCCTGGCGTGTAATTTCTCCTCCAGGCGATTGAGGTCAATTTCAAGCCCTCTCTGCAAATCATTTTTGAGTTTATAGGTGTTGTGCTTCACCACTTCACTGACGGTGGTGATCTCCGGAGTTCTGTCGTTTATAAGTGTTAGATTAGGTGTAATGGGGACTTCACAGTCGGTGAATGCATAGAGGGCCTTTATGGTATCCCTGGCATAGACACCCCGGGCAAGTTTAATTTCAATCTCAACCTTTTCAGCGGTGAAATCATTAATTGATACGATTTTGATTTTCCCTGCTTTTGCCGCCTTTTCGATTGAATCGGTCAGGGATTGAGTAGTCGTGGTATAGGGTATTTCTTTAATAAGTATTGTTTTTTCATTAAATTCTTCAATACGAGCCCTGCATCGAATTTTGCCATTCCCATCATCATAATTACTTACGTCAACGAACCCTTTCTGCAAAAAATCGGGATAAAGGGTGAATTCCTCACCTGTCAGTACTTTTTTTTGAGCATCAAGAAGTTCACAAAAATTATGGGGCATAATCTTCGTCGCCATGCCAACAGCAATACCTTCTGCCCCCTGGAGAAGCAGTAATGGAATTTTTGCCGGCAAGGTGACCGGTTCCATCATTCTGCCATCATATGATTCAACATATTCTGTAAGATCTTTGTTAAAGAGGATTTCTTTAGCCAGAGGGGAAAGTCTGCATTCAATATATCTTGCGGCGGATGCCTTGTCCCCGGTGAAAATATTGCCGTAATTTCCCTGTTGAGTAATCAGATAGCCTTTATTGGAGAGATTAACCAGTGCTGCGAAAATGGACTGGTCGCCGTGGGGATGCAGTTTCATTGTTTCCCCCACAACATTGGCGACCTTATGGAAGCGCCCGTCCTCCTTATTGAAAAGTGTCTGGAGAATACGTCGTTGAACTGGTTTTAGACCGTCATCAATGGTTGGTATAGCCCTTTCCCGAATAACATATGAAGTATATTCGAGAAAATTTCTATCAAACAATTGATGTAATGTTCCGGCGGTTGATTCCATAGTCTATACTTAAGTAATTATTTTTCAGTAGTGTCCGGATTAGATCCTGCGGGAGGATTCATGGGTAATTTTTGGGAGCGTCATCCAGTAAATTTCGTAGTATTTCGGAGTCTACGCTTACCTCTTAATATTTTCACATTTGATTTGTATCAGTCTTCGAAGTCTACGCTATCTGCGAGGAACTCGCATGATACAAATTGGATGTGAAAATATTTGAAAATCAAGAAATCTACTGCAAAAGCGGACAAAAGTTTCCCATGAATCTGTTTTACAGGCTTTGCAATTTTCTAACCGGACACTGCTGATAATTTTTACGACACCATCATTCTTCAAAGACTAAATTGTCCATAATATAGTCCCGCCTGTCCGGTGTGTTCTTTCCCATATAAAAAGAGAGCACCTTTGTCACCTCGCTCAGCGAATCAAGAGTTACCTGTTTCAGACGGATATCAGGGCCAATAAATTGTTTGAACTCCTTTGGAGAAATCTCTCCAAGCCCTTTAAATCTGGTCGTTTCAACGATACGCTTATTCTTTCCTTTTCCCTGCAGCTTCCTGGTCGCCTGTTTTTTTTCTTTTTCCGAATAGCAATAGATTGTCTCCGACTTTGTACGAACACGAAATATCGGTGTCTCAAGAATATAAATAAAGCCAAGTTTAACCAACGGCTCAAAATAGTGGAGGAAAAAGGTAAGAAGAAGATTTCGTATATGCAACCCGTCGACATCCGCATCTGTGGCAAGTATTACCTGGTCAAAACGTAGATCACCAATTGAATCTTCAATATCAAGGGATCTCATAAGGGAGTACATTTCATCGTTCTTATAGAGCACCGCAAGCTTTTGTCCGAGAACATTCTTTGGCTTTCCCTTGAGTGAAAAAACAGCCTGGGTCAGCGGATCTCTTGAGGAAACGATAGACCCCGCGGCAGATTGGCCTTCGGTGATAAACATCATGTTGGCCTGCCCTTCCCTGGATGGTTTCTTTTTGGAAGGGTGGTATTTACAATCCTTAAGTTGTGGGATTTTAAGGGCAACTTTTTTTGCCTTGGCTCTCGCCTCTTTTCGAACACTCTGCAATTCTTTTCTGACTTTTTCGTTTCTCAGAATTTTCTCTATCAGTGCATCAGCGGATTCAGTATCTTTATAAAGTGAACTTGAAACAGCATCTTTCACCTTGTTTACAATCAAGGAACGAATTTCAGTATTTCCCAATTTATTCTTTGTCTGGGATTCAAATACAGGGTCTTTGATTTTGATAGCAAGGGTTCCAACGATACCATCCCGAACATCTGTATTTACAAATTTTCTATTCGAATATTCATTAATCCCTTTGAGTATACCTTCTCTAAATGCGGAGAGATGTGTACCACCTTCACTGGTGTAAGTTCCATTTACAAAAGTAAAGTAACTGTCCCCAAAGGAATCCGTATGAGCAAAGGCAAATTCCAGGGTGGGTTCCTTATAATAGATCGGTCGATACAGATTGGCTCCTTCAAGCTCCTTATCAAGCAAGTCGAGTAATCCGTTGGCCGAATAAAAAAGTTTCTTATCAAGGTAGAGTTTGAGGCCGGCATTCAGGTAGGCATAACGCCACATCCTTTTTTCAACAAACGACAAATCGAACTGGAACTCAGGGAACATTCCCCTGGAGGGTAAAAACTCAATATATGTCCCATTTTTGCTCTTTTCCTCACCCTTCTCTTCTTGAACAAGATTGCCATTAGCGAATTCTGCCCTGGCAAATTTACCATCGCGATATGCGGTTACGGAAAATTCATCAGACAATGCATTCACTGCCTTGGTACCGACACCATTGAGTCCCACTGAAAACTGGAATACGTCTGTATTATACTTGGCTCCCGTATTAATAATCGAAACACAATCGACGATTTTACCAAGAGGAATCCCCCGGCCGAAATCACGCACGGATACCCGGCCATCTTCGTCGATTGAAATGTTGATTCGTTTCCCTGCCCCCATTATAAATTCATCGATGGAGTTATCGACAACCTCTTTCAAGAGAATATAAATGCCGTCATCATGGTTCGAACCGTCTCCCAGTCGTCCTATATACATACCCGGTCGTTTCCGGATATGTTCAAGGGAACTCAGAGTCTTAATTTTACTTTCGTCGTAGTTATGTGCAGATGCCTTCATAAATTATGTAATCAAATAGGGTGAATTGGGGATTTCTCAGGCATACTATTGTATTTTTATTGAATACGCAATACCGTTCAAATAGACCATCCTCTCACATCATCCTGATACGTTCACAATCCGGGCATACCCATGTTGGTCCATTGCTTATTCCCCATTTATTCTCTTCAAAGCATTCTTTGCAGATCTGAAAACCGCAGGGACAACTCCAGCAGAATTCCTGCTTTTGTTTACAACACTGGCAGCGATATTCGCCGATCTTCCTTCTCCTGTAGCCTTTCTTTTTTTCCATGTCATTTTTCACCTGACAACCTCGCTTTTCACCCACTCCATATATTCCCTACTGACATGAGTAACTGTCTGGCTGATGATTTCAGGAAGCTCATAAGGATGAATGTCCTTTATTCTCGTCTCAACCTTTGTATAGAGTGAGTCGGTTGTCTTCAGGGACAGGCTGAATTCGATGGAGTCAGCAATGCTGTCATCCCAGTGATAGTAACTCGATATCGGGCCGGAAAGCTGAGCACAGGCGACAAGCCTCTCATCCAGGAGCAGCCTGGCCACCCTGGCACCATCTTCTTTTTGTTCAAAAGTTGTTGAAATAATAATAAGAGAATCCATAGTGTACACTTATCCAGGTTATCAGGGTTCGAATCCTTGTCGATTATGGAAATTTTATCGAAAGGTATTCCAAATGCTTTTCTTTTGTTTTCTATTATAATATCTTTATATGAATGTCATGTGCTATCCGAATCCCGATTTCGTTACTTTCATAACAGCGAAGTGGTGTCATCGTTGTAAAAGCATTTCATGGTTGTTGATCAGCAATTCGAGACAGCCTTTAAATGAATGAAAATTACTCTCCATTTATATCACAGGTGGAAAAATGTTTTTTGTAATTGATGTTGGAAATTCTCATACAGTAACCGGTCTGTACAGTGAAAACAAACTTGCAGCACAATGGCGTCTTAAATCAGACAGAAAAAGCACTGCTGATGAACTGGCTGTCAGTTATGATGCCCTTTTTACCATGGCTGGAATTGATAAGACAAAAATTAAAGGGATAATTTTGGCCAGCGTTGTCCCCACACTGGAAACAGCCTGGAAAAACTGCTGCAGAAAACATTTTACCGGCTGCCTTGAACAGGATATTTTTGTAGTAGCAGTAGATGAAATCAAAGATCTTATCACCGTGAAACTTGACAACCCGAGAGAGGTGGGAGCGGATCGGTTGGTGAATGGTATTGCAGCCTGGAACATTTTTCAATGCAAACTGATCGTTATAGATTTTGGCACTGCCATAACATTTGACTGCATTACTGAAAAATGTGAATACCTTGGAGGATCCATCCTGCCGGGCATTGCTATTTCCCTCGAGGCACTGGCCAATAAAACTGCTAAACTACCCCATATCGATGTTGCAGTCCCTCCCTTATCTATTATCGGTAAAACTACTGTGCAGGCGATGAAGAGTGGCATATTGTATGGCTACGGTGCCATGATAGACGGCCTTGTAGATGGTATCCGTGCTGAAATGACCCGATCAGGGGAGGCAATCAAAGTGGTTGCAACGGGAGGAATGGCAGGTATCATCGAACCCTTCACTGCGACCATTGATTTGATAGACCCCATATTAACCCTAAAGGGTTTGGAAATAATCTATAACAAGAAAGTAAACCGATGATTAACGCCCCTTTATACCCTGTACCCCTGAAAAAAGATGATACTCTTGCTGTGATTGCTCCAGCAGGACAATTGAGGGATATACCCGACTTTGCAAAAGGTATCGCTATTCTCAAAGATATGGGATTCCAGGTGAAATTCCCAAGGAACCTCTGGCCGGGAGCTGATTATCTGGCGGACAGTGATGAAAACCGCGCACTTGAATTTAATAAACTGTTTTCTGATCCCGAAATCAATGGATTTATCATGATGCGGGGAGGATATGGATGCCTCAGAATGATAGACAGGATCGACCTGAAGCAGATTGTCCGCAGCCCTAAAATAATTGTTGGATATTCCGATATAACCATTTTGCAGAATTATCTCTATGAACAGACAGGATTAGTAAGTCTTCATGGGCCAGTGGTGACCTCACTGTCTTATGGTACCAACTCTTCCCTTGAAAGCCTCTACCATTGCCTCACCGGGAAATGGCATACGGCCATCACTCCACAAAAAATCGAGATACTGCATGATGGGCCAAGTTCTTCCGGGCAGTTAGTTGGCGGGAATCTTGCCAGCCTGGTTACACTTCTTGGAACACCATATGATTTCAACTGGGACAAAAAAATAGTTTTACTGGAAGATATTGATGAAGCTCCATACCGTATTGATCGTATGCTGACGCAACTTTTTCTGGCTGGGAAACTGGAAAATATCTCAGGACTGATTCTGGGAGATTTCTCTGTCTCATCATATCAGGATGATATTGAAAAGCTGCGATACAGGGAACAGGTATGGTCCAGAGTTGTAGAGCTTTGTCATCATGCGACCTACCCTATTTGGGCAAACTTTCCGTTTGGCCATTGTCCTGAAAATATAACTCTTCCCCTTGGAGCAATGGCCAAAATGGACAGGGAGAAAACGAGTTTGCTCTTCATATAGACAGATCAACCCGACTAGTCAGAAAACTTTCAGTCTCGCTGGATAAGTGCCTTGGTGCTGGTGTTAACCAATTGAGTTAATTAGCACTTAGTGTTCCTTGTTTTTTATTACAGCTTTTAGAGAGTAAGGCACTAATTATCTCCGCATGCTATTTGACTTGAATTGCTATTAATGCTATAGAGAGACTTAGCAGTAACCTTAAAATGACAACCTCGTAATAACTGAAATTGTTACATTCTCATTAACTTACACAAAAATAAAGAAAGATATGACTCATGCTGCTTTGCTGAAAAAACGTCTCTGTATACTCTTTGCCATCGGAACTGCCTGCTTGCTTTTCTCTTCAAATGTACTTGCTGCTGAATATGTGAGTGTAAAAAAAGATAATGTAAACGTACGAACAGGTCCAAGTACTGATAATCCTGTCTCAATGGAGCTGTTTGCAGGCTATCCTTTGAAGGTAGTAAAAAAACAGGGCGACTGGTACAAAGTATCTGACTTTGAAAACGACTCCGGCTGGATATACAAGAGCCTGGTGACAAGAGGTGATACCGTCATCATTAACGCAAAGAAAAGTGTTAACATGCGGTCAGGTCCTTCCACAAAAAGCTCAATTGTCGCCGACATTGAACGTGGTGTTGTGTTAACCAAAATATCCCAAAAAGGGAAATGGACCCAGGTGAGACACAGCAGCGGCACAGTTGGATGGGTTTACAATCCACTGATCTGGCCATAAAGTATGATGGCGTCCTGAAAACGGATTTATTTTTTTACCTTTTTCAGGATCGTTGCAATAGTTTCATCCAGAGCGAGGGGAAGTCTCACTTTCTGTTTTGCCCTGTTGGTAAAGAGAAAATACCCTCGCTCAAGACCGTGATAGAGTAAATCCCTCGTAATCTCTACGTCTTTTCTGCAGTACTGTTGGATCAGATCTATTTTTCCTTCTTTATACCATTTCAGAGCCTGTAAACCGTCAGCTGTCTTTTCTATTCCAAGAGTGGCTTCAGCAAGTCTGTTCAAGCTCAGTCTGTATCCCAGATACCCATGCACCTCCTCCAGCAGATCCAGGGTCGGTAAATTGTTCAGATTGATATTGGAATAGCCGGACAACACCCTGTTATCAAACCGTCTATTGTTAAACCCTATGACGAGATCCAAACTCTGCAGATGCTCGATAAGGGCATGGATTTCATGTTCCAGGTAGGTTATGCAGTCATCCAGTTGAGAATCGTAAATAACACCAACAGAAACACCCATATTTTCACATTTATTCCATCCTCCGACCTCTTCGGCGGAACGAATGGTCTCTAGATCAAAGACGCCGAACCTGGATGGCAGTGCATCAATTCCCCGACCCTTATTTGATTCAACAGTAAAGCTTGCCACTTTCTCATTTCTTTTTTTTCTGGAAAAAAGTTGCTCAAAATCACCCTGTTTTAATGGAGTGTTCAGAATCTCTTCAAAAAGCGCAAGACATGCTCTTTTATCAATAGGACGGTTACCGGAACCACATTTCGGTGAATGCACGCAGGAAGGGCAGCCGGTATCACAACCACAACTGCTGACAGTTTCTCTCCCCTGGTCAAGAAGCTTATCCACCTTTAAAAAGGCCTCTTTAGCCAGTCCCACACCACCCGGGTAGCCATCATAGATAAAGACAGAGGCACGTTCAGTCTGTTCATGCAGGGGGCAGGAGATTCCTCCTATATCGTTGCGATCACACAATACAAGAAGAGGAAAGAGGGCAATCATAGCATGCTCCATGGCATGGATTGCTCCCATAAAATGATATTTATTCTTTTCAAGTAAGGTTCTTATCTCTTCCGGTAAATCAATCCACATCCCTTCAGTTTCAATTGTCTGTTCCGGTAAATCAAGTGGGATGGCGGAAATCAATTTGTGTGTCAGACTGCTTCGTTTCTGAAAGCCGGTGACCTTCTCCGTAACCTTGAGCCTGCCAAAAGAAACATCAACGCCGTAACTCGATTTTTTATCAATCAACTCCAGTATCTCGGTTCGTTTATTCGACATTGGGCGGGTAAAATAGTTCGGTTTATCCTGCCGGACAACAACTTCTCTGGCAATAAGGTCAAGCCGCTCAACGACCCAGGTTGTACCCCTGTGGAGATATACTGCCTCCGGATGACATTCCTTCAATGCCCTGCCGCTATCTATCTCTCCAATAATTTCACCACTCTCATTGCTGATGATTGCAATTTGATTGCCACCGCCTCTCAAATTGACAAACCGCTGCGGTTGCTTTCTCGATGAAAGCCAGATTCCACCGGATTCTGTCTCAAGCAGGATACCCTTTAGGGTAAGAGCTGCTATTTGCTGTTGAATGACCTTGTTCTTAAGAAGAGGTTCAGAACTGTCAAGGGTAAGCTCTGCCGCACAGCAATGCAGGTGCTGATCCATGATCACCATGTTTTCAGGATTGAGTACAGCACTTTCAGGGGATCTTCTGAAAAAATCTTCAGGCTGTTTCATAAAATGCTGATCCAGGGCATCTTCCTGTGCAATCATCACTATTGCGGATTTTCTTATGCCCCGCCCAACCCGTCCACCTCGTTGCCAGGTAGCCATAATAGATCCTGGATACCCCACAAGAATACAGAGATCCAGGTCTCCTATATCGATACCGAGTTCAAGCGCTGATGTTGAGATGACGCCAAGCAAATTCCCGGAAAAAAGCTGTTTTTCAATTTCCCGCCGCTCTTCAGGCAAAAACCCTGCTCTGTACGAACTTAACTTTGATGCCAGGTCCCCTAGCTTGGGAGAAGTCCAGAGGTTTATCAGCTCAGTCATTTTCCTTGACTGGGTATAAACTATTGTTCGTAATCCCCTTTTTACAGCAGCTTCGAGCAACTGGCTTGCGGTATAGGCCGCACTGTCCCAGGGATTCAGCATCAGCATATTTTTTTCAGCCTGGGGGGCACCGCTCTTATCAATAACCCGTACAGGGCTATTAAGTAACAACCTGCCGAGTTCACCCGGGTTTCCTATAGTTGCGGAGAGCAGTATAAACGTTGGATGCGATCCATAGTGTGAAGCGATTCTCCGCAGTCTTCGTATCACCCAGGCCATATGGGAACCAAAAATACCACGATAGCTATGTACTTCGTCGATCACTATATAGCGTAATTTTTTAAAGAGTTGAGCCCAGCTGTCATGGTATGGCAATATCGAAAGATGAACCATTTCAGGGTTTGTAAGTATAACCGGAGGAGGGTTTTTCCTTATTTTGCTTCTCATATATGGTGAGGTATCACCATCAAAAAGTGCTGCTATATTTTTGTGCTGTTTTTTTACAGAACCAGGTAATGAAGAGAACAGATTATCCAGAACATTAAATTGATCCCTGGCAAGGGCTTTCAATGGAAAGAGATAGAGAGAGTGTCCAGGATCGTCAGTAAACAGATCATTGAGAACCGGCAGGTTATAAATCATACTTTTACCTGATGCCGTTGGGGTGGCAACAAGAACATCTCTCCCTTGCAGGGTTGAGCTGATCGCTTTTTGCTGATGGGAGTAGAGATTATCAATTCCTGTCTCTCTCAATTGCCTGAGTATTGACAGGTTGAGTTTGGGGGGATGAGTGGCAAACCGAGGTTCTACAGCGGGGATTACCTTATGATATACCACCTGGGAGCCAAATTTTGAAGAACCTTTTAAAGATGATAAATATTCTGAGACATCTGGTGTCATTTGCTTTCAATTAATAATGGCAGAGGTAAAGTGAGGTTTTAAAAGTGTTGCGTAAATACCGTAGAAAGTATATTTTGCACAGCGTTGAGCAGGCAAAAGACTGTTTTCTTATGGATATTTAAATATGCCCTCTATTGCTACTATAGGTCCTATCGGCTCGGATTGTTACCAGGCAGCCCAACAATATGCCCCTGATACGAATTTGATCCTCTTTCACAAGCTTTCAGATATCATCAATGCTTTTAGTGAAGGAGAGGTGGATTACGCCCTCATCCCGGTCTATAACACGCGAGAGGGAGAGGTAAAGGAATATTTCAGACTTGTATCAAAAATGGAAGAGGGGTTTTGGATTGATAACGTAGTCCTTCCCATACACCTTTCTTTAGGGATCCTCTCAACCAGAAAAAAAAACCGCCCCGAGATATCCACTCTTGTTGGCCGCGGATCTGTTTTCAGACAGTGTGAAGAGTATATAGAAGATCACTTCCCGGATGCAACCTTAATGGCAGTGCAGGATATTGACCATGCCATGAGGGCAATAATAAAGGAGCGGAGGCTGGATCACGCAGTCATCGATTCTGAGGAACTGGTTAAAAAATATGGCTTTGAGCTTGTTGCCCGAGAGGTAGTACCCCACAACAAAACACGGTTCGCTGTTATTGGAAAAAAAATGGCCCCCGTAACAGGCTATGATGCCACTGCCATAATTACCAGACCATTAAAAGACCGGGTCGGTATGCTTGCAGATATCCTCGGAGAATTCACCAGACGGGGTATTAATATCCTCGATCTTCAATCTGAAAATGATATTAAAACGCAAAAACTGCGAATTTATGTTGAGGTTGAAGGACATATAAAAGATCCTAACATAGAAGGTGCTCTCAACACTATTGAATCCAACATCATTCAGGAAGAATCCGCTCTAAAGACTCTTGGATCTTTTCCCCGCGTTGATATGCGGGTAAAAAAGATTAAGGGTTTCGGATTTATCGGCAGTGGAGAGATGTCTGAATGGTTTGCTGACCGACTTGGAAATGAGGGCTATGCAACGTACATTACCGGTCGCTCGTCATCAATTACTCCCCTGCAGATGATTGACATGGTCGATGTAGTCATTGTTTGTGTTCCTATCTCTGCAACTTCTGAGACAATTAAACAGTACGGACCGTTACTGAAAGATGGTCAGGCTCTTATCATCCTTGCCGGTGAATCTGAAAATACCATCCGGACAGCACTTGAATCGACGAGCCAGGGGGTTGAGGTGATGTTTGTGCATAACCTCTGGGGTCCCCAGGCAATGACTATGAAAGATAAAAACGCTGCCATTGTCAGAACATCAAGGAGTGGCAGTTTCTGCAGTGAATTTGAAGCATTTCTTTATAAACATGGCGCAGATATTTATCATGATAATGCAAAAAAACATGATTTGCTCATGGGAGTTGGACAGAAATTGCCGACAGCTATTTCTGTCGCTCTGGCCATGACCTTGAATCAACATTCGATCAGCTGCGATGATATCGGCAGTCACTCTACTCTCACCTCTCTTTATGGTATTCTGGCAATGGCGCGTGTTCATAATCAGAACCCGATGACTTATGCGGAGATCATGGCAACAACCGGAGACGGAAAGAAAATTGTCCGCAGCTTTGCAGAAAACTTTGAAACCGTCACTGCATTAGCAGAACAGGGAAATATTGCTAAATTATTTGAAATAATGGAAGAAAATAAGAAATCAATGACACCATCATTTCTTCAATCACGTATGAAGCAGGCAAAGGCTGTTGATGAAGTGATGAGCGGGCCAAGCATGAAATAGAATTGTTTTTTTAGCATTACTGCAAATAGTATGTGAAAAAATATTTCAAGGTTGATTTTTGATATCATGAGAAATATTATCGGACAACAGCTGTAATATTCTTGTGATTTTATATATTTAGAAGGAGTAGAATTATGTCGGATCGAGATTTGGATTATTTGGATGAGATTAAAATTTGTCCTCACTGCAAGACACAGCTGTCTTGCTGTGAAGCACCTCAAATACATGTAGGCGACGGTCTCGGCTGGGGGTCGGATGTTTTATTTATTTGTCTTAATGACTACTGTTCACTGTTCCTGAAAGGCTGGGAACATGTGGGAGAACAATATGGACACCACGCCTCCTATAGATATATGGAATTGCCGGGAAGTAAAGAAAGTAATGTAATGATGGTGGGAAATAAAGACGCTTTTAAAGGTAGCCTTGTTGATAAAGAGGCAATAAGAAATCAAAATAAACGATATAAGAAAGAGAAAGAAGCAGTTGAAGAGCTTAAAACCTGTGTCGAAAAAAAGAACCTCAGTCCGGTTTTAACGTTGCTGCTTGATGAGTCGGCCTTGAAGGGTAACAAGGCATCAGCTCTTGAATATCTTATAAAATTAAATGACCTTTCCTGCATCGATGCCCTTAGAAACCATACCTTCAGGGATGGTACTTTTGAACAAAAAATAAATATGAATATCAAAATGATGCTAGATGCAAACTTTAAAAAGGAATGTCCTTACTGTGCAGAAATCATCAAGTCCCAGGCTAAAAAATGTATGCATTGTAAAGAGAATCTTTAACGTAAACTGAACAGATCAAAAAAATAATCAGGTCCCCGAATAGTTACCTGGAATCATAAAATTTAACTCTTGCAAAAACGTCTCTTTCCGGGTATAAAAGACACGTTTTTCTTACAAAAAAAACATGCGGTGAATGTAGCTCAGTAGGTTAGAGCATCTGGTTGTGGCCCAGAAGGTCGGGAGTTCGATCCTCCTCATTCACCCCATTTTCATTTTGAAGGGGGTGATTCTATCGATTTTGAGAATCACCCC
>MAXH01000168.1 GCA_001750925.1 Desulfobulbaceae bacterium S3730MH12
CCATCCGTCGAACCATATGCCAGAGAAAATGAGACCCGACAACCCGGATCTTGAGAATTTCCTTCTCTGTAAAAACCTCAACTTTATGAATCAATACCTTGGTTGATTTTTTCAGCTCTTTTTTTTCGGCAAAAGCTGCAAAATCATGCATGCCTGTCATTAGCGATCCGGCATGCTGCATAGCAGGCAGATCCAACTCCGCTTGCACCCACCAGTCAAAACGTTTGCCAAAGGCCGATTTTTCTGTGCGGAGCTGATATATATAGCTTCTGGCTATGCAGTTATGACGTGCATGAAAACGTAAGCCCGCCGCCTCAACAGACTTTACTGCGATATCTTTAGGCAGGGTCTCATTGAGCTTTCTTGCAACTTCATGCGGACCCATATCACCTGCAACCTCAAGATGGGCCACATATTCAAGAGCATGAACTCCTGAATCGGTTCGACCACAGCCTTGAAGATTCATCGGGACTTCACCAAAAACACGCACAGCACCCCTCAATACATCCCCCTGCACAGTCCGGGCATCCACTTGTTTTTGCCAGCCGCTGAAATTGGTACCGTCATACTCAAGTGTAAGTCTATAGCGGCGTCGTTTGTCTTTTCTACTCATAGTTACTCGTACGTTTCCTTACATGATGAATAACATGTCCGAATGGTCTGATTTTTTCACCCTTATGAGAATTCAAATTTTCCATTGCGCTCTGATTCCGTCTTGAGCTTTACATAATTCTGATAGCGTTCCAGCTGCAGTGCCCCTCTATGATTGCCTACAACACCTCGCCTCCACGTTCATTACCGCGTGCCGCAATTGGTAGTATGAATTCTTTTGACCCTACCGACAAGACCATTATCCAGACGAACCTTTATACCATAAGGATGGGTTGCCGATTTTGTCAGAATATTTTTAACTGTACCTTCGGTAAGCTTTCCGGATCGCTGATCCTGCTTCAATACAATGGAAACTTTATTGCCAGCTTGAACATCGGCTCTTTTTGTTCCGTCAGTCATTACTTAATACCTCTTTTATACTTTCTTAACTTTGAGATTTGGTTCTTCTCTTTTAACCTCAGGGTTTGTTCAGGATTTTGTCGCAAGCCAGATTGTGTGTCTGGCACCTTTCCCAAGTTTCCGAGCCCGTACAGTTACAATTTCTGTCTGGAATTGGCACTGCTTCAGGCGATGGGTGAATTGTTCGTCTACCCCTGATGACCATATGGACAGCATCCCTCCAGTGCGAAGAGCAAAAAATGCATTTTTCAGACCGTTCATACCATAAATGCGGTCATTTGCCTTTCGAGTAAGCCCATCAGGGCCGTTGTCAACATCAAGAAGTATGGCATCCCAAGTAGATTTTTTCCTGCGGATAGTTTCCGCCACATCTTCTTGCTGGATTGAGACCCGGCCATCATCCAAGGGTTTTCCCGCCAGGTGCCCAAAATGTTCCCGGTTCCATCTGATTACAGCCGGAATCAATTCGGCTACGGTGATAAGAGAATCATCCCCCGAATGTTGTAGTGCTGCTGCCAGGGTGTAGCCCATCCCCAGGCCACCAATAAGAATCCTTTGATCAGATTTTCGTTTAATCCGGCTACAGGTCAGCTCAGCCAGGGCATCTTCTGACCCATGGAGACGGCTGTTCATAAGCTCTGTGGTGGCGGCTCGGATCGAAAATTCTGTCCCGCGCTTTCGCAGGATAATTTCTCCCTCACCTCCCGGGACCTCCGCCCGATCAATTTCCTCCCAGGGAATCACTTTTTGCCCTCCAAAGGCCTGATGTACAGGATAATTATCATGTTTCTATCTCGCAGTTTGCTATCTGTCATGTTCCTTTTTTACCTACACGACGAAAGCAAAAAAGAATGTCATCTCTTCCTCCGTAACATGGAGGCATTATTTCTCAACGTACCGTGATCAACGCTTTTTATTTTTATGCAATTAGCCTTCAATGCCACTTATCATCTTTGCGAAAGAGAGTGTTTCTCGCAAATAAAAACCTTACTTTACGAAGAGGGAATCCATTAGTCCATATCTTTATCCAGAATATTGCGAATGGTGGCTGCCATTTCGCTTGGTGATGTCGAATAGACCGGTTTCTTCAAATGAATAAGAGATGATTTCCTTTGGTTTTTATGACGCCTCGTCGTCACGCGCTCTTTTTGAAATCGTATTAGAAAGCGGCAGACCATATTCTCGTTGTTTTTGTGAATACCTTTGATTCGTATTATCAGGAGGAAGCTCAACCTGTAGTATTGCTTTCCAATCAAGGATTGCCAAGTTATATCTTTCTCTCATGCAATACTGATTTGATTGAGATAAAGAACCATAAGTTACGTGGATTGTGAGATCCAGATAACCCAGGGCATTCCTCAATATGTCATGTTAAAGAGCAGAAGGACATCCAGGTTTCTGGCGAGGATTATTTCCCATTAAAATGCTTGACATTTAACCTTGAATATGAGACACATAACATTATGTCTGTTACAAATGTAACAATTGTATTAAATATTAACAAAGAGGTTTCCCATGGCCGAAAATCCACGCCTGCCGGATTTGACCAAAGCGGAATTTGATATCCTGAGAATCATTTGGAAAAGTGGAAAATTGAGTGTACGGGAAGTTCACGACCAAATAACCGCAACTCATGACTGGGTCTATTCCACAACCAAGACCATGATGGACCGGATGATCCGAAAGCAATTGCTAGCAAGAGAACAATTCCACGGTGTTTTTCTCTACCGTCCTCTTATATCCAGGCCCACGGGGTTCACCCGGTTTGTCCAGTTTTTTGCAGACCGGGTTCTGGAACTGGACTACGGAGAAGTGGTCGCTCTTTTTTCCAAGAGCAAAGCCTTGAACCCTGAAGAGATGCGGGAACTGGAAAAACTCCTGGCAAATGAGAAGGAGGATCGCCATGATACGTCCTGATGAGATCGCACTGGCTGTTCTCAGCATTTTATCGGTACAATCACTTTATGTCCTAGTTCTGTTCCCCCCAATCTGGGGATTGGTGAAATGCTGCCGGGGAAAATATCCCCGATGGCAGCACGGACTGTGGTTTCTGCTCCTTTTGCGCCTGATGCTACCGCCGGATATGGCAGTTCCCTGGAGCGCCGGTCATCTGATCCGGTCTTTGACACCAGACATGGTTTCCCGGCCATTTTTCGCTTTTCCGCATGCGCCTCTTATTGTTCAGGACCACCAAAAACTGATAGCTGTCTCTCTTCCTGATGTCTTCATAACTAATGGTCAAAATTCCCCAGGGATGGTCCCGACAATCGCTAGCAGACCAGCAATGAATCCATCCCTAACCGCACTGGAGTGGTTTTGTTTTATTATCTACTGTACCTACTTTACAGTTGTCAGTCTCCTCCTGGTACTGTTTTTTTGCAAGCGCCGACGGTTTTGGAAGATCGCAAGACAGGGAAAGGCGGTTCTGGATCCCGCTGCCTTGGATATAGTCCGGATCTGGCGCAGGCGATTACATATCCGTAGAACTGTGAAGATAAAGGTGGTTTCCTCAGATATGCCACCTTTTACCATTGGGCTCTTCCGGCCTCTGTTGGTCCTGCCAGAACACCTGGTGTATCCGGCAGGGAATGCTGCCCTTGAACCGGTCCTGGCCCATGAACTGGTACATGTAAAACGCTGGGATGATCTTACGATTTGTCTCCAGGAACTGGTGAGAATCGTTTATTTTTTCCATCCCCTTGTCTGGTTTGTCATGCGCCGTCTCACCTGGACCCGGGAAGCAGTGTGCGACACAACCGTTCTCTCCTATGGAATCCTTTCGCCCAGGACTTATGGCAGGCAGATGCTAGCATTCGTTCGAGGCCAAGCCTTTCCAAAACTTGCCCCCCGGGGCTTGGTGGAATTTGCCTCTGCAGCCAGAGGTATGGCCTTTCGTCTAAATCATATTCAAAAGGAGAACAAGATGGAATCTAATCCCTTGAAAATGTATCTGACTATTCTGTTTTTGGGATTATTTCTACTGCCTATGGCACCGGTGGTATCGTCGGATCAGAGTAATATAACGGAGGGTGTATCAGGGTCAGCATCCCAGACCCAGGATCGGGACGACCGGTGGATGGCCGACAATGCGCTCATTCAATATATATTGCGCTGTGTACCATGCCAAAATCCGGAAGAAGTTTCGCGTATTATTTGGGAAGACCTTATTGCAGAGGATTTTCAGGAAGAAGATTTTTCTCGGCTCGTCTCAGCGACAGACTGTGACATTGTGGAAAACATTGGGAATGGCCAGAAAGCCTATGTTTTTTATCTCATTAACAATTCGAGACTAGGTGTATATCGTCCCAGTTTCAATTTTGTAAAAAAACAAGATAAATTGAAGCTCCTCTTTACGAGCAATAACTTGTCGATTTATGCCACCGATCATCCAAAAATCAACGGACGCTATCAGATTGAGGAGGGATGGAGAGCGGACCTTTTGGGTGGGATTAAAGATGATCGTGTAAACCTGGCATGGGGAACTAGAATATGGTTTTGGACCGGAACTCAATATCTCGACGCCTATACAGAATACACTATTGAGGACGCAACCGATCCGTCGTTATTGGGAACTAAAAGAGAATGGAATAAGGATTCTCGATCCTTATACGAGGCAGCCGCCCGGATGTGAATCTATGCCTTTCAACGGAGCAACAGGCTATGCCATTTATCAATGAGAGATTATGGAGTGCCACTCATGTCCTTATTTATCTCCTGCTAGGAGCTTATACAGATCCTTTTAGCCTAAATTTAACAGAAAATAGGGAGGGAGGAGCAAAATGGAAAAGTTCAATTTTACACTGTCTTTGATTGTGCTGGGGGTGGTGTTTTCTGTTTCTATAATTTACGCGGAGATGACGAAAGAAAGCAGTGGGAATGATATAACCGGAAAAAAAGTTGTATTCCTAACCAGTACTACTCATCAAGGAGATTTTGGCGGGGTGGCAGACGCTGACATAATATGTAATGATTTAGCGGCAACTAACGCAGAACTAGCAGGCCGGCATTTCAAAGCATGGATAAGTGACAGTACATATTCACCGATTAATTGCTTCACCAAACATCACAATATCCCGTATGTTTTGTCAAATGGCGATCAAATAGCTGAAAATTGGGGACAGTTAACAAACACTACATTAGAACATGCTATAAACATCGATGAAAAAGGAATGTTAATCAATTCGTATTTAGATGTCTGGACAAACACGACGTACAGTGGGACGATATATGATAAGGATAACAATTGTATAAATTTCACATGGAGAGACATAACCACACAAAATTGGGCATATATAGGCGATAGTAGCCAAAGAGGGAAAAAAAGATCAATTTATAAGAGTTCGAGTTGTCATAAAGAGAATAGATTATACTGTGTGGAGCAGTAACGATATGACCTGCCGGACAAGAAAAATGACAACTGTCATCAGCGTTTTACATACTGCCTAACCCGGAAGGAGCCGAAAGGTTTTTCTCGCTCTTTCGCTCCATTTTCTTTGCTCTTTCCAGTCCCACCAAAACGTTTCGGTGAAACAGTTTAAATGGAATATCAGTATTAAGGTGACCCAGAATTTTCCTGTATTCTTTTTCAGTTAGTTTTGCTAAATTTGGTAAGTAAAAAAAGTTCTTCCAAGCTCCGATTCTTTCTTGAAAAGATTCTGTCTTGTTCGTTAATAAGGGGTTATTAAGGTGTTTTTTGTTCCAAGGACAGGCTTGCTGGCATATTTCACAGTCACCAATTCTATTTTCCATAACCGGCAGAGCCTCTGTAGGCAAATGGTCAACCTGCAATATATTTGATAGACATTTTTCTCTATTCAAGGCATAAGGTTGATCTAACGCTGCTAAGGGACAGGCTTTCTGGCATTTGTCACATTTGTGGCATCGGTTGGATTCTTCTTTGGTATTATAATCAAGATCAGCGTTTGTGATAACTCCGCCAAGTGCTAAAAACGTCCCATACTTTTTTGATATAAGTAAGGAATGCTTGCCCTGCCAGCCTAAGCCTGCTCTTATTGCGGCAAGCTTTAATGGAAGAATTGATCCTTCCTCAGTAGAACTATCACAAACAATTGCCTGATATCCCTTCTGCTTTAGAAAATTCACAATTGGTTCAAGCGGTTTTACAATATCAAGAAAAAATTCTGAAAGATAGAGCCTGCTTGTTCGGCCATACCAGGGATTTGCCCAGTCAGGAAGAGTTAGCTCTCCAATGTAGATACCTGCAACTATGATCGTTTTTGCTTCCGGCAAAGTGAGCTTTGGGTCTCGTCGTCGAGAGTGCTTCAATGCATAGTCTGTGAATTCGGACGCCTCAGCAAACCCTAAAACATCTATACCAGTGGAATAGGCAAGGTTCCGAATTTTTTCTGAATACAGTTCTTCTTTTGGTCCCATCATAGAATGTCTCTCATTTTTTTGATTGTTCAAACGTATTCAGTGTTGCCAGTTTTGGGTAGCAAACAGCCAGATTTGGGGTCAGACAATTGACGGAGTATATGACCAGAAGTGTATTGAATTTCAAGAATAATTGTTATAATGTATCTCGTACATTTGCAGGTGTTTTCCCATTTTCTCAAGTAATCGGAATTTCTGTGATTTTTATTCTCTTCAATGTATAAAAGATTTTCCCCGGTATTTTTTTTAAAAAGTAATTCAATAACTTTTTCCTGGATACCAAATAACCCAAGATCTTTGGCATCGATACTCTGTGATTTACAGCCAGACGGCTTAATATTACTGCATCGAATCTCTAATTGCATCAGACCACACTCAGGTTGAGGTGACTATTCACCTCTGATTTTGATTTCTCAGTGTGGGTAGTCGTCTTTCCATTCTGAATTCCGAGAAGATTCAGGAAACATATAAACTTGCAGCAGGATTGCTTTAATGGTTAATGTTGCCAGTGGACTCTTCAATTTTCATTCACTGACACACCTGAACATTTATGAAGAAAAGGGTGACCAGCAGGCTCCACCTATTTAGAGCGTATAGGGATTGTGCGAGAGTTGACAGCTCGAAAGCGTAACCGGATATTTAGCTACTATCAATATGTGGAGATAATGAATAAAGGAACGGAACTCCCAGAAGGTTAGCTCTATACTGGCAGCGTTGTTGTATAACTGCAAAGAAAAGAAAATTTGTGGTATGATACATTATTTGCCTTTCCTTTTATTTTTCCGTATTATTATACATGCAGGGAGCTGCTTGGGGCTCCGTTAATAAGGAAAATCACAGAAGGGGCAGGTATGGAGGAAACGAGCAGGGAAATAGGGGTATTTACTCCGGGTAAGCAATATTCAGGGGAGATACATATCCCCAATTCCACCTTACGTACAACCGATATATTTAACAGTGCCAACTTTTTTTGGAAAGATCCCGCGGAGAAGAGCTTTAATGATGCCTTGTTGATGTTTAACGTCACCATCTCCATTGATGGCATCCGTGATTTTCAGAAGTTTGATCGAGTTCAGATAAGGCAGCCCAATATCATTTTCTTCCATGATAATTTTAGAGCGTTGGGGAATAAGGAGGAGAAGCTAAGGGCAGATGTACTGAAGAAAAAAACCCAGGAGGAGAAAAAAGCAATCCACCTGGTAACAAAGATGAGGGTTAATTCCTTTTTTGATATCAAAGGATCCTTTTACGGGCTGTTTAAGGGGAAATCAGTACAGAAATATATCCCTTTAAGTGATGTTGTTTTGCACGAGGTCAGCAGGCAGCAGGATAAATGGGTGAAAAAACAAATTCCGCTCCCCAACAATTTCATGGGTATCAATACAACTTACATTGAGACTTGTTCCTTTGATGGATAGTTACTGCTATGTTCAACAGTTGTAGAAGACCAGATAGCGCCTTGTAGAATATATTCTTACTATTATGCACAGATTACAATACCACAATTCAACTTATTCGAGTTCTGAGAGACAGTCATCCTGGTCCAATAAGATTTTTCCATCCACTTCATTCTATTGTCGTGTGTTTTTCATTGTTGCTCAGGCCGCCAGGAGGGCAAAACGAGGGACATATGATGGAACTGACTGGGGAAAAAGCAGTTATGAGGTATTGCAGGCAATTGAAAAAATTGGTGTTCGAGTTGAGATTACGGGGATTGATCATGTTAAGAACCACAACCGTCCTGCAATCATAGTCGGCAATCATATGAGTATGATGGAGACATTGCTTTTGCCTGCTATTATTCAACCATTCATGGATGTAACGTTTGTGATAAAGGAAAGTCTGCTTAACTATCCGGTTTTTAAACATGTGATGCACACGCGTGATCCGGTTGCAGTGGGGAGGACGAATCCGAGACAGGATCTAAAGGTTGTTATGACGGAAGGCAAGGAGAGGCTTGGTCGAGGTGTCTCAGTTATTGTGTTTCCCCAGACTACCAGGTCGCAAACGTTTGATCCAAAAAAGATGAGTTCTATTGGTGTGAAACTGGCCAGAAAAGCGGAAGTTTCTGTTATCCCGCTGGCATTGAAGACAGATGGTTGGCGAAATGGCAGTATGGTAAAAGATTTTGGCAAAATAGATACAACTAAGACCGCCTATTTTTCCTTTGGCGAACCCATGGAGATAAGTGGTAAGGGTAACGAAGAACAACAGGCAATCAATGATTTCATTGTGGGGAAATTAGAAACCTGGGAGGATTGAAGTTGTATTTTTGCGGAACTGCTGAAGCAGAGCTCCTGTCAGGGTTGGTTGAATTCTGTTTATAGCTATACGTCCTGGGGGGGATCGACCAGTTCCGGGTCATCATTGGAATCTAAATTCTCGTCATCCACTTCTGTCTCCTCACTGTCCTCACTGTC
>MAXH01000169.1 GCA_001750925.1 Desulfobulbaceae bacterium S3730MH12
AGGAAAGGAGTTGTTATCGACCAGACAAAGAAAACTACCCGTGAATAGCCGTCTGATATTTTAAAGATGAAAAAATAAAAGAGCAAAAGGCCGATCACTGCTGCCCAGGCCTTTAAAATCACGAAAAATTCACGAAAATATTTCCAGCCCCGCCATGACCGATACAGCTGAAAAGACTGAAAACTGAGGAAGCAGAGGACGAAAGTGATAATGAGTAGACGATTATAGTAAGGACTCCAGGGCACCCTGTACCATAAAACCAGTAATGATAAATAAGCGACTACCGTAAAGCAGTCGATCAAATGTAGAAGCCTGGCAATCAGGGAGCTCTGCTCCCGGAGATTAATTGATAACATACTTTTCTTTTCGCCACCAGTTACTGTTCATACTAAAAACCGGTCTTAATGATACTGGCAGACTCTGAAAACTTCTCCCAAGTTTATATCCAAGAAATTTCATACCTGTCCGTAGAATAAAATCAAAACTCAGGAGATAGCGATGTTCCTTATTGAGTCTGGCAAGGGCAGATTTAACATATTTCAATCCAATCCCTTCAGCTTTACCGAATGTATTGAGTAACCATTTCTCAGAACTGTGCAATACTCCAATATCAAAAGATCGACGAAACTCTTCGCCCGGAGAATAGTTATGGCTGTGATAAACTGCACCATCAGCGACATATGCGATGGTATACCCGGCCTCAAGAATTCTTCCAACAGTACAAGTATCCTCACCAAAAATCAAACCGTTCTTAAAGCAACCGACTTCAAACAATTGCTCCTTTTTATAGGCAGCAAAAGAGTTTGAAGTAAATATTGTCTTTAAACCGAACCTCTCTCTATCAACAAATGTTTTCAGATACGACTTATTCGGATAATTAAACTCTCGGAGAAAGGTTGCATGCCAACTTGCATCCGGCTGTGGAAGTTGTCTGCCGTATGATCCTGCACATGTATCAAATTCAAGAAGAGGCTCAACTAACAGACTGAGTGCATCAGCACTGGCCAGAGTTGCATCCTGAGTGAAAAAAACTAAAATATCTCCAAAAGCCTGTTTTGCGAGAAATGTCCGGGTGCCGCCATGGTCAAACTCATGCCGCGATATTGACCAGACCTTTGCCCCGTTTTCTTTACAAATAGCCACGGTGCGATCTTCCGAAGAAGAGTCGGCAACAAGAATCTCGGCAGGCTGCAGGTTTTGCTGTTGCAGGCTGGCAAAAAATTGTTCCAGTGTTTTTTCACCGTTAAGGGTAGGAACTATAACACTGATGGACGGTAGTGGTTGAGTTGTATTAATCATAGCTGTTTCCAAGAAATCATACCCGGAAAACTCTAACCAGAATATATTTCATCAACGCCCACAATATATACGGTGAAGGATGTTTCCGATAGAGCATCACTTCATTTTTTGCTGCCATAAGGCGAAGTGCAAACGGGATCCTTCCCCTTTTATTTTGCCAGCCGCGGCAGTGACAGGCAGTAAGACGAGGATCGTATATCAATCTCCAACCATCCCGGCGCAAACGAAGGCTGAGCTCTATATCTTCCTTGTATAAAAAAAAGTCGCTATCAAAAACCTCGCCATTATACCTGTGCAATGGCTCCATTCTACAGACCATAAGAGCCCCGCAAACTGCAGGAACCTGCTGGATGAGATTATACCGGTCACTATCGTTTTCGCCTTTCCCTCGATCATACCAGCGGCCATACCATTTTCTGAATATACCGGTAGAATCTATCTTGCCGGTTTTTTCCCCCTGATCCGGGTTAAAACCAAGCAGTTTACCTGAAACAATAGCGGCGTTGAGATTTTCGTTAAATACCTCAATAGCCTGAGAGAGAAAATTTTCCGGTAGAAAAGTGTCCGGATTGAGAAACACTACGATTCCATCCTGGTCAGTTATTTCACTGAAACCAAGATTATTAGCCCGGGCAAAACCAATATTATCGGACAGAATGAGTTTGTTCCCTTCCTTTTGCGCAAAATCATCCAGATAATGTGTGTCTGTTGAGCCACTGTCAACAATGACAATAGAGGTTATTGAAGCACTCTGACCGGCGAGATGTGCCAGACAACGGGGCAAAACATCAGATGAATTATGAGTTACGATGATTATGTGTATTAAACCTGTCATAACTGCGATATTTTATAGAAAGAGCTTACTGTAGCAGAGCAAAAGGAAATTGTTTTTGCCGGCCGCCTTTCTCCTTGCCATAATAGAGTTTACCGCTTCCTGCTCAGCCGAACTGATCATCGCAATAAATTCCTTTTCGGGGATATTTTTTCTGTGATTTAAAATTGCATTACGTTTTCTTATAAATTTTGCAGATGTCATCACAGCCTGCCCTATTCCTTTGCAATAGGGTACTATTCTCCCTTTTATACAGGAAAAAAGAGCCCACATCAGTTGATAAACGATGATAGACGGCAAAAAACGTATAAACATCCAGAGGGAATAATTTTTCAGAAGAACACTGAAATTATTTCGTGTAGAGAGCCGAATAGTCAGGTTATTAATCTTAGAACCGGAAGTGGCACTGCCAATATGATATACTACAGCGGAAGCGACATACCGACACTGCATCCCTCGCCTTCTAGCTCGCAGATTGAGATCAACGTCTTCAAGATAGGCAAAAAAATCGGCATCAAAAACCCCGATTTCTTCAAACAGCTCACGTTTATACAGTGCTGCTCCGGCACAGGCACCAAAAGTATCTCTATCTACATTGTAATAGCCGCTGTCACGTTGCATGGTGCCGAGACGATAGCCGACTCCACCCCTGAGTACAGCATCCCCTGCCCCATCGATAAGATCACGTTGATGAAAATTCAACATTTTCAGGGCAAAAAACTGGTGATCCTGATATTTCTCTATGGCCAGCCGAAGGTTTTCCAGGCAATCAGGTGCAACCTCCATATCATTATTCAACAAAAGTATCCAGGGAGCCGCCCCTTCGCGAATCCCCTTGTTTACGGCAATTGTAAAGCCTCTGTTTTCATCAAATCTGTAAACCTGAACCTGGGGGAATTTCGTTTTTAGTAAAGCTACGGATCCATCTACTGAACCATTATCTATAACGATGATTCGGAAACCGGAGAAAGTCTGCATACTCAATGAGTGCAGGCAATCCGCCAGCATACGCTCACCATTCCAATTCGGTATGATGATATCGATCAATGGTTGATTGAT
>MAXH01000170.1 GCA_001750925.1 Desulfobulbaceae bacterium S3730MH12
GGGCGGCTGCTCTTTGTCAAATGGAGGCCATTGTCGGGCAGTTCTTCACTGCTGTTCTTGTGGCCTGGCTGGTCGGGATGTATATATCTGATAGACAGAATATAAAAGAAAAAGAAGGTAGATAGGCTGTAGGCAGTTAGGCTGTTAGGTTGCTATTTTCAAGTGCATTAACCATTAATAACTGATAACAAGAAAATGTCTGAAGAAAAGAACACAAATCAAGAATTAACTCCCGCTGAAGAACCTGCAGAAGAAAATGAAGTGGTTGAAGAAAAGAAACAACGGGATCCTGTAAGGCTCTGGACAGGAATTATCTTTGCAGTCTGTGTTGCACTTTTTGTCTGGCATCTGGTTAGCGATAAATATACACCGTACACAAGCAACGGCCGGATTCAGGCTTTTATCGTGCCTGTTGCTCCTCAAGTGTCGGGAATTTTGACCGAGGTGCATATGACAAATAACCAGGTCGTTTCCAATGGCGAGAAACTGGCTGTCATTGATCAGGAAAAATATGAGCTGGCGGTTCGCCGGGCCAAGGCTGAACTGCAGCAGGCAAGCCAGACTTCCGCTGCGGATATCAGTACGGTGACCACCGCCCAGGCAAAAATAGCTGAAGCTGAGGCAAATCTTCGTAATTCTGAAGTCAAAGGCCGGCGTATTATAAAGCTCTCAAAACAGGGAGCGGCTTCTGTCTCACGGGCTGACGATGCCCGTTCAAAGATTGAAGCTGATAAGGCAAGGCTTGCCAGCGCACGATCTGAACTGGAGAAAGCTAAGAGTCTTCTTGGCGCCAGTGGAGAGGATAATGCGCGTATCAGCTCCGCTCTTGCCGCACTTGAGACCGCAGAGCTCGATTTAACTCGCACAATAATCAAAGCTCCCGCCGATGGCATCATAACCAACTTAACCGTCGATGTTGGTCATTTTGCCAATCCCGGTGCCCCCATTATGACCTTCATCTCTACAAAAGATGTCTGGGTGCAGGCGAATATGCGGGAAAACAGCCTGGGACGCATCAAAAAGGGAGATCCGGTTGACCTTGTACTTGATGCCGCGCCAGGGCGTCTCTTTAAGGGTGAAGTTATAAGTGTAGGATGGGGTGTTTCTGATAGCGGGACAAACACCATTGGCGGATTGGCCACTGTCCAGACCACCCAGGGCTGGCTCAGGCAGGCGCAGCATTTTCCTGTACTTATCCGCTTTACTGATGATGAGGTAAAAGGATATCGCCGGGCCGGCGGCCAGGTCAATGTAATTATTTATACAGGCAATAACCCTATTCTTAACTCTCTTGGTCGTTTCTGGATTAGATTGGTTAGTATTCTTTCTCATATCTATTAATGATGCTATGACCCTGCAGACGGTTCAAACTTTTAGGCTGGCATTCGGAGTCTGGGCAGCCATTGCTGTTTCATATGGGGTGGCCTGGCAGCTCTCTTTTATAACCCCCGTTTTTGCCACTATCTTCCTGATGATACCTGCATGGATCGGCTGGAGAATGGCAATTCAACTGGTGGCCCGGCTGATCTTCAGCCTGATGCTTGGACTTGTCATCAGCGAAGTATTTCTTGATTTTCCTGCGATCTGCATGCCGCTGTATGGAGTACTGTTTTTTTATATCTACTATAACGATACACCGTCAGCACCGCCGTTTTCCACATTATTTATGACCCTCGGTATCACTATTGTACCCATGATGGGGTTGTCGGGGGCCGGACTGCCACAATTTATTGCCATGGCCATTCTGCTGAATCTTGGCTTTGGTCTTTTCTTTGGTTGGTTTTTCCATACCCTTTTGCCGAACACTCTTGCAAAACAAAGTGGACAGGCTTCGCCCGGGAAAAAACCAGAGCCGCCATCTTTACCACCAAGAGAAGAACGAGTTCGACTGGCTTTTGTCTCCACTATTGTAGCTCTTACTGCAGTTGCTATCTTCTTTTTCTTTAACCTGGTCGCCTACGCTTTCGCCATGATTCAGATCTGTTTTATGGTAGGAGCTGCAAACTCCAACGCTACCTTCCAGGTTCTGAAGGCAAATGCAATTGCTTGCTGTATCGGTGGGGTTGCAATTATTATAGCTTTTAATCTGCTTGTTGCCGTTCCCACCTATTCCTTCCTGCTGGTTTTGACACTCCTTATTGTTTTTTTCTTCAGCAGGAAAATATATGAGGGAGGACCATATGCAGGAGCATTTATTTCTGGCTTGACTACCTTTCTTGTACTCCTTGGAACTTCCACTATGGTCGATAAGGTTGCCGGTACAAACTTTTATCTGCGTATCGGACAGATACTTTTTGCAGGGTTGTTTGCCATAGCGGGCATTATTCTGGTTGAACATCTTCTTCGTCCCGGCAGAAAACGACGGTTCTTGCCATTGTTTTCCAGATCGAGATGACTTCATGAAACCGTGGCAGTTTTTTCGTATGTGCAGATTGTCAAGTGTATTCACGATCCTTTTGTTCGCACTGTTTCTTCTCCCTCTTGTCGGTTGCAGTAAAAGAAATTTTTTGGTCAAAGTACCATCCGATGATAATATAAGAGGTGAATGTG
The DNA here is from genome assembly GCA_001750925.1 of Desulfobulbaceae bacterium S3730MH12. GTDB lineage: Bacteria > Desulfobacterota > Desulfobulbia > Desulfobulbales > Desulfocapsaceae > Desulfomarina. The sequence goes on from MAXH01000170.1 coordinate 2,551, forward strand.
TTGTACTGCTTCACGGCCTGAGCCGGACGTATCGCTCTATGAACAGGATGCAGGGAACATTGACAGATACAGGGTATCATACAGTCAGCCTGAATTATCCTTCTACTAAAAAAACTATTGAGTCCATTGCCGAAGAAGATTTTCCCCCGGCGGTGGATAAATGCCGCGAGTTCAGCCCGGCAGTAATCCATTTTGTTACCCATTCCCTGGGTGGTATCGTGGTTCGCCAGGCCTTCAGTAAAAAAAGGCCACTAAAACTGGGCAGGGTTGTTATGCTCAGCCCACCGAACCGTGGCAGTGACGTGTCAGATAAATTGAAAGACTGGTGGTTTTACATCTGGCTGAACGGGCCAGCCGGAATGCAGTTGTCAACTGCTGTGGATTCAGTGCCCAACCAACTTGGTAATGTAGATTATCCGGTTGGTATCATTACCGGGGATCGTCACGCCTTTTTTGATGCATGGTTTTCTTTTCTTATTCCCGGCAGAGATGATGGCAAAGTGTCGGTAGAAAGGGCGAAGGTTGACGGTATGAGAGATTTTCTAGTGGTTCATGAGAGCCACCCATTTATAATGAATTCCGATTATGTCATGGCTGAAACAGTCCATTTCCTCACACATGGGAATTTTAAGCATAAGAAGGATCCTGCTCTTTCTCAGGGGGCGGACTAGTTTTCTTTTACAACCAGATAAAGTGCTTATGGTTTACGCAACAATCTTTCAGCGGGTAAATAAGGAGGTATAGAGGTGAGCAGGGGTTCTGATAACAGAAAGCGAAAGCTCTGGCTTAGAGTCCTTTCGATCCTGCTCCTTGTTGCATGTTTGACTGTCTTTGCAGCCGGACTTTTGCTTAAAAAAGGAATTAAGCTGGATGATTTTACCATTGGTCCAGCCATAGTTTCTGATTTTTCCCTGCAATGGCAGGATAAGCTGGAAATAGAGATTGGTACAATTACAGTAGGGGAGCAGGAAAGTCCGGGATTCGATAAAGATTTCAATCTTATCGGCAAAGGTATCAAGGCAGCTGAATTCTTAGGATATTTCTTTTCAAGGATCTCTGTGCAGGATATTAGAATAGGGGAATTGACTGGTTCTCTCCACCTCGCTGAAGGGTCGGAAACATCATTTTTCAATCTGACGTCCAACGACCTGGTGTTACGATCAACTCTGGTTCTTAAAAA
>MAXH01000171.1 GCA_001750925.1 Desulfobulbaceae bacterium S3730MH12
AGGAGATTTTCCCACCCCAGTTAAGCAGCCCTTTCTGCAGGGCTCCATACTCTCCGCCAAGGTTGAAAATTGCCAGAAAATTTCCACCGGGGTTAAATGGCTGCAGCCTGCCTCCCTGCAGACTTGCAAGGACATTGTGCAGGAGGATCGGGTTTTCACGCACCGCATAGACACCAACCTTTTCCAGGGGATGTGGTTCATAGTAGATACAGTCTCCTCCACCAAAGATTTCGGGGTGGTCGGGGCACTGGAGGTATTCATTTACCAGCAGTCCTCCATCAGGCCCGGTGACCATATTTGAGGTGGAAAACAGGGGCGACGGCTGCACACCTGTAGCCAGAAAAATAAAATCGGAACTGTGGCTCTGGCCATTTTTCATGATCACTGTAGAATTTTCGATCCGTTCAACATGACCGGATTCGTCGATTGTAATATTTTTCTTCTGGAAATAGTTTCTGACTATACGCTGTATTGCCGGTGTAGCATTTTTCATCAGTTTGCTGCCGGCAAAAATCCTCACTTTAACTCCGGGGCAGCCATTTTTTACCGCAAGATGATGTACGTTTCCTGCAATTTCTGCAGCGGCAGCACCGCCTCCAACGATATTGATACTCAGGTCAGGGTTGCTACAACCACCAATGATGCTTTTTTGTGCTTCGAGCAGTCGTTCAATGGGTTTGGCACTGAAGATTTTATCATTCTCACCTTCGATATCAGTAAAGGGGACGAAGCTGCCGGTGTTGCAGGAGAGAACATCATACTCCTGACGAATCCCCGACTCAAGCTCGACGAATCGGTTGCCAGCATCAATTCGGACAGCTTTGTCCAGAATAAATCGGCCCCCCTGGCGTTCCACCACAAAACGGGTTCTGAACCGGATATCCTCTGCAGTATAGAAACTGCTCAGCATTCCGGGGCCCATGCCGGAATAATAGTGGTGATTGGAGGGTTGAACCACAGTAACTTCATGACCTTCCGTGGTAAGTGTGCCAATGTGGGCCAGCAGCATCATATGGGCATGGCCGCCACCGGCCAGGAGGAGTTTCTTAGCCATCATTTTCTCCGAGGATTGAATCCATAAGTTCACCGAGTCTTTCCAGGTGAGTTTTTTCTTCAGCAGCAATCTTCTCCAATGTTGTTTTATTGTCTGCATCTTCAGCACGTTGTGCTGCTCTGCTGTAGAGATCCAGAGCCTGACCCTCTATGGACATAGCCATGCCAATAACCTCGTCCACACGCTCAAGGTCCGTGCCGAATCTGGCCAGGTATTCTTCCGTGGTGAGCCCGCCCTCAAGCATCTGTTTTTGCATCTTGGCCAGGAATTTCTCTTTGTCATCGGATCCGGTGATGCGGGTATATTCTTTGAAGAGACGATCCTTGTGCAGATCTTCAATGGCCGCCAGATGAGTAAATACTTTGATAACTTCCTCGGATTCAGCCCGGGATACCATTGAATTGTAAAAATCCTGCAGCCCCTCCTCCAGCGAATAGGCCATAATCAGAACGTCAGTGGGTTTAGACAGATCAGTGAACAATTCCAGACCATCTTCTTCGCCGTCAAATGCGCTTTGACCTGTCCAGGCCTTGAAGCCGCCGGAGAGGTTGATAGCGTTGGTAAAGCCGTTTCCTGCAAGCTGTTGAGTCGCCACGCGACTCCTGCCGCCGACGGCTCAATAAACCAGCAGAGGTTTATCTTTAGCCAGCAGGTCATAGGAGTCGGAAAGCCGGGGCAGGGGGATAAGGATGGCTCCGGCGATATGGCCGGCATGGTACTCTGCGGGCTGACGCACATCGAGGATTTGAACATCTGTCAGTTCATGGTCCTGGAGGAGTTGCTTTGCTTCAGCACTGTTCATAGATTTGGCAGGGGTAAAAAATTGTTTCCAGCGCATTTAATTTCTCCACAGTAAAAGCTGATGGCGTTTAATTCACAAAACTGCATATGCCTGTTTTATAACATCAAAGCCGTATTTTTTTTCAAGCCGTAAAACAATAAAATGGCCACGGGCCATAGCCTGGAAATGATCAATAAACAGTGTGTTAATAACTGCACCGCCAACAGCGCCAATTACAGGAATTGCCTGTGCAGCCATTTTCTCTGATACCTGGATGCCGAATCGAGAAGAAATTTGTGAGATAAGCTTGATAAGCGCAGGAGAGCTTTTTCCGCTCAATCCTTTTCCGGCAATATGCTGTGCTGCATCGGTTACGGATTTGGCTAGCCCGGAGCGGATGGCAAAATATCCTGTTTCAACCGCATCATCATCTTTACCGGGTCCGCCCAGGGCAAAAACTTCTATGCACGCTATCTTTATCTGAGGGTCTGAAATTGACTGGCTTTCACTTCTGGCAATATCGGCAATGGAGCGCATCATGATAGCAGTAGAAACGGGAAGTTCTACCGGCAGGGCAAGAAGGCCCAGGAATCCTCCGGCTGCACCGGATCCAGCCACCATGATTTTATGAAGAGTGTTTGCTGCATCCGGTTTTGCTGACTTTTTCATGGTCAGGATTGCTGAATTGGCAGCAACCTCCAGCGCCTTCTGGCTGCTGGATGATACAATTTTATGCCAGCTTTTTGGCAGGAAATCAAACCCCTTTTCAATAGGAGTTCCAAGTGAATTTGTGATTTTTGCTGCCAGCCCCGGGTTCTCCAGCAGGGATTTGGCATATTTCAGATCATCCAGATCTTTTATTGAAATATCCATAGTGACTCGCTTTCCACCTTAAACTTGGTTATGTTCTTTGGTTGCTTACCTCCCTTCTAAGCGGAAATGACGGTTCGGGAGACCTTTACGACACCATCATATATTATTAGCAATCAAGATGTAAGTGTGCAAGATATTGTTTTCATTATATTACCAATATTTTCGGTCATTCTCCTGGAAAAGGGTTTGCAGCTCACAGGAATTATCGAAACTGCTTGGTTATTTGGTTCACCTATTACCACGGCGGACATCGGGAACCTCGAAAACTCTTGACTTCCAACCAGCTGTTTTGTAACTGTTACAACATTCTGAAGCTGGAATTTTATCGCTCTTGATAGCTACTTATCCCGTTTGTCGGGGTTCTCACTTACATCACAAATATATGAAACAATTCATCATTAGTCTTTTTGTCGTTTTTCTGGCTGGACAGATGGCATGGGCCGGGCGTGCTCCGGTGAAAAATATCGGCAAAGACCCTTATGCTTCTGCCATATTATTAAATGCAGATACAGGCGAAGTCCTGTTTGCTGAGAATGCCGATGCACATGTATATCCGGCTTCTGTCTTAAAGTTAATGGTTCTGTTTGTTGTTCTCGAGCGTGTGCAACAGGGTACCCTGCAGCTCAGCGACATGGTTAAGATAACTAAAGAGGCATTTAAGATGGGTGGGTCGCAGGTATATCTTGACCCCAAAGAGCAGTTCCCCGTCGAAGAGCTGTTGTATGCCTTGATGGTTCAATCAGCCAATGATGCTGCCGTTGCCCTGGCGACCCATGTATCCGGATCAAAGGAAAGTTTTGTTGCTCTGATGAATCAGAAAGCCAAAGAATTGGGGATGAAAAACACTCATTTCTATTCCGTACACGGTCTGCCGCCGGCAGAGGGACAGAAGGTTGATATCACCACTGCAAGAGATTTTGGCATTTTATGCCGTGAAATGGCCAGACATCCCGAAGTATTTGAATATACCGGAACCAGGGTAAGGGATTTCCGGGGAGGAAAGTTTATAATGCGCACCCACAACCATCTCCTTGAAAGTGTGGATGGCTGTGACGGGTTCAAAACCGGCTATTTCACCGCTGCCGGATTTTCCATTGCTGCCACTGCCAAAAGGGGCGGACGGCGTATCATTGCTATTGTTATGGGCAGTAAGGATCGTAAGGTTCGTGATGCCCAGACCACACAACTACTGGCCAAGGGGTTTGCGATGGTTCCGGCAAAACCTGGACAGGCTATAGCTGTCATTCAGCCGGAAACTTCAGAGAAAAAAGTTGATGAAGTGGCTCTTGCGGAGACCAAAGCGGTGACTCCCATTGGACAAAATGAAAAGGAAGTAGTGTTGGCGGATGGGGGAGGCTGGAAAAATTTTCTCATGGGAGTGGTAGTTGGTTTTGTTTTATGTGCCCTGTTAATCTTCTTTATGGCGAGAAGAAAGAGCAGGAGAAGTGGCAAGTATCGGTATCGGTAACAGATAACAGAGTCAATCAGTTGATATTCCATTGACTTTCATTTTGCTTTTGGGCAATAATGATTATCGTAGAGGAGGGTTGGAGTTGTTTCGGGCGCTGAACTGAAAATGATTTTGCCATTCATTTATGAGTAGTCTCTATGCAAACCATTAAAACTCATGTCCATAGTGACGGTACAACTACCATCACCTGTCCTGTCTGCAGCAGATTGAAAAGGACAACGGTTGCCACTCTGAAACATGAAAAACATGTCCTGAAAGTTCGCTGCAGCTGCAAATCAATTTTCAGGGTCCTTCTTGATTACCGCAGCCATTACCGCAAGGATGTCAGCCTGTCCGGTACTTACAAAACACTCTACCAGTATGATCAGTGTAAAGGCGTAATGCAGATCACCAACATCTCCGCAGGAGGTCTGCAGTATCATGTTATCGGTCTGAACCGACTTCACCCCGGCTCCATTCTCGATCTGGATTTCCACCTTGACGATAAACAGCGCAGTCCGATAAAAAAACAGGCCCTGGTCTGCTATGTTCACTCCAATGTCGTTGGCTGTGAATTTGTCGATCAGGGTGATTCTGATAGAGCCCTGTCATTTTATCTTCGTTTATGAACTGTTTTCCTGCC
>MAXH01000172.1 GCA_001750925.1 Desulfobulbaceae bacterium S3730MH12
GCAGCCGAACTTGTTCATGTCTCGAACCTCTACTATACGGAGCCCATGACCGATCTTGCAGAAATCCTGGTGGCCAGCTCTTTTGCTGAGAAAATATTTATGGCCAACAGCGGGGCGGAAGCAAATGAGGCTGCACTTAAACTCGCCCGTATTCACGGTGGTGAGGGGCGATATGAAATCATCAGTCTTGCAGGTTCTTTTCATGGGCGGACTCTGGCAACTGTAGCCGCCACCGGTCAGCCTAAATTTCATAAAGGATTTGAGCCGCTGCCGGAAGGATTTAGTCACGCACCTTTTGGTGATTTGCAGGCTTTAGAGGAAATGGTTACCGAGAGAACCTGTGCCATACTCTGTGAGCCACTGCAGGGCGAAGGTGGAGTAAGACCCCTTGATTCTGAGTATCTGGCAGGGGTCAGAGAACTCTGTGATAAACATCGTCTCTTGCTGATTTTTGATGAAATTCAAACCGGTCTGGGACGGACAGGGACGCTCTTTGCCTATGAACAGCTCGGAGTTACGCCTGATATCATGACATTGGCCAAAGGACTTGGCAACGGCCTGCCTATAGGGGCAATGCTGACCACCAGTGAGATAGCTGAATCGTTTGTTCCCGGTACACATGCCTCCACATTTGGCGGCAATCCGGTGGCGTCTGCCGCAGCTGTTGCAACGATGAGAGTGATATGTGAGGAGGGTTTTCTGGAGGATGTCAGGGCAAGAGGCGATTATTTCCGTGGAGAACTTCAGAAACTTGCTGATAATTATCCTGCTCTGTTGTCCGGAGTCAGGGGCCTGGGTATGATTTTAGGAGCGGTGTTAACCGAAGAAGGTGTTGCTGCAGGCACGGATATTGTCAACAGGATGTTTGAGAAGGGGTTTCTGATGAATTTTGCCGGCAATGCTGTCCTCCGTTTTGTGCCGCCCCTCATTGTGACAAGAGAAGAAATTGATACCCTTATTGCGGCGTTACGGCAGGTTTTGAGCGGGTATTGAGTCAGAACCAACAGATATTTAAGGTAGTCTGAAGCTGCAATGATTTATTGCGCTTGAAAATGTTTTGCAAAGCACCCTTTTTTTAGTACTTTAGAAATTATTTTCCTGTGTTTTTAGAAAGATAATCGTTTGATAATCTCGTTTGATAAAGATAATAATAATATAGAGGTTGCGGGATGAGTGTAAAAAAAATAGTGCTTGCCTATTCGGGTGGCCTGGATACATCGGTAATATTGAAATGGCTGGAAGAAGAGTATAAATGCTCGGTAATTGCTTATGCAGCAGACATCGGCCAGAAAGAGGACTGGGAAGCAGTTCGGAAAAAAGGTTTGGCAACAGGTGCGGACAAGGTAATCATTTCTAATCTAAAAAAAGAATTCGTTGAAGATTATATCTTTCCCGCCTTTCGAGCCAATGCAATTTATGAGGGCTCATATCTGCTGGGAACTTCACTGGCAAGACCGCTTATTGCAAAGGAGCAGATTCGGATTGCCAGAGAAGAAGGTGCCGACGCGTTAAGCCATGGAGCAACTGGTAAAGGAAACGATCAGGTTCGTTTTGAGTTGGCATATATCGGCATAGACCCATCTCTGAAGATTATTGCTCCATGGAGAACCTGGGATCTCAATTCAAGAAAAAAACTGGTCGAGTTTGCTGAAAAGCACAACATCCCTGTTCCGGTCACTAAGGAAAAACCGTACAGTTCAGATGAGAATCTGCTGCATATCAGCTTTGAAGGCGGTATGCTTGAGGATCCGTGGACAGAGCCGGACGAGGCGATGTATGAATTGACGGTTTCACCGGAAAATGCGCCTGATAAACCGACATATCTTGAGATTGAATTTTATGGTGGCGATCCGGTTGGACTTGATGGGGAAAAAATGGATCCACTGCCACTTTTTCTACGCTTAAATGAGTTGGCCGGGGCCAATGGAATCGGGCGTCTTGATCTGGTTGAGAATCGGTTTGTCGGAATGAAGTCGAGAGGAGTATACGAAACCCCCGGAGGTACGCTTCTTCGTGAAGCTCATTTGGCACTGGAAACTATCACTATGGATCGTGAAGTGATGCGTATTCGCGATTCTCTGATTTTGCGTTATGCAGAACTAGTCTATAATGGCTTCTGGTTTTCACCTGAAAGGGAGCTCCTGCAGAAGACCATGGACGAAAGTCAGAAGACCGTTAACGGAGTTGTGCGGATGAAATTGTACAAGGGTAATTGCAATGCTGTGGGGCGCAAATCCAATCAGTCTCTCTATCAGGAAAGTTTTGCCACTTTTGAAGAGGACGATGTGTATGACCAGTCCGACGCAACAGGGTTTATTCGTCTCAACGGTTTACGGTTGAAGATTAACGCATTGCAGAAGACCGGGCAGGAGGGCAGAATCGCAAATTATTATGACTGAGAGTGGGTCGAAAAAGCTGTGGGGTGGGCGTTTTGCAGAGGGAACAGCTGCCTCGGTAGAGACATTTACAGCTTCCATTCAATACGATTCACGTCTATATAAATATGATATTGCCGGCAGTAAAGCCCATGCTGCGATGCTCGCGGATCAGGGGATACTCTCCTCCAGTGAACTGGAGGCGATAGTGACCGGTCTGACCGAGATTGGCAGGGAAATTGACGCGGGTTCCTTTGAGTTCAAACCAGAGCTGGAAGATATTCATATGAATATCGAAAAGGAGCTGGTGGATCGTATCGGTCCTGCAGGAGCGAAGCTGCACAGCGCACGCAGCAGGAATGATCAGGTAGCACTTGATTTCAAGATGTACCTGCGAGAACAGTGTTCCCGGATCATCGAGTTGCTTGATGGTGTAAATAGAGCTTTTGTCACGTTGGCAAGAGAGTATCTTGGGCATATCATGCCGGGTTATACCCATATGCAGAGGGCTCAGCCTGTACAGATAGCTCATCATATGCTGGCCTACTACGAGATGTTTACACGAGATAAATCACGCATGGTCGACTGCCGAAAACGCATGAATTTGTCGCCGCTTGGATGTGCGGCACTGGCTGGTACCGGCCTGCCGATCGACCGGGAGCAGGTTGCGGAAGCGCTGGATTTTGACGGTGTTACTGCGAACTCCATGGACACAGTAGGAGATCGTGATTTTGCCATAGAATTTACCAGTAACTGTGCCATGATTCAGCTCCATCTCTCCAGGCTGTCAGAAGAGTTGGTACTCTGGTCCAGCCAGGAATTTTCTTTTGTCGATATATCAGATAAGTTCTGTACCGGGTCTTCCATAATGCCCCAGAAGAAAAACCCTGACATCCCGGAGTTGATCAGAGGCAAAAGCGGCAGGGTTGTTGGTAGCCTTATGTGTCTGCTTACCCTGGTAAAAGGGTTGCCGCTCACCTATAACAGGGATCTGCAGGAGGATAAGGAGCCGGTCTTTGATGCGGTGGATACGGTGTCCTCTTCACTTGCGATCATGGCTGAACTGCTGGAGAACCTCAAGTTCAAAACAGAACGTATGGCGGAGGCCACTAAAACCGGTTTTATTACCGCGACGGATCTGGCGGACTATCTGGTGTTAAAAGATATACCTTTCAGGGAAGCGCATGGTATCGTTGGCCGGGCAGTTGCTTACTGCCTGGAGAAGGGGTGTGAGTTGGAAGCTCTGAGCGTGGATGAACTGTCCCGGTTTTCCGGGAAAATCGACAGAGATGTATTTGAGGTGCTCAGCGTGGAAGGATCTGTGAACAGCCGGTTGTCAACAGGTGGTACTTCTCTGCAAAGAGTGGAGGAAGCAGTTGGTAAGGCGGAAAAATTTTTGGGGATTGTGCAATGACAAGTGTAAACAGGGTGAAGATTGCTGGAGTATTCCTTCTGGTGGGAGTTCTCTTTCTGATCGGTGGATGCGGATATAAAAACGAACCGGTACCCCCTGAAAATGTGGTGCCTCGGGCAATTGAAGATTTAAGGTACACTGTCAATGATAAAGAAGTCCGGTTCAGCTGGTCTTATCCTGTTAAAACGATATCAGGAACTTCACTTTCAGTAATTGACTCTTTTGAGCTTTTCAGGGCGGAGATACCCATTGATCAGTATTGCGGGAATTGTCCGATTCCTTTTGCCGAACCTCTTGACATCCCGGGAGGTGTGCCTGTCGACGGTAAGGTGAGAAGAAGTGGATCCTACAAATCCTCCCTGCTCAAATCCGGGCATAAGTATTTTTTTAAAATTCGTTCCCGAACCAGCTGGTGGGCATCAAGTAATGATTCAAATGTCGTTTCTTTTATCTGGTTTGAACCAGCAGCAGCTCCTGAAAATGTGACAGTAATACCGGGGGACAGTGAGATTGCCATCAGCTGGAGTCCTGTGACCATGCGGCTTGACGGCGAGCCGGTGCAGAAGCCGATCAGCTATCAGGTTCTTCGCAGTACGGGTGGGAAAGATTTTGAAAAAATCGGTGAACTTCTGACGGGTACACAGTATGTGGATCGTCAGGTACGTAACGGACAGAAATATTTTTATACTGTTCAGAGCATACTGGCCCATGGAGATGAGTTTGTGGATGGTGGTGTCAGTGAGGATGTTGCTTCAACCCCTGTAGACAGGACCCCGCCAACGTCGCCTGCAGGAGTAACTGCAGTGTGGACCAGTGGAGGAGTGAAGATCTTCTGGGATCAGAGCGGTGTTGCCGACATTGGAGGCTACAGAGTATACCGCCGGGCTGCGGACAAGGATAGCTATACGCTACTTGGTAAAGTAGATCCGGCATATACCATATTTGTAGACACTCAGGCAAAAGACAGCATGCGTTATTACTGGGCCGTAACAGCCATTGATCAGGCAAAACCAGTGAACGAAAGTGAAAAATCGCGAGAAGCGACAATACGGTAATAGCAGGGGTGATGTTATGATTAGCTCTTTTCCCATTGCTTTTGAAAAAATGAATGGAACCGGCAATGATTTTATTGTTATTGATAATAGAAACACAGCCGTTCCCCTGGAAGATCAGAGTGAATTTACCCGGAAAGTCTGCAGACGTATGTTTTCCGTCGGCGCGGATGGTTTGATTCTCATAGAAGAATCGAGCGAGGCTGATTTCAGCTGGAAATTTTATAATGCTGATGGTTCTGTGGCGGAGATGTGCGGCAATGGTGCCAGATGTGTTGCAAGGTTTGCATTCAGGCACAATATAGCCGGTGCCAAAATGAAGTTTGAGACAACGGCGGGCGTTATTGAAGCGGAAGTCCTGGCGGATGATGAAATTGTGCGCCTGGAAATGACCCGGCCTTTTGACTTCCGACTGGGTCTGTCGATGAGTCTGGATGGTGAAGAGCACGAAGTTGCATTTGTTAATACCGGGGTTCCCCACGCGGTAATTTTTGTTGAAAAAGACGATACACCGGTCAAAAAATGGGGCCGCAAGGTACGTTTCCATGAGTTTTTTGAACCTAAAGGTACCAATGCAAACTTTGTCAGAGTACTCGATGACGGCAGGTTGCAGGTCCGTACCTATGAACGTGGGGTGGAGGATGAAACTATGGCCTGCGGAACCGGTGCCGTGGCCGCAGCGCTCTTTGCCGCAATGCAGAGGGGTATGGACACGCCGATAGAGGTGGTAACCTCCGGAGGGGATGTGTTAACAATCCTATTCGACCTGTTGGATGGACCGGTGGCGGAAAATGTCTTTTTACAGGGAGCTGCAAGATGTATTTACGAAGGGCAATTAACTGCTGAGGCTCTGCTCTGAGAAATCGTGCAGATTGGTGAATGGAAAAATAGATCAGGAGGAGTCATGAAAAAATTTCATGGAGCATTCGTTGCACTGGTAACCCCGTTTATTGATGGTCAGTTGGATGAACAGGGATTTGTTGATCTCATAGAGTTCCAAATAGAGAACGGAACCCATGGCATTGTGCCTGTTGGTACAACAGGAGAATCGGCGACCCTGAGTTTTGATGAACATAAAAGGGTTGTAGATCTTACCGTTAAAACTGTCAATGGACGTGTACCTGTTGTTGCCGGAACAGGGGCAAATAACACTCTGGAGGCCATAGAACTGAGTGAAAGCGCAAAGGAGAGCGGAGCGGATGCTGTCCTCTCTGTTGTTCCTTATTACAATAAGCCCTGTCAGGAGGGCATCTATCTTCATTTTAAAGAGATTGCAGAGACGGTGGATATACCGATGTTTCTCTACAACGTTCCCGGAAGAACGGTAGTGAACATGCTGCCTCAAACCGTGGCTCGTCTGGCAGCCCTGGATAATGTTATCGGTATTAAGGAAGCAGCAGGAAGCCTGGAGCAGATGACTGATGTTCTCCGCTTTTGCCCTGATGACTTTATCGTGTTTTCAGGGGATGATTTTTCGGCAATGCCAAGTGTTTGTGTCGGGGCCCATGGCAATATCTCAGTTGTTGGCAATGTCTATCCAAAAGGTATGGCAGAGTTGATGGAAGCGTCTCTTGACGGTGATCTGAAAAAGGCCAATGAACTTCACTATAAAATGTATCCCCTGATGAAACTGATGTTCGCTGCTCCCAGTCCGGCACCTGCGAAGATGGGAGTGGAACTTATGGGTAAAATTAAGAGTGGTCTGCCGAGGCTGCCCATTGCCCCCATTGATGATGGTACCCTGGCAAAATTGAAGGATGCCATGAGGGAGTTGGGGCTTATTTGAAAAAGAATTAATAATTTGCATGGATGAGAATTTGACTGTGGATACGGGAGATGTCTTTGTGGCTCTGGGCTCAAACCTGGGGGACAGTGCGCATACTTTGTTAAAGGCATGGACTCTGCTTGGAGAACATGAAGGCATCGCCCTTACGGCTTTATCTCCTCCCTTTATTACGGCTCCGATTGATATGACCAGTCAACACTGGTTTACCAATGCGGCAGGATGCCTTTCCACCCGCCACCCCCCCCATGCCCTTCTTGATATTCTTCTTGAGACAGAAGCCATTTTGGGCAGGGTAAGGGATGGTGACAACAACGGCTATCAGGATCGCAATATTGATCTTGACCTGTTATACTTTGGTTCTGCAGTTTTGGAAGATCTGAGATTGACCCTTCCCCATCCCCGCCGGGATGAAAGATTGTTTGTCCTGGCGCCGATGGCTGCCATTGCCCCTGAATTTGTTGACCCTGGACATTTGCAGACCATCGCCGAGATGCATCACCAGTTGCTTGAAAAGATCAGGAACAATCAGATAGTCAACCAGGAAATCAAAGTGGGTTTATGGCCTGAAAAGTCTTAGGCCGAACTTTTTTTAACCCGAATAAATCGGAATTTTAAAACAACCTTTCTCGATTTCTTGTTTTTTCTTACAGAAGTTCTGGAGTAAGGCATTAATTATGATGAAAGCAAATGACTTTCGGTTCTGTCATTTCCTGAAGAGCAAATTTTATGCCCTCCCGCCCCAGGCCTGAATTTTTAACACCGCCAAACGGCATGGAATCAAGACGATAATCCGTAGAGTCATTGATCATTACTCCCCCGCATTCTATTTCATACGCAGCTTTGAACGCAAGGTTGATATCTTTGGTAAATACGGCGGCATGGAGTCCAAATTCCAGGCTGTTCGCTTCCTCGATTGCATTATCAAAGTCATCTATCGGGAACAGATGCACAACTGGGCCAAATATTTCTTCACGGTATGCTTGGCATGTTTTTGGCACATTTTCTAACACGGTGGGATCATAAAAAGCTCCATCTCTTCGGCCTCCACATAGAACCTTGGCACCCGATCCGACTGCATCATTGATCAGTTTTTCTACTCTGATTGCTTCTGTGGAGGTGATCATCGGTCCCATGTCCGTCTCTTCGCTGAGTTTGTTCCCGACTTTTAACTGGCTGGTCTTTTTGAGAAATTTACGCTTGAATTCCTCATATATTTCGTTGTGGATATATATGCGCTGTACTCCAAGACAATTTTGGCCGGCAGCCCAGAAAGAGCCTGATACACATGATTCCACTGCCCAATCGATATCGCAGTCACGCCAGACGATTACCGGCGAGTTCGAACCCAGCTCCATTGCCAGTTTTTTAATGCCGCTGATGGAGGCAATTTTGTTCCCTGCATTGATCCCGCCGGTAAAAGATATCATTTTGATACGTTCATCCCTGATCAGGGGCATGCCAATTTCACTGCTGTTTCCTGTGAGAATCTGCAGAACCCCAGGTGGCAATCCAGCCTCAAGGAATGCTTCAGCCAATTTGATTGCTGAAAGAGGGGTGACCGTGGAGGGTTTTAGGATAACACTGTTGCCGCCGGCAAAAGCGGGGCCGAGTTTGTGTGCCACCAGGTTCAACGGGTCATTGAAAGGTGTTATGGCCAATATGATACCGATGGGATTATGATAGTAGTACCCCTTTCTATTTTCCCCTCCAGGATATGAATCAAAAGAGATGGTTTCCCCATGGATTCTTTTGGCCTCTTCTCCAGATACTGTAAGAGTGTTGACACACCGACCAACCTCTTTTCGGGCCTCCCGGATGGTCTTTGAACTCTCTCTTGCCAGCAGTCGGGCAAATTCTTCCGCTTTTCTCTTTATTATGTCAGCGGTTGAATATAGTAATTGTGCCCTTTCATGTACCGGCATTTTTCTTGCGATATGATAGCCCTTCTCCGCAGCATCAAGAGCTTTCTGTACATCGTATATGTCAGCTTTTGGAATATAATCAATGAGAGAGTTATCGTAAGGGTCGTAAACACCTATTTTATCATCTTTATCGACCCATTCTGAATCAATATAATGTTTCACTGTATCACCTCAACTTGTGCCAGATCACCCAGAAGTATAGGTTTTACAGGCATTCGAACAGAAAAAGGTCTTTTATTGGTGGCAGACGTATAAGCGGCTAAAATGTCGTAAATCAATGGACCGCAGGTGCGTCCTTGGCAATTCCCCATGCTGCAGCGAGTTGCTCTTTTTAAAACACTTGAGGATGTAAAACCGGTCTTTATCCAGCTGCGAAGCTTGCCAATGGTGATATCCTCGCAGCGGCAGATTATCGTATCATCGTCAATAGTGTCCCACTCTCTAGATGGTATCGCCCATTGATGGTTCAAATATGTACCGAAGCGCTGGTACTGGTTACGCTTGACTAACAACGGTTTTTGTTTGTTATCAAAGTCACGTTTGCTCATTCTTTCTGATTGGTGCAAAATGGATAGTGCTGCTAATCGCCCTTCTACCACAGCCTTGTCGCCACCTGCAATGCCGGTTATTTCCCCTGCTGCAAAAATAGTGTTTACAGAAGTCTCCATTGACGAATCAACAGTGACAAACCATCCGCCTTTAGCTGATGAATATTCCAGCTCGCAGCCGGCAACCTGCGGTAGTTCAATATTGCCGACAAAGCCATTGGTGACGGCAATTATTTGCGTTTTATATTGCTGGCTGCTGCCGCTTACGATAGTGCCATCGGATGATATTTCTACAGTAGTGGCTTCTATAAGATCACCCTTGTTTTCTGCTTTGATTATTTGCCTCCGATATTTTGGAAGAACCCTGTTTTTCAGCAGGTAACCAAGTGAAGAGCATCCTTGTCCGAGTTTTGACAGCTGACCACCCATTACCCGGGTTGCTGCCAGTAAACTCGTGAAAGCTGAGCGATCAAGAAGGGCTGAAATCCTGCCATTCCGGCTTAAAATATTACCGGCCAACAAATATATCAATGGTCCAGTACCATTAACCAATATTTCTGAAGCTGCCAAAACCTGGTGGTTTTTCAGTAATATCTGTGCCGCACCCACTGTCATGACTTCCGGCAATGTCCAACCTTCGAACGGCCGCACTTTTTCCCTGGCTCCGGTCGCGAATATGATGTTTTGTGCCTTGATTTCTTTTATCCCCTCTTCCTTTGAAGAAAGCAGGATGTTGTTCTCAGGGAAAACACCGAGCACGCATGCGGGGGAATGAACAAGAAGGCTGCCATTGCGGTAACCTGTTGTTGCCGGTAGATTAATTTTGTTATTCAACGGATTAATAAACCTGGACACCCCTGCAGGTTTTGCAGAGCCGCGCCAAAGTTGACCACCGAGCCGTCCATTCTCATCAATCAGGAGAGTCTTGACAGAATGTTCTGCCAGGATTGATGCAGCACTCATACCGGCGGGACCACCACCGATGATAGCAACATCATACTTTTCAGCCGGCATCAATCTGGACCTCCATACCTTCTTCAACCAGCGTTACACAGGCCTGTCTCTGGGGGCCATTGTCAATTGTAACCAGGCACTCATAACAGACACCCATTCCGCAAAAGACGCCTCGCGGTTGATTTGTTTTGCTTTTACGAAATTGTCGATAACCGGCACAAATCAGCGCCGCATGAATTGTTTCGCCCTGGTACGCTTGTGTAGGCTTGCCATTAACGTAAAAAATGATTTCTTTTCCCAACTCGACAGATTTACAAGCCCGGCCGTCCTGCTTTTTTCCCACTCTTAAATTATCCATTGACACACCATTCGGACTGTTCATATCAGATCAGTGGAAAAGCGATTCAGGTTGAAGTTCTCAAGGGAAACGGTTGGTTCTCCATTTATGATCAATTCACTGATAAGTTTCCCGGTTATGGCAGATAATGCGATCCCGTCTCCTTCATGTCCAGCTGCCATGATGAAACCTTTCATTTTTTCAACTTTTCCCAAAATTGGTAGGCCATCGGGTGTATAGGGTCTTAGACCCGCAAATGCCCGAATCAGCATCATCTCTTTCAAACCTGGTAAAATACGTACAGCCCGGGATGCGATCTGTTTCAATCCGTCAGCAGTATTCCGTTTATCATATCCGACTAATTCGCGCGTTGACCCGAGTAGTAGATTGCCATTATGGGTCTGGTCTATGGACAATCCGCCACTGTTTTTATTTTTCGACGGTGAATTATGCTTTGCGGCAATATAACTGGCTGTTAATAGACAGGGCTTCAGTAATCCCGGTCGGGCTTCAGTGACTAGTAACTGCCCACGTTTAGGCCTGATCGGAATATCGATATTCAACATATGCCCTATTCCCGGGGCATTAGCACCAGCCGCATTAACGAGCGTATGGGTTTCAATTTCCCCGTTATCCGTCTGGACTGACACTATCTGGTCCCCGTTTGTTTTTATATCCAGTACCCTGGTGCCTGTGATAATGTCCGCACCCAGCTGCATTGCCCCTCTGATAAAACCAAGAGTAAGGGACATCGGGTTGATTTTGCTTTCAGATGATAGATAGGTCCCACCCAGCAGATGTGGAGATAAGTGTGGCGATAATGTTCGAAGCTGCTGTCCATCTATCAGTTCAACATCCAGTCCTGCTTCACGCTGGGTCTTGACATGCTGTTCCATCAATTTACGTTCGTCTTCGGTTTCAATGACAATCAGCCCGCCATTTTTCTCTAACTCAAAGGGTACCGGTAACTGGTCCTGCAGTTCTTCAAGAAGTTTATGGCTTTCCATTGCCATTTTTAAATGAATACCTGGTTTTTTACTTTGCATGAGTACTGCGCCATCACATGCTCCCGAACTTCCTGAGCCTATCCCTTCTTTTTCCAGGAGGACAACTTCAACCCCATTGAGAGCTAGAAAATAGGCAATAGCAGAACCGATGACACCACCACCAGCGATAACGACATCTGCATTTTTTAGAGCCAATTTATGGGTTCTCCCCGTGAGTACGTTTAACTATCAGACCAATGATACTTTGATTATTTATAGAATACCTGCCTCTTGCATTATCCTGGTCAGCTCTTTTTCATTTTCATCGGACATGCTGCAAAGGGGCAATCTTACCTCTGAACTTTTAATGATCCCTTTCATTGCCATTGCAGTTTTTACAGGAACCGGGTTTGCCTCCATAAACATTGCCTGCATCATTGGGAAAATATGTGCATTGCTGTCTATGGCTTTCGCCGTATCGCCCTCCTGCCAATTCCTGTACATCTCAACCATCTCTTGCGGTAGCAGGTTGCTGAGAACGCTGACCACACCTTCCCCGCCCATGCACATTGCAGGTAGTGTCTGGGCATCATCGCCGGTCAAAAGTGTCAGTTGATCACCACAATGCTGTCTGATCTCCGCCATCTGGGTAATGCTGCCACTGGCTTCTTTAATTGCTATGATTTCAGGAAGTTTTGCGAGTCTCACAACGGTTTTGGGGTGAAGATCTATTCCGGTACGACCTGGAACGTTATATAATACGACCGGCAATCCAACTTCTGCAACGGCTTTGAAATGTCGGAAAAGACCCTCCTGGGTGGGTTTGTTATAATATGGTACTACCTGCAAAGTGGCATCAACACCCAAGGATTTTGCACAGCGAGTCAGTTCAACGGCTTTGGCGGTGCTGTTTGCACCTGCTCCTGCCACCACCGGAACTTTTTTATTTACAGTATCAACACTAATTTCCACTACCCGTCTGTACTCCTCAATACTCAGGGTGGGCGATTCACCAGTGGTACCGCATGGTACGATGCCGTGAATACCTTTTTCCAATTGAAATGAAATGAGCCCTGAAAGACTCTCTTCGTCTACCTTGTTATTTAAAAAAGGTGTGACTATTGCCGTGATTACTCCTGATAACATTAACTTCACCGTGATATAAAAATTTTTGTGAAAATTACTAAAATTTCAAGTTACAAAATACTGGTTGCAACAAGTTGTTCCTGTTTGTTTTTTCGGGAAAGCAGATATGAAAGAATTGCGAAAATGGTTATGGAAGCTGCAAGCATCAGGGGCTGATGGGTCATTTCCCTGAATGAGCACAATACTGCTGCAAACATGGCCAGTGTTAAGGTCAGTATCCGTGCGGTAATCCCCATTTTCTGGAATAAATAACCCGTCAGGCCACCTGCGGATAAAATAACACAGATGAGGAGGAGGGTACTCACGGTCAGAATGCCAATAACATTTCCCTGCATCAATAATGCTTCGTTATAGACGAATACAAAAGGAACGATAAATGCGACCAGAGCCAGTTTAAAAGACTCGAAGCCAGTCTCTAATGGTTTTGACCCCGCGATAGCTGCACCGCAAAAGGCAGCAATACACACAGGTGGTGTGACGCCTGCCAGGATAGCAAAATAGTAAACAAACATATGAGAAGCCAACATACTGCAGTCCATGGCTAATAATGCCGGACCTCCTATAGTGATTGCTATAATATATGCCGGAGTGCAGGGAAGGCCCATACCAAGGGTTAGTGATGTCACCATTATCAACAGCAGAGCCGGGAACAGGTAACCACCTGACCAGTTGGTAATGACACTGGCAATTCCCAGTGCCAGACCGGTATGGGTTACAATGCTGACCACCATGCCGGCTCCCGCGCATGCCATGGCGATCATGATCATGTTCTGACCGCCTAACCGTAGTGTATCCCATATCTTTCGAGGGGTCATCCAGGTCTCACGTTTCAAGAAACTGGATAGAAAGCATATGGCGATGGCTACTATAGCAGCCCGAAAAGGTGAATAGCCGATAAGAAGCATAACCACCAGTGCGACCATGGGGATCAGGAGGTAGCAGTCTTTCAGAATGGCTTTCAAAGGTCTGACATCTTTTTCATCCATTCCCTTGAGCCCTTCCTTTAAGGCCGTGAAATGAACCCTGTATATAAGGCTTATGTAATACAGGATGGATCCCAAGGTAGCGGCTATGATGATTTTGACGTATGGAATACCGGTAATCTCCGCCATGACAAATGCACCCGCACCCATGACCGGCGGCATCATCATACCGCCGACAGATGCAGATGCTTCAACGGCTCCGGCAAAACTAGATCGATACCCCAACCGTTTCATCAGAGGTATCGTGAAAGTTCCGGTAGAATAGACGTTGGCGGCGGCTACGCCGCTGATGGAGCCGAACAGACCGCTGCTGATGATAGCAATTTTTGCCGGACCACCTCTACTTTTTCCAGCCAGTCGCGAAGCCAAGTCAGTAAAAAAACGGCCCGTGTTGGTTGTTTCCATGACGGCGCCGAATATCACGAATAGTGCCACAAAGGTAGCGGTAACACCGGTGATTGCTCCGTAAATTCCAGAGTCGGTGATCAGGTAGTGCATTTCAACCAGGTCGGAGAACGACGGAGCTTTACTGTAAAAAACACCTGGAAGATAGGGTGCGACATAGAGGAAGCCGATAAAGGATGCAATGAGAATCGCCATGGCTGGTACTACAACTCGTCGGATTGCTTCAAGCAGTAAAATAATGTTGATTGTACCAAGGATTAACTCGATAGGGAGTACCGGATCGACAAATTTCAAACGTTCGGTGAGGTAATCGTTGTTAATGATGAGATATATTGGTGGAATTAGCGCTAGACCAGCCAAGACCCAATCATAGATAGGGATCTTGTTATCGGTGATCAGTTTTTTTGTAGCAGGATAGAGTATAAAAGCGGCAGGCAACAGGAACATCAAGTGAATACCGCGTTGTGGTCTTGGCTGTAAGATACCGAAAATAGCTGTATAAAGTTGGAAAGATGATAATACAACGAGCCATCCCCCTATAATCCACTTTTGTAGTCCCTTAAATTCTCGCACTTTTATTCTCCCTTTTACTGGAGTAATGTTTCACCAGGAGTAGCTGGTTTTGCTACTCCTGGTGATGGCATCAGTGGTCAAAACTGACTATTCCATATATCCTTTTTCTTTATAAAACTTGATAGCACCGGGGTGCAGTGGAACTGCTACATTGACCCATCCTGTTTTCGGGTCAAATGTCCTGTTCTTATTATTTATTTTATACGCCTCTTCAATATTATCACTGATTGTTTTCAGGATCGTATAGGCTACGATTTCAGGTACATCCTTACTGGCCAGCAGTTCAGCAGCGGTGGTTACCGCAGGTACGTCGTCAGGGTTCCCTTTGTAGGTTCCCCCTTTGATTTGCGCTTTCCCGGATGCAGTTCCGATGGTACCAAGGTCTTCAGCCAGCTTGTCGATACATTCTTTGGAGGTTTCCAACAGCACACTTTTGCGGCTCATTGTCATTTCTGTGATTGCCGCCCCCGGTAATCCCAGGTGGGTAAAGACAAAGTCAACATGCCTGTCTTTGTATAAACTGACCATATCCGCATAGACGGCCTGTTGAATTTTGCCTCCTGCTTTCTTGATTGCCTCAAAAGATATGCCGTAAAAGCTCAGTATCTGCTTGACCAGAGGGAGGTCGGAGGTTCCTTTCATCGGCATTGCCACTTTAATCTTTTTGCCTGCCTTGACCATGTCAGCCAATTCACCAAATGTTTTAATTTCCTGATCAGCTGCTGCCAATATGTGAATATATGAGATACCAAATATGGCTCCGAGAGCCCGTACGTTTGGATTGGGGCTTTTATAAACAGGGGCCATCCCTTCAAATGCCATTTTATCCACAAACGTAACACCCCAGGCGAGACCGTCTTTACCTCTGGAAAGACGTACAGGGTTAACTACACCACCACCCGGAACAACTTTGAGAATAATCTTGGGCTCTTTCTCGGTGATGAGACGCGCAAGACCTCCAGCCTGTGCATACCAGCCCCCACCAACACCTCCTGCGACCCAGGTCATTGTAGTAGGTTTTAGCTCTTCTGCTGATGTTGTCATGGGCAATCCGCAAAGTATTAATGCGGATAGTACCAAGGTCAAAATAGCGGATGACGTAATTTTCTTCATTTTTTCCTCCTTTTAAGTGAGCTAGTTTAATTTCCAAACCAATAAAGGGTTTGGGACACTGAACTATAATGAGACCACAACCATCGCACGCATTCACACACATGATATCTTATAAAATATCTTATAAGATATCTTGTGAAAAAAAATTGTCAAGGATTTTCCGAGTGTAAAATGAAAATTTTGTCCTACTCCGGGCACATGGTGTGCCTATGTACAGGTTACCAAAATAGGTAACCTGTAAAGGGGACGTGATGGCTACAGGAGACTGTGAGAACAGCCTTTAAAATAGCCGAGGGAAATGTTTAAATACCAAATGTGGTTTTGATAGCCTCTATCGCCACTAGTCGGTCTTTTTCTGGAATAATATAGGAAATCTTTGTTTCTGAAGTTGTAATAGCTTTCAAGGCGATGCCCTTGCTGGTCATCACTTCAAATACCCGGGCTGCAACACCGGACTGGACTTCCATGCCAGGCCCTTGCACGGTTATCTTGGTAATTTCCGTAAGTACATCGACCTGGAGTTTCGGCCACGAGCTCTGGAAGCTTTTAAGAATTGCCATTGTTGGCTCTACATCTTTACGTGGTATTGTAAAAGATATGCTCACCTTTTCCTGAACTGGTGCTGTTTGACTGATCATATCGAGATTGATTTTCTGTTCACCGATTGTTTTGAATATCCGGGTGATCTTAACAGGGTCATATGGAATATGATCCATCGACACCAGAGCTTCTTCATCACTTGTATACATGTGTGTTATTGTACTCTCCTCAGCGATCATGTCTTTCATGGTGTAATATCCCGGCGATTTGCCAACCATAAAACGTACAGCTTGCAGAGCACCGGCGGCAAAGACCTGCTTGGAGTATGCGTTATGCCGAATCTCCAGTATTTCATCGGTTCCTGCAAATAGCACCTGGTGCTCACCAACAATGGTTCCGCCTCGTACAGCATGGATACCGATTTCGTGAATACTGCGCGGTTCAGTGTTTGTATGACGATCAAACACATAATTTTTAGAGTTCATAAATGCTTGATTGATCGTTTCTGCAAGCTGGTAAGCAGTCCCTGAGGGAGCATCCTTTTTTAAATTGTGATGTTTTTCGATAATCTCGACATCATAATGCTCTCCTAAAACAGAGGCAGCTTTATGGATAAGATCAGACATGAGATTAATACCTAGAGACATGTTGGCAGCCTGAAAAAGTGGAAGTGACTCGGCATATGTTTTGATGCTAGCCTTATCTTCAGTCGTATGCCCGGTGGTGGCAATAATGAGAGGGCCTTTCTTTTTAAGTGCTCCCTTCAGGAGGTCTCCCAGGGATTCCGGCCTGGAGAAGTCAACGATTACATCAAAAGTTTTATCACAGGAATCGAGTTCGGCATAAACGGGAAAAGGAAACGCTGTTGCATCTGCAACAGGATCCACACCCGCTACGACTTCAATGTCTGAAGCAGCCTGGGCCATATTAGCAAGCACTTGACCCATTGTGCCGCCACAACCGTAGATTAATATTTTGATCATATTTTTCTCCTTCATATAGTTGATGAACTGGTAACAACTCTAATTTTTTTAAGGGATATAAGTGGGTTCAGTAATATTGATTGACAAACTCGTAAAAAGGTTTTTCGAAGTTACAGATGGCTAAGTCAAAAACCTACAACGCAGGAGATCGGACTTTTTACGACGCCATCTTGATTAAAGTGAGTGAAAATCAAGCACGGATTCTTTTTTCTTAATAACCATACGATCAAGATTCTCAATTATATGGTTTTTCACATTTTCCAAATGGTTAGACAGCGCCTGCTGTAGCCTGGGAAGATCCCTGGCCACGAGACTATCAAATATTTCCTGGTGTTCCTGAAGGGATGTTTCACTGATGCTGGTAATCACCAGATTATGGCTGTACCTAAGAAACAAAAGATCAAACAGTTCCTCCAGTATTCTCAGTTGTATGCGGCTTTGAGAAAGGGATGCAAGGGTGAAATGAAACTTCATGTCCGATATCAGGCGTCCATAATAGTCTGCCTCTTTGACCTTTTCCTCAAAAGCGTCAAGCGCAGCCTGCAGACGTTGGATTCCGCTGTCGTCTAAATTGGCGAGAGTTTTTGAGAGTATGGCAACTTCCAGTACAAGGCGTGTTTCATAAATTTCTTTTATTTCCTGTGGGTCAGCCTCATTGACGTAGTACCCTTTATTATGTTCATAGCGAACGATATTTTTGAATTCCAGCCATTTTAGAGCATGGATAACTGGGGTAATACTTATGCCCAGCCTGTCCGCCAGATCCTGGTATTTTATTTTTTGCCCCGGCAGGATCTCGTTATACAACAGCATTTGGCGCATTCCCATATAGGCTTTGTGGGCAAGGTCACTTCTTTCACCGGGTTTCTTTACTTGTTTGTTCGTGGGCATAGTCTGATTGTCAGCCGCAAAAATTGAAGGTTAAGAGCAATATAGTTGATAATCTTGTACCACCACAGTGTTTATACTGAGCGGGTGATACCGCCGTCAACTCGAATATTCTGGCCGGTAATGTATGTAGCACCTTCCGATAGAAGGAATGCTGCTGTTGCAGCAACTTCCTGAACAGTTCCATAGCGTCCTAATGGAATACGTTTCTTAAAATGATCCTTTTCCGGTAAACTGTCAATAAAACCAGGTAAAATATTGTTCATCCGGATATTTTTTGATGCATACTCATCCGAATAGAGCTTGGTAAAAGAGGCAAGACTGGATCTGAATGCACAGGAAGTCGGAAAGTTAGGATCCGGTTCAAATGCTGCAAAACTTGAAATATTGACGATTGCTCCACCGCCTGCGGCTACAAGGGCTGGTGTGACCAGTCTGCACATACGAACAACATTCATGAAATACACATTCATCCCAAAGAACCAGTCATCATCAGATAATTCCAGAAGTTTTCCTTTTGGTCCGTGACCGGCACTGTTGATTACGGAATCAATACGTCCATAGGCAGTTCTTGTAGTGTCAACAAATCGCTCCAGATCGCTGATATTGAGGTTTGAACCAGTGATACCTATACCGCCAAGTTCTTTTGCAAGTGCCTCTCCTTTGCCGGATGAAGAGAGGATGGCAATTTTATAGCCTTTCTCGGACAATAGCCGCGCAATTCCGGCTCCAATGCCACTTCCTCCTGCGGTAATAAGTACAACTTTTTCTCTCATATGTATCTCCTTTACAGTACTATTTCTACTTTGTCACATCAGTCGACAGTTTCCCATAACGTTTCGGCATGCTGAAAAATTGCGTAGATTATGCAAAGATTTGTTTATTTATAGACGAGTAGGCATAATTTATCATCGTGACTACATCAAAAACAGGAAGGCCAACCGTGTCTTGGATGGCCCTGGCGTAGGGCGGCATATTCGTGCATTCTAAGACAATAGCACCGATGTTCGGGTCGGAAGCTACTAATGTTTTTGCTGCTGATACTATCTCTTTGCGGCACTTATCAGTATTAATATCTTTTTTTCCCTCTATAAATACAGCACTAAATTCTTCCGCCATGTCCATGCCGATGATGGCCAGTGGATAAGATTGAATTCCCACACCGATAAGATGTTGGAGGGTCAGTGACTGGCTACGGGCGGTAAGGATGCCTACCTTCAGACCTTTTTTTAATATTTCTCCTACAAAGCGCACCTGCAACAGGCTTGAGGTAAAAACAGGAATATCAACTGCATCTACCAACTCCTGGTGAAATATGGCTAGAAAACCACAACTGGTGGCAATCGCTTTTACCCCCGCACTTTCAAGGCTGCGAGCAGCTTGAATAAACGGTTGCAGCAATTGCGGATCCGCATCTATTACCACCCGTTTAGGGTCGGCACCTTTTACGACTTTATATTGTACCGGAAAGGAAAATGTGGCTGGATTTCCAACGTCTCCGGGAATTCTGGGAAAAACTGTATCAAGCATGATGATGCCGATTACAGGATTTTTGTCAATATTGGCAGATGGCATGGGCATGACGCAGTTTTACAAAATGAGGAATAATGCTATGAATACTAATCCCGATTTGAGTGAATGTCCAGAAAGGACAATCTGGTTGCTCGGACTAAACCTTGGCCGAATAAGCTCAGCCGAGTGAGATCCAATAAAATGAAATAGTTCTGATTGAAGCACACGGACGCAAAAAGAATACGTGAAACTTGATCAGACCTCAAGACAATTGGATGTATGTTATCCCCCTTGGAAAATAACGAAGGCAGCCTTGGTGTGTAGAACTAAACAGCCAAAGAATGTTTCGACATTTCCAATTGGTTGACTATAATGAAAAAAGTAGTGGTATTTTTTGTAATTGTGTGGGCGCGTAAAACTTGTCTGAAAATGAGGAGAATGATGCTTTGAGTCCGTTGAGGCTAGTAATTTTAGCTATTCTTTTTTATATCGCTTATCGATTGCTGGTAGGGGTAAGGAAGAAAGAAATGTCTGACGACCAACAGAAGGGCAA
>MAXH01000173.1 GCA_001750925.1 Desulfobulbaceae bacterium S3730MH12
TCAGAGAGTTGCTTGGAGAGACAGAGGGCTGAATGACCTTTTTACGAGTTCATCAATGAAAGATATACAGAGTCTGTCAGACAGCAGAAGAATCAATATAAAAAAAGTTGGCGTCAAGACTGTTTCTTATCCCATCACTGTACTTGACAAGGCACAAAACCGGCAGCACACCATTGCCACAGCCAATATGTATGTGAATCTGCCCCATGAATTTAAGGGTACACATATGAGCCGGTTTGTTGAAATTCTTAACGAGATTCACGGCGAAATAACTATACAGAGTTTTCATAGAATACTCGAAAAAATGAAATTACGGCTTGAGGCCGAGGCTTCTCATCTCGAACTTGAATTCCCCTACTTTCTCAGGAAGAAGAGAAATGGTGAAACCCTGGGGCTTGGAAATTATAAATGCTCCATGCATGGTTCTCTGGGAGCAGATGATGACCTCAAACTCCGGGTAGAGGTTCCCATTTCCCTGCCGATTGTTGAAAAAAAGATAAACCGGTTGCCAGGCTCGATGGGGAACTGGGGTAAAGCTGACGTCAGTGTTCGTTTTCGCCAGTTTTTCTGGATTGAAGATATCATTCTGCTTACTGAAGAAGCTGTCGGTAAAGAGATGGATAAACTTTCGTCACAGGTTCGCAATATTCTGTCTGTTGAAGAGCTTACACGACGGGTCGGAGCCGCTCTGGATGAAATAGATGCTATTAAATGGTTCTCCGTCACAGTTCATAATTTTGGTGAAGATTGTTCAACATTTGCAACCCTGGAATCCTGTCCATAAATTTTCTCTATTTAACTCCACAAAATTAAAATAATCCCATGCATGATCTACTATTTGAAATTGGAACTGAAGAGCTTCCTGCAAGCTTTCTTAAACCGGCCCTGACACAGCTGCATGACAACTTTACCCAGAAAGCTGCAGATCTTAAAATAAGTCATGGCCCGGTCAAGGTGATCGGAACACCACGAAGACTCGTCCTGCTTGTGAGCGATGTGGCTGATAAACAGGAAGATATCAGAGAAGAACTTCTGGGACCATCCAAAAAAGCAGCTTTTGATAAGGATGGGAATGCTACCAGGGCTGCTGAGGGATTTGCCGGATCAAAAGGAGTTCAGGTAGGTGATCTTAAAATTGTGAATACCCCGAAAGGGGAGTATCTCATGCTGGTCAGGGAAGTTAAGGGCCAGGAGATTTCTGTCTTACTGCCGGGAATATTGAAAGAGTTGATTCTCGAATTATCTTTTGCCAAGTCGATGAAATGGGGGAATAATAAACATCCTTTTGGTCGGCCGATTCAATGGATTGTTGCTTTGTTCGATGAAAAAATCATCTCTCTCGAGCATGAGGGGATTAAATCTTCTAACATGAGCTGGGGACATCGCTTTAATGCAAACAGCCGGGTTGCTGTCAAAAATGCAGCAAGTTATGAATCCCAGCTTGCTGATATGCAGGTAATTGTCGACCCCGGGAAGAGAAGGGAGAAGGTGATTGCAGAGATCAAAAAAGCTGTTGCCGGCTCCAATGATCTTGCTGATGCTGAGGTTCTGGTAGATGAAAACCTTGTTGACATCGTAACAAACCTTGTTGAAACACCATATGGTATTTGCGGTACTTTTGATGAAAAATTCCTTCAGCTTCCCCCTGAGGTGCTGATTACCTCAATGCGTGAGCACCAGAAATATTTTCCTGTTATTAATGGCTCCGGTGATTTGCTGCCGGGGTTTGTTGCTGTTAATAATACAGCAGTAAACCAGGAAGATGTTACAAGGAAGGGACATCAGCGGGTACTGAGAGCAAGGCTGGAAGATGCTCTTTTCTTTTTCAATTCTGATAAAAAAACGCGACTCGACGATCGACTGGATAAACTTCAGGGGATTATTTTCCAGGCAAAACTGGGGACGATGCATGAGAAGAGCGAGCGGCTTGTCAAACTCGTTCGTATCCTGGCGGAACATGTTGATTCTAATTTGATCGACGATGCCTGCAGGGCTGCCATGCTTTGCAAAACAGACCTCCTTTCTGATATGGTTGGGGAATTTCCATCCCTGCAGGGTGTTATGGGAGGGGCTTATGCCCTTAATGACGGGGAAAAGCCGGATGTTGCAACTGCAATAACTGAACAGTATATGCCTAAACGTGCCGGAGCTGACATCCCGGCCACGGATCTGGGGGCAATCCTGGGGTTGGCTGACAGGCTTGATACCCTTGTCGGGTGTTTTGGTATTGGCCAGGTGCCAAGCGGTACTGCAGATCCATTTGGCCTGAGAAGGATTTCTCTGGCTATTCTGCATATTACTGAAGGGAAAGGCTATACAATGTCACTGAAAGAACTGGTGCATAAAGCGCTTGCTCTTTATGGTGACAAGGTCGATGGAAGTGTAGACACGGTAGATAGTGTTGTAGAATTCATCAAGAGACGATTTATTAATGACTGTACAGGTCGGGGAATTGACAGGGGGGCGGTGGAGGCTGTTGTTACTGTGGCATTTGATGATGTCAATGACAGCCTGCAGAGGATTAATGCTTTCACAGCAATCCGTAATGAGCCATCGTTTAAGGTTCTTGCCGCTTCTTACAAACGTATAAAGAACATTACTAAAGGTAATTCAGATACTGATGTGCGGGCGGAACTCTTTGAAGAGAGTGCCGAAACAGAACTGCATTCTCTTTTTGTCGATGTTCAGTCAAAAATGGAAAAACTGATTGATCAGAAAGTATATTCCGGTGCTCTTAAAACCATGTTGGAGATGAAGGAGCCTGTTGATACATTTTTTGATAAGGTGATGGTGATGGCTGATGATAAGGCGGTTAAGCAAAACCGGCTGAACCTGTTGACGGCTATCGGTGATCTGATATTGCAGATTGGTGATATTTCAAAAATGATGGCTAAGTAAAAAATCTTCACCTGACTTCGTTACTGCAAATTTTCTATCATTACGACGTACCTCAGTACGCCAAAATAATAGAAAATTTCCGTGCCTCGCATGTGAAGTTTTTTACTTAGCCATCTAATACTTTGCATAAAAAAAGGGCCATTCAGTTTTAAACTGAATGGCCCTTTTTTAATTCTGTAACTATCCAGGCAAATAAACACCTTCCCTTGCAGTTATCCTACTTTTTCTTCTTAGGATGACAGGCAGCACACTTGTCAATTTTCTTTTCTTTCAGAGCGGGGTCTTTCTTGGCCATCTCTTTATGACAAGCCAGGCAATTTCCATGGCCTGCACCTTTAATGGTGTCAAGCTTCAGCTTGCCTTTCAATTTACCGGCGAGCTTATCCTTGTTGTGGCAGGATTCACATTTGCCGATTTCCTGGCCATCGACATAGTCAACTTTTTTTCCATCGGCCATTCCATGATGACAGTCACCACATTTAAACTTATCCTGGTGGGCTTTGTGCGGGAAAAGAGCCACTTTGGGTTTCTTTGACTTTTCGGAAACCATTTTAATATCTGCGGGGCCGGGATCGGCGGCAGCATTGGCGAGACTTGCTACACCACAGAAGATAAAAAATGAAACTACACTACAGGCAAGAATTTTCTTTAACATAGTTACTCCTCTTTTTTAAAATAACAGCACATTTACACATCTCTTTCAGTATACAAATACCACACTCCTTATACTGTGTCCGTTTCCTTTTGTCAAAAGGTTAAGTTATTGTAACTGCACAGCAAACACCACTTTGTGGCATTGCCAGGAGGCTTTCTGAGAATAGCTGGGAAAAAATGCATTCTTGGATAGTCTCCTAGCTTGAGCCATAGCTATGGAGTCCCGCAAGGAGAAAATTAACTCCATAGTAGGTAAAGAGCACTGCGAGAAAGCCGAATATTGCCAGAAAAGCAATTTTGGTTCCACTCCATCCTCTTGTATATCGGGAGTGCAGAGTAATTGCGTAGATAAACCAGGTAATGAGTGACCATGTTTCTTTAGGGTCCCAGCTCCAGTAGGTTCCCCAGGCGGAGTTGGCCCATATTGCTCCGGTTATTATGCCGGCTGTAAGCCAGATAAAACCAAAGACCATAGTCTTATGAATGATATCGTCAATAGTTTTAAGCGGCGGCAAACTGCCGATCAGGCTGGATGAATCCTGACCACCATTTTTCTTTGCGCTCTTAATGAGATACATTATTCCCAGAGCTGCGGCTACGGCGAAAGCTGCATAGCCGACAAAACAGGTGACTACATGGGCAATCAGCCAGTTGGACTGTAGGGCTGGCACAAGAGGATTGATAGTCTTGCTGATATCGGTTGAAAACGATGCATAAGCCATCGCCAGAAAGGCAAATGGAACGGCAAATGCGCCAATAATTTTCGTTTTAAATTTCCACTCAATCGCCAGATATAAAATGATAATAACCCAGGCAAAAAAGACCACGGATTCGTACATATTAGTGAGAGGAGCGTGACCTATTCCCAGCTGATATGATTCCCTCCATCGCATGAGTAGTCCGGCGGTCTGGATGAGCCATGCAACAATAGTAAATGCGGTAGCAACAATCCCAAGCCGGGGTGTTTTAAAGACAAGAACCGCCACATAGAGGAGTGTCGATAAAAGGTAGGTGAAAGTTGTTATTCCAAGAAGTTGCGAACTATCCATGGGTTATGCTCCGTGAGATTCTAAGATTTTGCCGACCTGGTCTTCCAGTGCTGAAAACTGTGTGGCGAATCCAACCTTATTCTTATTTGCCGAGCCCGCAAGCAATACAGAGGTTTCATCACCATCTGTTTGAACAGAGAGCCAGATTCTTTTATGGGACATGAAAAAGGCAATATAGAGGCCAAGAAGCATAAGGCCGCAGCCAATATAGACAAGCCAGACTCCAGGATCCTTGGCAACCTGCAACCCTGTTGCATACATCTGCTTGGCAGTTATACTATAGCTGTTGTCATCGCTCTTTATGGCGACCCCTTTTCCATCTTCGAGCCATTCGATAGCAGCAGGTGAATCCCCTGCTTTTACCCAGAGTTTTGCACGAACAACTCTTTGTCCCATAGCTTCAGCGTTAATTATTCCAAATCGGATTTCCTTTTCTTCCCATACGCTCTGTTTTTGAAATGGAACCACGAAACCTTTGCTTTCACCACTTTCAGTATCTTTGATGGTTACTATGAAATCCTGATATCCTTCATAACTGGATTGATAAAAAGTAATTCCTCTGTAGGTGAGTGGGCTGTTCACCTCAATATCTTTTTGTAAAACGGCTTTTCCGTTTTCCAGCACGGTCAGGCTGCTTTTATAATCCTTGGGCATGCCATTATCATAGTATTCAATAGCAAATGAGTCACATCGAATTTCAAAGCCAAGTTCAATAGGGGAGGAGTTATCAAAGGAGTAGATTTTGGAACTACTCTTTGTCTCGGGAATCATGACACTGCCCTTAAATCCTAAAAAGTGACCAATTATTCCCCCGATAAAGATAACGATAATGGAAGTGTGCACAATGTATACACCTGTCCGGCTCCAGGCTGCTTTCTGGCTGAAAAACAGCTCACCTTTATCAATTTTCTTTGATTCCGGTTTCCAGCCGGCCTTTTGCAGGATATCAGCAAAATTGATTTTCTCTATATCAGATTTAATACCTTCCCATGAACTCCTCTGATTCATCTTCTCAAGCCGTCCAGGTTTGATCGAAAGATTATCGGTCTTGATAATCTTCCACACAGAGGGAAATCTGTCGAAGCTGCAAATTATAAGATTAGCACTGAGCAAACCCAGCAAGCCGACAAACCACCAGGAATAGTACATATCAGGAATATCGAGAACCTGAAAAAACTGAGCCATCTTAGAACCATAATTTTTCACATAAAATGCGTGGGATTCTCCCTGCGGGATTATGGTGCCTATAATTGAAGAGAGTGCAATAAAACTGAGCGTGAAAATTGCGAGTTTGACGGAAGCAAAAAAGTTCCAGATTGAGTTGTTAGATTTCATTTAGTATAGGTTGTTTTAAGAATTATTCTTGACTTGGCCGTGTATGGCTACCATACGTTATATGAGATTGCAATGAAATAGCGCATGGAAGATTGAGGCTTTCAGCAGACACCGGTCAGTTTAGAGAGTGAGCAAGATACTTATCAGGCATTTAAAAAAGTTCCGACCTGTTCAGGTTATGAGACTTACGTATATGGATTACTTCAAAATAGCTAAAATAAATGATTTTAAGGATAAACACATCAAATCTTTTTCTATATTTGGAAAAAAAATTGGCATTATTCAACATAAAGATAAAAAGTTTTCTGGAATTGAAGTGAGTTGTAAACATCAGGGGGCCGATCTTACCGCGGGTAAAATTGAAGGAACCATAGCCACTTGTCACAGGCACCAGTGGAAATATGATCTGGATACTGGAAAATGTCTTACCAATGATTCCCCTGATCTCAGAAAATATGACGTCCAAGTTCGGGGAGAAGATATCTATATATCTTTTCTGCCTCAGGAGTAGGTGTTTTTTGCTGGAACAGAGCATTTATATCGTTCAATATCAAA
>MAXH01000174.1 GCA_001750925.1 Desulfobulbaceae bacterium S3730MH12
GCTATCACAGTTTACTTATCCCCTAAAGTTTTTTGACTAGATCAGAATTTCACCAGGAAAAGACATCCTTTAGCAACCCCCTGCTTCTCCACCACCACTGGAATCGGTAACGATTTCTTTTCGACCCAGGAATTGAAGGAAGTGGATAAATGAAATCATCAGGTGGACGGAGCTGGCAGAGTCAAACCAGCAGAGCTGGTGGTTTTATGAATCTAACAAATATTATTATTCATGAAATTCTAAAATCCATTTCAGTGACAGAGAACTGTGCTGGCTCTACAATTGAAATTATAAATTTTAACTAGCACTTATGAAAGGAACTATGAAATGCTAGGAAACACTCTATTCATAATTGGTCTCTTAATTTCGGTCGGTCTGGGCTTTGCCTATTTCCGGGACCTGGGCGATGTTAGTCAGATGGTCCTCAGGGTTAAGCGGGTTAACATGATACGCTTTATTCGTAATGAATCTCGAGTACTGACCGTTGGTCTTTGTGCCACAGCTTTGATGTCGCTTGGGTATTTCGCATTTGAAGGAGGGACTGCATGGTTGTTCTGGCCGGTGCTGATCTTGCTGGGTATTTTGTATGGCTTTACTTGGTTCTATGTGCATATAGGGATGCGCAATCAGATGTATACAGCCAAATATTACAGTATCGACGAAGCCAAGGAAATGGTGAACCCGTCTGGCAGTCTGATCGTATAGAGAAGGACGGTGTTGCCCGTGCCCATCCTGACAGTCAGATACTTCGTCCACATCTGGCCGGTAACGAGGAAGGACTCAACGGTGAGAATGTGGTTATGACCTATTGAGGAATGGCGAATCTGGGTATAGGCTATACCCCCGTTATCGAAGGAAAGCAGCTGGACTTACAGGCGTTAGCCCAACATGGTAACAATCTGATTATGCGTGACAACACCACAGGAGAACCTATACAGCATATTTACGGCTACCGGGAAAGCGATGGGAAATTCGGTCCGGCCATGAAGCCCTGGCCTACTTTCCGAATGAGTTTCCGTGGGTTCCAGAAAGCTTATCCCGAGGGCAAGATATTTCTGAGTAAACCATCTTCAAACCTGTTTTTGCGCCTATTTGATCTGGCTATGGACACTGCATTTACATCGGGAATTGTCCGGCAGCACAACGAGGCCAAACCGTTGATGAATAACATGACCCATTTTGATGACCGGTTGCCCAACAAGACGTATGTTTGGGGTGTGAATATTGGGGACGATGCCGTCTGTTACACTGACGATTTCATAATGATGAACAATGGCCTAATCAATGCGACCATCGGTGGGCAGGACATCGTTGTAGCCTATGCCCCGGAATTCGAGAGCATAGGCGTCTGGTACAACCACAGCAGTATGCCTGTAACTAACATTGATTTCTACGGCAATTCCGACCGAGGTCAGCTCAAGCGGGTAGAGACCCTTAAAGCTGGCATGTTCTGGCATGTATGGGTCGAATTTTTTCAACACACTGACATAAATCGAGTCGGTCAACCGTCGGATAAGTTGATATAGTGTAGTGCAATTACCTCATACTACTTCTCCGATGTTGATGTTTCAACCAACGATTACTGGCTTTGAGCACACAAAGAAAAGATTGCCAGAGCAAGGGATTATTAACTTAACTCTTTGCTAAATTTGATTTTGCTACTAATCATTAACTAATAATATTAACCTACTGGGTAGGTTTTAAAATTTTAGGCTGATAGACATGAACATTACTCAAACTTCCAATACATCTTCTAGTAAGAAATACAATCTTGTAGCACGGGCAAGAATATATGCTATAGAGGCGCACAGCCGCATCAATCATCGCCGTAAATATTCGTTCGAACCATATGATGTACACCTAAAAGATGTAGTAGAAATTGTTTCTGCAGTAACTGATGACGAAGAAATCATCGCCGCCGCATGGTTGCATGATGTTGTAGAAGATACGTCGGCCACATTTCTTAATCTTGAACAGGAATTCGGTTCATCTGTAGCTCAACTGGTCTCTGAAGTGACAGATGTGAGTAGCCCAGCAAACGGCAACAGGGCAACACGAAAAGCTCTGGATCGAGCACATCTTGCCAAAGCCTCATGGCGGGGAAAAACCGTTAAGTTGGCAGATCTCACCGATAATTGCAGGGACATCTGTTCCCATGATCCAGAATTTGCTAAAGTTTATCTTACTGAAATGTCAGGGCTTCTAGAGGTTCTTTCAGATGGACATCCAGTTCTTTTTACCAAAGCCATGGAGCTAATGCATAAAAGTGCTGAAGCGTTATCCCTGCCTCTGGAGGTTATAACTGCATTTCAGGGAATAAAAAGAACGAACCAATCGGAATTTTTCCATCCCGATCGTACCTCCAACTTGTTTCTGAAAACTTTTATGGCAAGAGATATCGCCAGGATTTTGCCATCTATGGATTTTCCGCCTTCAGGAACAGCAACTGATCTCATGGACAAACAGAAGGTTCCAGCCGTTGGAATTAGGCATGATGGGATTGTTCGGGCTTATGTGATCCAAGCAGATCCACTACAGGAACGCACATTCCGGTCAGATCAGTTGGTTGATGAGGAGTCATCATTTGCTGAAGTGATTCTTGCCCTGACCAAACATAAGATATGCTTTGTAAGAATGCTTGGAACAGTCAGCGGTATCATCACTCGTGACGATATTCAGCATCCTTTTGTTCGGATGTGGCTTTTTGGCATCATCACCATGTTGGAGATGCAAACTACACCATTGATCGAACGTCTATGGCCTGAGGGAACATGGACCGCATTGCTGTCCAAGAGCCGTTTGGAGAAAGCCCAAACGCTGCTTGAAGAGCGATTGCGACGCAATCAACAGACTACTCTGCTTGGATGCCTACAGTTCTCGGACAAGATTCAGATTCTCATTCAGAACAAAGAAATTCTAAATGACTTAGGGTTCCAATCAAAAAGAATCGCTAAACGAGTTTGCAAGGATTTTGAATCGCTTCGCAATAATCTAGCGCATGCACAGGACATTGTTACTCATGATTTCACCCAGATTGCCAGGATGGCGATACGTATTGAATCTGAGCGGCACTAGTGATTACTGCCTGAAATCCACGGATTCCATTGTCACCCCACAGTTCGCGGGTATGGTCAAACGCCATATGGCACTTAAGCAAAAGTATTCTGATAGAGCAGTTGTTCACGACGTACCATACAAAGGAATTGAGAACCTCAGACCGGAAAGCAAGAAGATAGTTGAGATTTTTTTACTTGGTTTACCCCCCAAATAGAGAGTTCCTTCATGTCTAGATCATTACAAAATCTCAGCGGGAAAGTCGGTTTGTGAATGATGGTTTTCAAGCATAATTTGTGAAATGTTGACGTTCACCCTAAACTGGTGTGCTTGAGTGTAATTTGAGGTACTCATGGAAAATTCAGAAAATATGAAATCTAAGCCCAGAGAATCAACAAGTACACCAGCAATTGCAGTTGTTGTTCATCAACAAGAGCACTACTTGGCCCTACTGTCGAGTGGGGTAATTAATGCAAAAACACATCGGGGGGTGTTGACAGTATTTTGCATTACTTCATCTAATGAAATACCAGAGTGGTTTTGCCTACCTCCTGAGTATGTAGATCACACTATCATTCTTAAAAATATAGCAGGAAAAAAAGCTCTTAACAGGCTTTTAAAGGAGCTGAAACTTATAAAACCGATATTGGTCGGCCTTGCAATGAGTGACCAAAAAGGTGGACACCGGTATCTAGCCGGAAAGAAGTTTGAGCCGATTCTTCAACAATTGAATTGTCCCATTTACATCTTAAAAAGTACACCTGGATGGATCTTTAACGAAAAGAGTGAATCAGCATTTCTTCCTTTCTGGGATGATAGTAATACACGATTTGCAATACAAACTGCCCTTGATCTAGATCTCAGTATCAAGATTACTACTGGTAAAACCCTCAATCCCACCATCGACTCGGCTGAACAACAGATGCAGGAAGAGGAATTTCAAATTCAAACTAAACAATGGCACAATAATTCACGTTTCCAAACCAAGTTACTATTCAGTTTTGATGAAGAAAAAGCTTTGCTTGAAGAAGCAAAAAATTATGATTTTTTATTGGTAGGAGCCAGTAAAGGTAATCAACTAGCACGTACGCTGTTTGGTGACTATAGAAACCGATTAGTCAATCGGTTCAGTGGGCCAGTGATCATACTACGAGAATCTCAAGGCAAAACTGGAGCAGCATTGTTCAAGGGATGGTCGTTTCTCGACAAGCTACTACCAACATTAACAAGAGAAGACCGTATTGAGGCGTATCGGCAGATAAGACGATCGGCGCGTCCGAATAGAGACTTTTATAGCATGATAGCTCTATCTGCTGGAATAGCTTCGTTGGGATTATTGTTAAATAGTGCGGCAGTTATTATTGGTGCAATGTTGGTCGCACCTCTCATGTCGGCCATTACTGGAATGGGAATGGCAATAATTCAAGGTGATCTTCGGTTTCTCCTTTTAACATTTAAAGGTGTAGTACGTGGATCTACAGCCGCAATTTTTGCAGGAATTATCTTTGGACTAATTAATATTGAGGGAAATGTAACACAGGAGATATTAAATCGAACCGAGCCATCAAGTTTAGATCTTGTAGTAGCCCTTATTTCTGGGGTTGCAGCAGCATATGCGCTCAGTCGAAAAAATGTGGCAAACTCTTTACCGGGAGTTGCTATAGCTGTTGCACTTGTTCCACCTCTTGCCACAATGGGTGTGTGCATATCAATCGGTCTCTGGGGGCTGGCCTTCGGGGCGTTTAAACTGTTTTTAAGCAATATGGTTGCTATAGTTTTTGCGAGTGCTGTGGTTTTTGCATCGCTTGGTTTTAAACCAAACATTGATACGACCCAAGACCATAGAAGGCTAAAAGTATTTCAACGTTCATTTATTGCATCAGGAATTTTGGTTGTACTTATGTTTGGTATTTTGCTTTCACAAACTGTTGAAGAAATTGAGGATGCTTCATTAAATGATAAAGTTAAACTTACACTAGCGTATCATTTGAAGAAACTTGATATTAGGGCAAGTGTCTCCGATTGGAAAATATCGACGACCCAACAAGGAGAATTCAAAGTTGATCTTCAAGTAAATTCAGCTACTCAAATTACCAATAAACAGGTTAAAGCTCTTGAAGAAAAACTAGAGGAAAGCCTAGAGAAACGAGTCTCTCTTGACGTAACAGTTACGCCTGTCAGTTTATTGCATGCCGATTAAGTTAAGTTGCGATTTAGTTTTAACTAAGGAGATGATGGATGACCATGTTTTGGATATTTACTATACATCTCGAGCTGGTGTTCATTTCAGAGGTTGAGATTTCCAGACGTTATCGCAAGTTGTTCATGAGATAACGACTGGTTGGTTTTATCAGACAGATGATAATTGTTAGGAAGTTTCCATGCACCGCCAACTAATATTTGGATGCCAGGTGGTAGT
Source organism: Desulfobulbaceae bacterium S3730MH12 (assembly GCA_001750925.1). Lineage (GTDB taxonomy): Bacteria > Desulfobacterota > Desulfobulbia > Desulfobulbales > Desulfocapsaceae > Desulfomarina. Next base: position 5,474 of record MAXH01000174.1, read on the forward strand.
TTGTATTACCATGATGCTCTTGATAACCTCTTTGTCCGTAGCTGCCGAGGAGAGTGAAGGATAAAACGCCAGTCACC
>MAXH01000175.1 GCA_001750925.1 Desulfobulbaceae bacterium S3730MH12
GCGCTCCGCTTTTTTAAATTCTTTAATGGTGGAGAAATTGAAATATGCGGAGTTTTTCCTTCAGGAGTAATTAAGGATAGTCATGCCAACCTGCTGGCCTCTGCTGAGCTGGAGCTCTATGTGCATGACAATATGTATGGTGTCTTCGCTCAAGTTGCCGAAGAAGAGGGCTTTCAGAGAGCAGCTGATACATTTAATGCCATAAATGTAGCAGAAAAACATCATGAACTGATGTTCAGGGAGCTTGCCGAAAACTTAGCCACAAGAAAAGCTTTTTCCCGCATTGATCCAGTGACCTGGAAGTGTCTGGGATGTGGTTACCTGCATGAGGGAACGGAACCACCGGACAAATGTCCAGCCTGTGTTAAACCCCGGACATATTTCGAGATTCTGAAAAAGAACTGGTAGTATCTGTCTGCCGATTTGAGCTGAAAACAAAATGTAAAACAATCTCAAATCAAAGAAAGGATTTTGTTTATAGCCTTCTGCAGCTCTTTATCATGAATTTTCCCCGCAAAATGGACGGGACTCTTCCCATAAAGAGGGTCCCAGCCAGCGGGATCCGCGGAGCAGTAAAACTGGGTTTCAAGGCCTATTTTTCGTGCAGCATCATCTGCAGGGTGTCCAATTAACCTCTTGGCCGCCTCCCAGGTAGCTCCGCATGGTGCGCCTCGTAGCACACTCACCTTCGAAATTTTTCCATCCTTGATTTCTACCTCAAACTCCGGCGCTCCAAACTTCTCCCCATATTTACCAAGACCAGCCTGCCTTGGAAGACCACATCAGGTCGGTGGGGTTCTTACCCATTTACTTATAATCTTCTTTCCCGATGAAATAATCGGCACTTTCTTTTCTGCACAGAGTGAAACGAGATCCTGTGAAATATCCTGATGTTTAAGAAAATCCAGCACCAGATCACAGGAAATGTCCGAAGGAAGGTATTCGCTGGTATCATCCAGGACAGGGGGAAGAACTTCGTCAATGGAAAACACTTCAACTTCAAATTGATCCCCTCCGTACTTCCTCAATCCCGCTATCTTCTGCTCACCACTTCCATTTTGTTGAAAAATTAATACCCTTTGACTGGGTACAATCTGCTCCTCATCTTTAAACATAATATTTTTCACGTCATTACTCTAAAATTAAATATCCAAACGGACCCATCTCGTACAATATCTGTATGCTGCTTCAAGAATTTTTTTCCTATTCTGCACTCTATGGCTCAAAACATGGAATTCACCATCCCGGTCACGACAAATAACCATGCCGTCACCAAGTTCAATTTTTTCCTCTCCACAGGTAATGGTTATGGCAGATCCGACTTCCTGAATTTCCAATTCTTCATCCTGAAACTGATAGTAAGCCATCTGCGCCATGGCATGATACTCATGCTTTGCGTTTGCCGCATCTTTTACAGTAAACATTTTAATGTACCCTGCTTCGTTAAGAGCATTCTCAGGCACAATAATGATGCTCACACAATCTACGAGAACATTTTCGTCAGAGGTGATTAGTATAAATTTTTTCATATTCTTTCAAAAAAGTGCTAACTCTGTTCTTTTACTAAGCCAAATTTCTACCATAATGTTGTGAAAAAGTGTTACTTTATTTTATTCATAGAATCATTTGTGAGTTACTTACAAGATAACCAACTTCTCTCTTCATAATCCAATAACGATGGCAGTTTTAATGATAAAACTGTGCGAATAATGCAATGGAGTCCCATGACAAATTCATCTCAATTACGAAAAGACATTCTCACAGCAAGAGGCAGGTTGACAGCAGATGAACTCAAAAAGAAAAGTTCTTCAATTCAGAGCCGGCTTTTAAACCTGGAAGAGATCGTAAACAATAATAATATTTTCGTTTATGTCAGTTTTCGAAGTGAAGTAGAAACCCTGCCCCTGATAAAAACATTCCTTAATTTGGGGAAAATCGTAACGGTGCCGATAACCAGGGTCAAGGAAAAGAGACTGGATGCCATACGGATAACTGACCCGAAAACAGATCTTGTACCTGGCTACTGCAATATCCCTGAACCGGAAGAAGAACTCTGCCTCAGGCAAAAAGTAGATCCGGCAGATATCGATGTAATCTTACTGCCCGGATCAGTATTTGATGAACGGGGTGGACGTTTTGGGTATGGAGGAGGATACTATGATCGATTTGTATCGGCTATTCCCGGGGCTTTTCGGGTAGGTTTGGCCTTTGACCTGCAGATTGTTGAAGAAGCCCCGCTCCAGAACCATGACGAAATTCTTGATCTTGTCATAACAGAAACAAGAATTATCAGGGGGGAGCGTTAGGTTTCCGGATGGAAAACAAAAAGCTCCCTGCTCCGTCATTCCCGCGCAAGGCGGGAGATAGCGTAGACTTCGATCCAGAACGTATTGAAATAACTGGATTCCCGCCTGCGCGGGAATGACGAAATGGCGAAATATTAAGGTTTATACGAGACCATCACCTATGATTTCACGCAATTCGCTTTAGCATCAACAGAAGCACCGCAAGCTGGACATTTAGCGACTTTATCAACTTCGTCAGAAAAAATTTCCCACTCTTTTCCGCATTCAGGGCATTTAACATTACAGGCGCTCAGTGTTTTATTACTTTCAAATCCGGGGCAATGTGTATCCGTCATGTTTTTCTCCTTTTAAAATTATATTGTGTCGATCACGCTACTGCAACAATTAGTGTGGTGAAAACATAGGTCTAAATTAGAACAAGTCAAGTTGATCAGGAAGTAATTAATTTTCCTGTCAGGAGTGTTCCGGTCATGGCAAGAGATTCCATATCAAGATAGCGAGCCGCAGTCGATCTATAGAGTATTGAACATTTAGCCGGAAAAAGATCATCCCTATCATTAAAATTGACCATCACAGAGATCTTCGGGAAGGCATAAAACTGCAGGGAAACATCATACATATCAGAACTCTGTTCTTCTCCACCGATCGCCAAAGATTTTTCTTTCAAGAACGGTACATTACCTGCGAAGGTAGTTTCAAGAATCTTATTGGTATTCGTTGTAAAATATGAAGTGAGAGGGCCGGAATCTTTAAACTCTCTATATGTCACCAGCTTATCTTCAATTGCCGGTGCATCAGGTGAATATGTAAGAATATATTTACAAACCATTACCTGAACCGCCGGTGTGATTTCGACTCCATTTTCTTCTCTCAGCCCTTCACCGGAAATGAAGTAAACTTTATCGTAAAGCGGTACAACCAGACAATCCCCGTCTCTTTTAACTCCAAGCATTTCCGCCTTAGAAAGAAAATCAGTCTGATTAATCTGCTCCAGATAATGCTGATATGTTTGTGCGAAAACAGGAGATATTTCCATAGGTGTACTCTTATTTCGATAGCTTTACCAAAAGCTCGTCCCTTTCATCTTCAAGATCAAGAAGATCCATCATTACGGCAGGCTTAACAGAATGTGCTGGCAATCTTTTCCTGGTTTCTGCGATTGCCTCTTCAAGTTCCTGCAACTTCTTTTTTATCTGCTCTTTTTCTATTGCCATTCTGACCCGGTTACAACGTTACGACTCTTTGCCTCCGCCATCTCTTGTTCAATTTGTTTTATTTCTGCTGCAAAAGCTTTCCGTTTGACGGTCTTATAGAAAACAGTATCACTCAGCCTGCCGGATCTGTTGAACATAATAACGTTGTATCCCTCTTTATCGGTAAGCAGATCTTCCACCCAGAGAACCTTTTCAATATCTAAAGAAAATTCATAACATATCTGTTTGGCGAATTTTTCAGGATTAACTGAAATAGACTGCCCTTCTCCCGTCTCTGCATAGACACAGATATACGGTTTCAGGTGCTTCACTCCACTTTTATCACTGGTGCGGTCAAAGATTTTCAGATCATAGGCACCCGGAAACCAGGTAATAGGAAACCGACCATCTTTTTTAATACCGTCCCAACTGTATCTGCCGTTAAATAGTATCATATCATACGTGATCAACTCTCAGTCTTCATATTCTCAAGCTTATTCACTATTTTAAAAACTTCTACCGGAATATCATCAACAGTCTCAAAAGGCCGTACACCCTCCCTGTCGGCGCTCACAACTTCATCATATTCAGGGAGGAACCCGAGAATCTCAAAATCAGAGAGAGAATCCCGGATCAGTTTTTCATCTTCAGCATCCTTCACCCGATTGCCAAGAACAAGAATATTTTTAATTCCTATATCCTTTCCAAGCTTTCTGATTCGCTCTGCAGCAACCCGGCTTCTGGCCCCTGGATTAACCACAATGATAAGTGCATCCACAGATGATGAAGTTGCCCTTCCAAGATGTTCGACCCCAGCCTCCATATCCATAACTACAATATCATCCCTGTAAAGCACAAGATGATTCATCAAAGCTTTCAGGATCGTACTCTCAGGACAAATACAACCTGAACCACCACTCTGGACTGTGCCCATAACCAGGAGTTTGACTCCATCCTTCTCCAGAGAAAACCTTTCAGGAATGTCATCAACTTTGGGATTAAGGGTAAAAAATCCCCCCATTGTACCAGGTTGTGCACCGGTTCTTTCGGCTATTAAATCCTTTAATTCAGATATGGGTGTTATTGGCTTATCTTCAGGAATACCAAGGCCTGCAGCAAGATTTGCCACCGGATCAGCATCAATGGCAATGACCTTGTTTTCCTTGTTGGCGGCAAGACTCCTGGCTAAGAGTGATGTAATCGTAGTTTTTCCGACACCACCTTTACCGCCAATTGCAATTTTCAAACTCAATTTCTCACTCCTTAATTATTTTTCCTTCACTATCTACCATGGCAACAACAAAACCACTCTTAACTGCATCCTCATTCAGCTCATCTATATGGACAGCCTGGAGTTCGTATTTTTTCCCTTTTTCCCGGGGAAGCGACAAAAAACAGTCGTTTGCATCTTCCTTACTTCTGAACGTCGGGATAAGATTGAGATCCTCACTTTCATTATATAATCCAAGAAAACTCTCATCGGAACCGGGATCACGGACAAATACATAGACCCAGCCTTTTCCTTGTTTTTTTGCAGCCATAGCCATAATAAATCTCTTCTTTTTAAATTAGCCTCGGTAAACGTAATATCAGAACCGGGGACAGGTTAAATTTTTCTTCTGGACACAGGGGACTGAATTTTATGCAGCTTTTTGCAGAATTATTCTGTCCCCGGAAAACAATGATAAACATTTTTCAAATAAAAAAAACCCCACTCCTTACGGAATGAGGCTTTTATACTACAAAAAAACTGGGAAAAGATTTATGAACTGCTAAATCTCAAGATAAGAATCAGAGAACAGAGTTTCACCCATTATTACCTTAACTGTTTTCACATAATCACCAAGTTCCTTTGACATGGAGGCAGGATCAGCAGTTCCGTCCATTGCCTGATGAACGGCATCCACGATGTCCGGTCGTCTTCCCTTGGCAACATCGGTAAGTTCGGTATCAAGAGGATCAGAAATTACCGCCTTCATTCCATAACGCTCAAGCATGACCATATAGGTGTTATTGAGTATGGGACGAAGTTCAACAGGAGGACCATTTGAAATATTGGAAAGTCCGCAGGTACTCATTGAGCCAGGGGCCATATCCTCAAGCATCATCTGGAAATTAAGCAGAGAGACTAACTGAGCCTGCTGAATATTTACAGGTGTCACAATGCCATCAACCCAGATCTTCTCATTGGGTATTCCAGCTTCATTTGCAGCGTAAAGCAGCTCAACGCAGAGTGCCGCACGCTCGTTCTCATCCCGAGGCAAACCATCTGGTCCCCACATAAGAGCTACAATATCCGCATCATACTGGGCGGCAATCGGCAGCATGGCCTCATAGCGCTCTGGTCTTGCCATAATAGAATTGACAATATGTGGCTTGCTTGCGGGCTTCAGTACTTTGAGTCCCTCTTCAATCGCCTTAATATTGGAAGTGTCGAGAAGCAGCGGAATATCAGGGACGACTTCCTGGACAACCTCACACACCCATGGCATTAACTCATGCCCGTCTTTTTTTGCCGGTCCAAGATTAATATCAATATAATCCATACCCAGTTTCTGCTGCTCAAGACATTCCGTTTGAATTGGTTTAGCATCGCGTTCCTTGTATGCCTTGCCAATTACCGTGGAGATGACATTAAGGCTTTCACCAAAAAGAATCATAGTTTTTCTCCTTTAACTCAATAGGTTTACTAGTATCTCAGTACCATAAAATTTGGCGTAACCACAGGAAACCCATGGTTACGCAACTATATCCTTTCTCTCCAGCCTTTAAAAAGAAGCAGCTGGATAAGTTGACAAAGAGTCTAAGGATTACCTTGACTTCAAAAATCCGGCAAGATGCGCGGACTCTCTCGGGCCAACAGTTATGGTCCAGCCAGGCAGCTCTTCTTCAACATCACCAGCGATGGCTGCTGCATACCCGGGTATAATCAACTCGGTATGCTTTATCTTGTCCATGATACCGCATTTCTTCACAAACAGACCAACATCATCGCCACCAAACTTTCCGGCAGCCCATGCTGTAAGAACTGAAAGTCCTTCAGAATCCTTAATCAACAGCCATGATGACACCTTACTTGCCTCAATTTCACCTGAAACGATAAAATAAGTGAGGGCAAAGTTGGTTGTTACCATAACAGGTGAATTTTCATCGGGAGTACCGATCTCGAAAATTCCTTCAGTTACGGTCATAGGTCTCTGTGGATCGGTAAAAATGTTCAACCGCTCAAGCAGCAGAGGAAAAATGACCTCAGTCGTCAGATCAGAAAGAACGACGATACCGCCATACTTGGCAACAAACATTCCGGCGACAAGTGCCTCCATATCAATATTGGATGCCATCTCGCACGGAAAGGTAATTGTTGGAAAGCCAAGAGACTTATTCCCGTCTTTCAATGGGGCACGGCGCAGAGCAACCTGATCTTCCAGGCACTGCTTTAGATCTCTTGATCCGGAGTCAAGTACCAGATCTTTTACTCCCATACCGGTTAGCTTTTCTGTCAAAGCAATAAGACCGTCTATAGAATCGGCCTTTACAGCAAGGGGTAAATCATTATCCAGAGCAATCTGACCAAAAGCATCCGCATTTGCTTCGGTTGCCGCATAAATCAGAGGACGTTTAAACCCGGCGGTAGCAACGGCCGCGCTGATAACATCTTCCTTATCGCTCATAAGAACAAGATTAAACTCAGAAGTTTCAGCGATAAGTTTTGCAAGAGCAGCAAAAGCAACGCTGTCACCAGTCACATCTTTCAGGGCCGCAAGCTCTGGACGTAAATTTAAGCCTACACGTTCATACTGCAAACCGTTCCAGGCTTTCAGTTTAGCTTCGACCTCATCAGCCGGTGTATCTGAGGTAATAATGCCTGCAAAAAGAGTAGGATTGAAAAATGTCTTTTCATGCCTGTAAAGAACGGTTTCCCCACCGGTCTTTGCCTCACGCACTCCCTTACCTACAGCTACCGGACGAATTGGAGGTGCAGAAGCCTCAGCAAGCTGTTCCCTTGCTTCATCTGATACATAAGGACATGCGTCCAGTTCTGCCTTTCCTGATGCAAGATTCATTGCAAAGGCAAGGCAGGTTGGAACCCCGCACTCCTTGCAGTTGGTCTTAGGCAGGAGTTTGAATATTTGTATTCCTGTTAACGCCATTTCTGTTGTCTCCTTGTTTCTATTTCAAAGACTGAGTGCATGATCAGTGAGGACATCACGACCATGCACTTTCCAGCGCTTTTTAACCGATAAGTGGATCCATGCTCAGTGCAGGATGCCCTTTCTCTTCGAGCCAGGGCAGAATCTCCTCTTCAGTGATTCCGACAGTTTCATCGGCGATCAGATCAGCAAAGTTCTCAACACCCATTTCAGCACCCCTTGCATTCAGCCTGTCCCGAATCTCATCTTTAACAACCTTCGGCATCCAGACCATACGCAGCAAACCACCATCACCAAGGATAAATTTCTTCTGAGTAATATTAAACTTGGAGTGACCGACAAAACCAGGTGAAGCCAGACCACCACCCATAACACCAGCAAGAGTAGTAAACTTCATGCCGGATGGCGTCTCACCGGCATAGTCACGGCCGACAGTCATGACACCGTTACAGCTCGGCAGCATGGCGGCAATACACTCGCAGCAACCACAGGTTGTCATTGGCGCTTCAACCATTGAGTAGAAGTTATAATAATCTACAGCTCCCTTGGAGGCGATTTTGATAAATTCATCAACGCCCTTGAACCTGCCAAGAACCGGATCAAGAACTTCACCCTTCTCGATAGGCTGATTCGGACCAACAGGATTTATCTCAAAAGCAGCTTTGCAATCCATCCAGTTATAAGCACCGCAAAGTCCGGTTCTCTCGGGACTTACAGTACAGACATGACTTGGAGCAAAAGACTGGCAGAGACTGCAGGAATAGAATGTCTCAACATCTTCATCCGTCATATTGTCAACACGGGAATCACGAGTAACATACTCTGCCCGGGCCTGAGCTGTCAGCTTATCTACATCTTCCTGCTTGGTATAGAGAGTGACCTCAACCTTATCCACAATTTTCTGGAAATCCTGATGGAATTTCGCATGCAGAACAACGCCGATATCTTTCAGGGTAAACCCTTTATCGACAGCTGCTTTGGCGATACGAACCCAGGCGATATCTCTCTGGCCTATATGCATAACACCTTGAATATAGTTGATCAGATGATGAATCTGACGCTCCATGATAGGCTCAAAATCGACCTGGAACTCACGTCCGGCAATCTTGACTGAGATACCAAGAGGCAGTGTGTCGCCCTCTTTCATATCGCCAAGATCGGGACCTACAACAGTGACCTTACCATCTTCAATTTCACCCATCTCAGCCATCTTAACAAGCTCGGTACACTGGCTTTTACCACCACCCATCTGACCAAAAAGGTCAGCGCCACGAACACGCTCACCCTCAAATGCAGGACCAAAGGCGTTAGGAATATCAATCTCAGTAACATTGATCTTCAGACCACGAACTTCAACTGATTTCTGACATATCTCATCATGGGGAACATTGGCAACAACATGCTCATAGGTACAAATACCAGTAGGCAGAATCTCAGGAATATCAGTATCAGCAAGAGTCGGAAAGCCCCAGTTAACACAACCTGCAGCGGCAACTGCCCACTCTGTGCCAACATCGCCAAGAGCGTTTACAAAGGCAAATATTCTGTTTTTGTTATACATCAGCATAGTCTTGTAATCCCCTGGCTGTACACCACCAAAAGCCATAGCTGCCCTGTTAGCAAAACCAAGGGCAAAAACTGCAGAGGAAATATCAGGGCCAAAAGGAACAATACGTGTGTTCCAGCCAACCTGCATTCCTGCCTCAAGACATTGCTCGATTAGAGTTTTGCCATTGTGGTTGGCAGCACAGAAGATATAGAGACTCTTCTTCTGGTAGTCTTCCACGATCATTTTTGCAATTTCAGGATTAGGCGCAGCTCCTACAATTGCCGCAAAACCCGGCGCTGACCCATCAACAAACTCAACACCACGCTTTCTGAGGATGGTATCATCAGCAGGTCCAACCCATATTTTCCCTGCTTCAATATCCGGGTCTTCTGTTGGAATATAGAAATCAGGCTCCGCCAGAATGCGCAGGGCCTCCTTAACTTCATAGGCAAAAATTCCTGCCATACCCGCATCAAGAAGTGGTCCGAGAAAAGGCAGATGATTTGCACCTTTAACATGGGGCGGCAAAAGCCCGCGGGCAAATTCAAGAGGCTTTTTCAGATCTTCCAGGGTTTCACACTTCATACCGGTCAAAGAATAGATAACCGGAAGATAGTATGTAGTATTTGGAAATCCAATTTTTGTGCTGGCATCCTGGGATTGAAGTGCTCTTTCAAGCTCACCTTCCACCTGGGACACAACCTTATACCCACCCTGTATTGCCGCAAATGCTACTAATTTCGACATGCTTTACTCCTATTTTAAGGATTTATAATAACGTATATTCTTTAGGTTGCCTTGAAAAATTGTACTCCTGGAGTCTTGTCAACTCCTGATCCTCCAAGGCAACCGTTAGTTATATTATTCCATTTCCAGGGCTTGTCTGTCAGCCATATCCATAAGCACTCTTTCACGGGCCTTGTCTATACCCAGTGCTTTACGTTTCTTGTCGATATGGGCAATCATCAGATGAGCATGCTTGATCGGATCCGGTTCACAATCCCACATACCACCATACATCTCTTCCATATCCTTATAGAGATGATCCTTGAATACAGGTGCTCCCTCAATAGGCAGATGATAACCGAATACTGTATAGACGCCAGAGGCGACAAAATACTGACCAATGACTATTGCCTTTTCGCTCATCCACTCAGGTGCACTACCGGCGCCTGGAAGATCAGAGATATCATCACCAAGACCTCCAGCTTTAACCATCTCTGTCAAAGCTAAAAGAATTCGACTGTTGTCAACACAGGAACCAACATGAAGAACAGGTGGAATACCGACTGTTTCACAAACCTCGGCAAGACCTGGACCACAATAAACTGCAGCAGCCTCAGGAGTAAGCAGTCCATGGACACCAGCAGCGATAGCGCTGCAACCCGTTACCACAACAAGGACATCATTTTTCAACAACTCTTTGATCAGAGTTATATGCTCCTCATTATGTTTGGTTCGAGCATTATTACAACCAACAACTCCGGCAACACCACGAATGCGACCATTAATGATATTATCATTCAAGGTATACCAGTTGCCACGGAAAGAACCACCGAGATGATACTCAATAGATTCAACACCAAAACCTGCGACCTGAGTCCCCTTATGCCTTGGGATCATTACCTCGGCACCACGATTCTCAAAGTTATCAATTGCCATTTTAACAATACGTTTTGCATCTTCACTGGCATAATGCTCATCAAATTCTATATGAATAACATTATCCTGCTCCATCTTGGCAATTTTATGGGTGGTAATCAGCTTGGTATGAAAACATTTCGCCACATTTGCAACGTTTTGCATAATACACTGAACATCAACTACCATGGCTTCACAGGCACCGGTAATGATGGCAAATTCCTGCATCAGAAAATTTCCTGCCGGCGGTACGCCATGACGCTGCAGCATCTCATTTGCGGTACAACAAATACCGGCAAGCTGGATACCTTTTGCTCCTTTTTCTTTAGCATAGTCGAGCATTTCCTGAGACTGGGCTGAAGCAATAATCATCTCTGAGAGGAGCGGCTCATGTCCGTGCACGATAATATTGACATGATCCTCTTTCATAACACCTAGGTTAGCTTCGGCCTGCAGAGGTGAAGGACTTCCAAACATAATGTCTTGAAGATCGGTACCTATCATTGATCCACACCAGCCATCAGCCAGTGCAGTACGGGTACCCTGCTTCATCAGGTTCTTATAATCCTGATCAACGCCCATAAGAGTTCTATGCATACATTCCACAATCTCTCTATCAACATTTCTCGGTATTACACCCTGCTTTTCCCATTTTTCCTGCAGAGGCTTCGGTGCTCTTTTAATGTAATTAACAGTTAATTCAGGTTTACCCCACTCACGCACTGCTTTTTCCGCGACCTCAAGAGTAATTTCATCAATATCTCTATCTTTGGTTTCGCCATCTACTTCAACAGTTATTGCTACATCAAAATAGGGTGCGATCTGGAGGAGTCTTGCCGGATCCTTAACTTTATAATCCTTAGTTTCTTTCCTGGCAGCAGCCAAAAAAGTTTCCGCAACACCACGGCCATGATCCGAGTGAGCTGCAGCTCCACCGGCTATCATTCTAACCCAGTTACGGGCACAGATGGTATTTGCTGTCGCACCACAGAGACCTTTTCTCATATCTTCGCCTTCAATGCCGCCTTTCGGTAAAGGAAGACGACATGGTCCCATGGCACAGATCTTACAGCAGATCCCCTGCAGACCAATAGCACAAGGCTTCATGGTTACTGCGCGATCGAAAACAGTCTCGATATCAAGTTCTGCTGCTCTCACCATCATCTGTCTGGTTGCCGGTTCAATGGTAGCTTCCATCGGATCAGCAATTTTACGAGCTTTTACTGGTTTTTCTTTTGTTGCATCTGCCATTTGAGGTTCCTCCTCATTAAGTATTTCAGAGTATCAGTTAGTTATGCATAAAACCACTGCATCAAGCATACTAAATTGACATCCTTATTAAATTCTCTTATGCATATAATTTAACATCTGCAGCATTTTCTCCTGCTGGTCCAGCTGTACTGCCGATGCTGTAACCGGAACTTCTATCTCATCTCCAGTTTCTTCTCTGGCAGGCGCTTTATGTGCCTTAGCCCGCGCTGCTTTAAGAGCAGCCTCTTCTTCTTCGCGCTTTGCCACATCTGCTTTCAGAGCATCCGCCTCTGCTTTCACCTTGGCTTCCGCATCCGCCTTTTCTTTAGCTTCTGCATCTGCTTTGGCCTTAGTCTCCGCCTCTACTTTTGCCTTTGCATCTGCTTCTGCTTTTGCTTCCGCCCTGACCTTAGCCTCTGCATCGGCTTTTGCCTGGGCCCCAGGATCTACAACAGGCTCCGGCTTGGCTTCAACTTTAGCCTCTACCTTAGCTGGTGCTGCTTCAGCTTTTGGAGCCGCTTTTTTGGCAGGAGCAGCCTTTTTAGCGGGAGCTGCTTTTTTGGCAGGAGCAGCCTTTTTCTCTTCTTCTTTAATAGTCAGATCAAGCTCAGGAGCGAGCGCTGCAAAATCAACATCAACATCCCCTAAAATCTTAGCAATGGCCTGAGAATCCATCACTGAACCACCGTCTGATATAGCAGTAATGAATTCTTTGGTAAGACGAATGGCTTCAGGATGACGCATAATAAGGATATTAGAACCGCTCATCAGGTAGGAAACAGCGCCAACCGCCTCCATCATGACACCACGTTTTTCAGGATCACCGAGGAGTGGTGCCTCATCAACGGTCTGCTTGGCCTCTTTACATTTCCAGACTTCATTGCCCAGGTTATTGATCATAGGAAACTGCAGTTTATCATCTCCCTGCATCATGGAAGCCATACTCAGTCTTTCCATAACAGAGTAGGAATATTCCAGGCCATATCCAAGACCACCGGTGGTTGGATCCACCAGGATTCTATCCATTGGCATGCCAAGATTTTCAAGAAGAATATTAACCTGCTTAGCCAGGTTGACATCAATAGGTGATGAAGAGATAAGAGTATGCCCATAGCCCATGGCTGCAGCACCAATTCCCTTATAATTCTTCTCTTCGACAGGTCCAAGTACCAAGTTACTGCCCTGGCACTTTTCTGCGATTACCTTGAGCACTTCCTCATCCTTATCGGGATTGGCACAACCCCAGACAATTACAGGAACACTGACTGCCGCCAGAACATTACTAACGGTCTCAGCCGCCGATTCAGGACTCGCATCCTTATCGTTTGGATCGATACTTTTGAGTTGGATTACAATGGCATCTGCGCCAAAGTCATCCACACACTTTTTGGCCCAAGCTGCAGGGTCGGAAACAACATCTTTGAAATGGGCCAGTACCGCCTCCGGCCACTCTTCCGGCTCCATATCCCAGATTTCCATGGCAATAATCGGTTTATTGGGCATGTCTCCTTCAAAGGTATAAAAAGGATAACATGTCTCACCTCCCACGGTAATGGCAGAGTCTCCTTTGCCTATGGAAATTTCCTTGATGCCGCCGGTATAGGATTCCTTCTTGATTTCAAATCCCACTTTTGCCTCCTTGCTGGTGAATAATTTTTCTACTGGAGGTTGCTATCAGTCAACAACCTCCCCTTTTCGACATTAGCTTATATTGATGGCATCGCAAAAACTCTTCAGCTACTTCGTTGTTGCATATTTTCTATCATTACGACGTACCCCAGTACGCCGAAATAATAGAAAATTTACACGCCTCGTATATGAAGTTTTTTTCTTAACCATCTAAGTTTTAAAGTTTTTACAACATTAGCTTATATTAAGAGACTGCAAAACTACAAAAAATTCCGTTTTGATTACCTGTGAAACTCAGAAATTATGCACTAATCGATTCGAGCTGTTTCTTTCTTGCCTCCATACGTTCTTTTAGTTTTGGAAACTTTTCAATTTCCGTATGTGGTAAAAACATTGCAGCAACGTAATTATCCATATAGGAAGGTGTCTCGGAAAGCTCAAAGTTGGTCATCCTCTTGGTTACTTCAACAACATCTTTACGAATCCTGTTTGTTAATGAACTCATTCGAGCTCCCATAAGGGATCCATTGCCTATGAAGGTAACGCGGTCAGGGTCAATCTCCGGTAAAAGTCCTATTGTCATCGCCTTTTCAAGATCAATATAGCTACCAAATCCACCGGCAAGAATTATATGCTCCACCATATCAAGGGATAGACCAACTTCTTCAAGAAGTGTCATACAACCGCTGTAAATCGCCCCTTTGGCACGGATTAAATTGTCAATATCCGGCTCAGTCAAAGCAATATCGCGATCAATTTGAGTATCATCCTTCCAGGCAAGCACATATTCCCAGACATCATCTCTCTTTCGTATCCTTGGGGTATCGAGTTCACGATTAAACTTGCCATTGTTATTGATTACACCCATTTCAAACATAACCGCAGTCATTGTAATCAGACCAGAACCACAAATGCCTTTGGGCCTGACATCGCCAATGGTAAAAATCATCGGTTCAAAAGACACGGGGTCGATGGAAAAATCCTCTATGGCACCCTTGGCCGCACGCATACCAAACTCTATCCCACCACCCTCAAATGCCGGACCGGCTGAGCAGGCAGTACAGGCAAGCCAGTCTTTATTCCCCACCACCAACTCAGCATTGGTACCGATATCAAGGAAAAGAGTCAACTCTTCATTCATATACATTCCCGACCCCATCACGCCTGCAACAATATCTCCGCCGACAAAACTGGACACCTGTGGATAGACAAGTGCAAGTGCGTGGTCATTGATTTCGATACCGATAAGCGATGCCCTGAAAGGCGGGTAGAGTGTTGCTGTCGGGACGTAGGGAGCACGTCGGATATTACTGGGGTCAATGGAGAGAAGCAGTTGAGTCATTGTGGTGTTGCCGGACAACGTTATAGTTGCAATGTTTTCTCTGTTCACCTTTGATTGTTTTAGAATTCTCTCAAGCACACCATTGATAGTGTCAACCACAACTTCCTGAAGCTTATCAAGACCACCCGGCTTTTCAGCATAGATAAGGCGGGTAATTACATCTTCTCCATAACTGATCTGTCCATTGAAATCCCCAGCCTCACCAAGGCATTCCCCGGTACTGAGATCAATGAGCTGGCCATAGATAGTAGTTGTACCTATATCAAGGGCAACAGCATAATTTTCGCCGGTGACATCCCCACCCTGTATGTCGAGGATAAGGGTTTTACCGCCATCTCTTACCGGACGAACCAGAGTGAGAGTAAGCTTGAAATCGGAATCCCGCAAAATTTTAGACAACTTCCGGATAACCGGCAGGGTAAGCTCAAGTTTATGTTCGTTGGCTTCAAGTTTGAGATATTCAACGAGCCTGGTCACATCAGGCATATTATTTTGCGCATCAGGCGGGGGCAGCTCAAGATAAATTTTTTCAACGGGAGATATAAAAAAACCTTCTTCCTTCAGGCTCTCAAAATCCGGATGTTGAATAATTGCAGTTCTCCGGGGAGTGACCTGCAAATGCATGACACTCTTGTCAACCCCGGATTCAACAGGAATTCGAATTGTTACATCTTCAGATATTTTCGTCAGACAGGCCAACCGATATCCTTTTTCGATATCTTCCCGGCTCAACCTCTCAGACAATCCTTCGGAAACCTCTCCCTCCTCCACCAGCACTCTGCATTTGCCGCAAACCCCTTCTCCACCACAGGAGGCATTGATATGAACACCGGCTTCAAGTGCTGCCCGCAGGAGACTCTCGCCCGCAGGTACACTGATAGTTCTTTCATGGGGGAGAAATTTAATACTGCAATCGGCCATACAACGTTCCTTTCTACCTGAAGGATTTAATCATTTTCTTTAATCAAACCAACAACATAACCTTACAGAACTCCTTGTTACCATGCCGGATTACAGATATAACCCTGTCTTATCAATACGGTAAGATAAAAAGATACTCTTTAAAACAATACGAACAACACGCAGACAACAGCTAAATATATCACAAATAATTTTGCTTACAACTTGTAATTGACAAATGCACTCTATAACTACATTACTTAGGCATTGAACAAACATTCTTTTTTCTTTGGAAAGGTATCACTAGTTTTGATACCACAGACAACGGCTTCAGAGCACTTTATTTTTGGTGCAACCACCTCATCATTTTTCAGGAAAAACTCAGGCCTTTGCCTTAACTTTCTCCTCTTTTTCCAAGAAGTTAATGACACAGGAAGAACGGAATTTACAATATATTTCAGGATCAGAACATTTCAGGCACCCTGTGCAGAGATAATGCTGGTGCTTCGAACAGTAATAAGCGCTTTCCACCTGTGGGTGATTTTTACACTTTCCCATTACAACAGAACCTCAGACGTTAACTCCGGATAATCCCAACCTTACTTTTCAAAACCACCATAGACGGAAGGCAATATACTAGATATTTCTATTCAAAACCATATGTTTATCATTGCATTTGAAGCCTGCCACAAATTGGTACTACCAATATGCCTTTGATCTGCTAAAAGGTTCTTCCCTCTGCAGGACGCATACGTTGCTCACCTTTTACATACAGCAAATCACAAACCACTTGACAGAACCATTGGTATCTTTTAAAATTGGTACTACCATTGATTTAATTGTAATATTTTATATGAAAACGGTGTACTATCCGGATGAGAAGGAATTCGGAAGAGGTGTTGCCGGGAGATGGTTTTGGGGATATTCCGGTAACGCTGCTTATTTTGCCATGGAGTTGAGACATGAAGAAAAGCCATATTGATGAATTGATCAC
Organism: Desulfobulbaceae bacterium S3730MH12; assembly: GCA_001750925.1. Taxonomy (GTDB): domain Bacteria; phylum Desulfobacterota; class Desulfobulbia; order Desulfobulbales; family Desulfocapsaceae; genus Desulfomarina. Next base: position 16,957 of record MAXH01000175.1, read on the forward strand.
AATTTTCGGTAAAGAACAGGTGCTGACAGAACCGGAAGACATGATAGCATACAGCTATGACGCGTCCCATGCAGAAACGGAACCTGAAGCTGTTGTCTTTGCAACAACCACTGAACAGATCAGTGAGCTGATGAAGCTCGCCTATCGGGAACATATTCCTGTTACTCCCAGGGGGCAGGGTAGCGGGCTTTCCGGTGGATCAGTTCCGCTGAAAAAAGGCATTGTGCTGTCGATGGACAAGATGCAGAATGTTATAGAGTTCGATCCGGCAAACCGTCTTATAACTGTTGAAGCCGGGCTGACCACCTCCGACATCGATCCTATTGCCGCCGAGGCAAACCTCTTCTACCCCCCCGATCCAGGCAGTGTTACTTTCTCAACCATAGGGGGCAATGTGGCTGAGAATGCAGGAGGACTGCGTGGTTTAAAATACGGGGTCACTAAAGATTACGTAAAAATGATGAAAGTTGTTCTGCCCCAGGGAGATATCGTCACCCTGGGCAACAAATGTGTCAAACATGTTGCCGGTTTTAATATGGAGGGAATTTTTGTCGGCAGTGAAGGGCTGCTTGGTATTATGACAGAGGTAACACTTGCACTTCTGCCGATCCCTCAGCATCACGAATCTGCGCTGGCTATTTTTGACAGCCTGGATGATGCGGCACAATCAGTTTCCGATATCATTGCAGCAGGTGTTACCCCATCCACCATGGAATTTATGGACAACATTACCATCAATGCTATTCAGAACTTCCAAGACTGTGGTCTCCCCCGAGATGCGGAAGCCGTATTGCTGATTGAAACTGATGGAGAAGAAAACTCTGCTGTCAATGAAATGGCAAAGGTTGAAGAGGCTGTCAGCAAAAATAATGTTCGGAAATTTGCCCGGGCAAGAGATATGACTGAACGGGATCTACTCTTTGCCGGTCGGCGTATTGCCCTTAACGCTCTTGCCAATGTAAAACCAAACCTCATCCTGGAAGATGCCACTGTTATGCGGTCTAAATTACCTGAGATGGTAAGTGGCATTGTCAATATTGCAACAAAATACGACCTCCAGGTCGGTATTTTCGGCCATGCGGGAGACGGCAATCTGCACCCCACATTCCTGATTGACATGAAAGATAAAGATGAAATGGGTCGTACCGAAAAAGCTGTTACAGAGCTTTTCCAGCTTGCAATAGATCTTGATGGTACAATTTCCGGTGAGCACGGTATCGGTGTTGAAAAAAAACCTTTTCTTGAAAACCAGATTGGTGCTGAAGGTATCAGGCTGCTGCAAAACATCAAAAAGACATTTGACCCGGAAAACCTTCTCAATCCCGGTAAAATGTTTGATATGGTTTAAACTACAGGCTTCCTTACAAAATTAGGATTTTCATTCAAAACGCTCCCAACACCCCGTATGAATACTCAAAATCAGATAAAACAACAGGCAGAAACTCACTTACTGGAAGCAGCCAGGGAGTTTCAGAAATGCATGCAATGCGGAAAATGCCGGAGTGTATGCCCCGTCTTTAAAGAGTTGGGTAATGAAATCTATGTTGCCCGGGGGAAAAATAAACTCGCAGAAAAGATTGTATCAGGAGACCTGCAAATTACCCAACGGGTAAAAGATGCCATTAATGAATGTTTGAACTGTAAAACATGTTCAGCAAACTGTCCGGCTGGTGTCAGCCCAGAACATGTGGTTCTCAGGCTTCGCTGGTATATTACCACCCAGGAAGGTCTAGGCTTTTTCAAGGCACTTATCTTCCGTCAGTTGATCTGGAGAAAATGGCCCATTACCCTTGCTGCAAAAATAGTTGGTATTACCCAGAGAGCCCTTTTCGGCATTGGCCCCCGGAATCCCGTTCGACATCTCTTTCCACTTTTTGGCTTCTCAAAACGACGTTTTTTCCCGACAATGGCCCTGCGCAGTGGACAGAGCCTCTATCCTGAGGTGGTCCCAGCCAAAAAAGATCCTGTAAAGAAGCGAATCGGGTACTTTACCGGATGTGCAGGTAATCTCATCTACCCCAATGTTGTTAAATCGGTGGTGGATATTCTCACCGGCTTTGGATATGAGGTTGTCATTCCTAAAAAGCAGAAATGTAACGGCACTCCGGTACTGGCCAATGGTGATTATGAAGGTGCCAAAAAGCTTATGGAGCACAATTTTAATCTTTTCCGACAATACAATCTGGATGCTATTGTGGTCGCCTGCTCATCATGCGGCATGGCACTGAAAAAGGAGATCAAACTCTTTATTGAAGACAGCAGTGAGCTTGATGATTTTACCGGCAAGGTGTTTGATATTAATGAATTCATAGAGAAAAACATAGATATAAAAAATGAAGAGCTGGGTAATCTGCCGTACAAAGTTTCCTACCATGATCCCTGCCATCTGGGTCGGGGCCAGGGAATAAATCAGCAGCCCCGCAATTTGCTGAAAAAGATACCGGGAATCGATTTTAAAGAGATGAAAGATGCTGATGTCTGTTGCGGAAGCGCCGGGAGTTATTGTATTACTCATTATGAAACTGCTATTAAAATCAACAACCATAAAGTAAAAAATATCCAGGATGCCGGCGTTGACTTTGTTGCCACGGCCTGCCCCACCTGTGTTATGCATATCCAGGACAACCTTTTGCAGCATGAATCACCGGAAAAAGTACGATATGTTGTGGAGATTCTGGCTGATTCTCTAAGAGCGGCCGACACCATATAGGATACCGTCGTAAAAAACTATGGCCCCTCAAACTCTTCCTGCCGGCAAAGACGCACCCCTTGTAGAGACAATTGCCAGAGCAACGGGCCTGCTTGACAGAATTGGTTTTGCCGCTGAGCCTGCGTCCTGGTTAAATCCTGCGCCAAATTGCTGGTCTGTTCATCTTCGGTCTAAAGAGTGTGAACACCTTTATACGAATGGCAAAGGAACATCAAAACAGGCATCTCTTGCAAGTGCTTTAGGTGAATATCTGGAGCGACTCTCCACCAATTTTTTCTTTTCCGATTATTATTTAGGAAATGAGAACAGAAAAACCTCTTTTCTATTCTATCCCGGCGAAAAATGGTTTCCTGTAGAAACCGAAGATCGTATTCCCCTCAATTTCCCCGAAGGGTTGAAACTCTTAAACAGTGACCTGCTCCAATTTTATGATCCTGACAATGAATTGCGATGCAGCCACTTATTTGACCATAACAGCAATCCGTCAGACAGAGGGATCTGCAGTCTGCCTTTTACAGATATCAGTTCAGGGGAAATTATCTATTTCCCCGTCAGTATCCTCAATAATCTCTATGTAAGTAATGGTATGGCTGCGGGAAACAGCAGGAGTGAATGCTACTCCCAGGCGCTTTCCGAAATAATTGAAAGATATGTTAAAAACCATGTTATTGCCAATGGCGTAGCCTTACCGGATATCCCCCCGGCCGTAATCAAAAGATATCCGAAAATCAATTCCATCCTCAGTGAACTTTTAAAGCACAATATGAGGGTCATGGTCAAGGACTGCTCTCTGGGTGGTAAATTCCCTGTTATCTGTGTCCTCCTGGCTCACCCGGCAAGCGGCGGTGCGTACGCTGCTTTTGGGGCAAGCTACCGTTTTGAGACTGCAATAGAACGAACCCTGACTGAATTGCTGCAGGGCCGACAACTCGACCAGCTCGGTTCTTTTAACCCTCCAGTCCATAAGCTGTCACTTGCAGCAGACAGCTTTAACCTGGAAAGCCACTTTATCAATTCAGATGGGTTTCTCTCCTGGGATATGTTCAAGACCGAGCCAGACTACCCTTTTACTCCATGGGATTTCTCAGGTACGACTCAAAAAGAATATCTGCTTTTGCGAACGCTCATCGAAAACTGCGGCCACCGGATATTCACTGCCGATTATAACCATTGCGGTATGTCGGCCTGCAGGATTATTGTACCGGGAATGTCTGAAATTTATCCTGTTGATGAACTGATCTGGAATAACAAGAACAGCGGCTCAACAATCCGCAGTCAACTGCTGCACCTTCCACTCCTGGATTCTGATGGGCTCAACGGTGTTTTAGAAACCGTGGAGTCAATGAATCTTAGTGACCAGTCTCGTATCTCGGATCTTATCGGTGTTCTTTTCGATCCGGATTCAGCATGGTATTCGCTTTCTGTCGGCGAGCTCAGAGCATTACTCTATCTTGCCCTGCAGAGATATGAAGATGCTTATGAGTGGTGCAACTGGTGCTGTGACCATGGCGGCCTGAAACAACCCCGTCAAACCCTTTTCAGGCTTTTGACCACTCTTCTCGGTTTCATTTTACAAAAAGGGGAAATATCAAGCTACTCCAAAGGGCTCAAACTCTATTATAAAGAGGAGATAATCCGTGAAGCTGAAAAAGTAATTGCAGCCGAAATCACATTTCCCGGACTCACATTTGCAGATAGCTGGCAGAAAATTTCAGCAAGCCATGGTAATCTTCTCAAACTTTACAACCAGCTCGATGAAGTGAAAAAACAGCCAATAATGATATAGCTGAGGGACTGTCACATGACCAGAATTTTGGGAATCCTGACCAGGCCATAACAGATAAACGAGTATGCACTCAAGCCAGGAAGACAAATGTAAGTTCAGCGACCCATGCCGACTTATCAATCGCAGCAGGATGTAACTCAGGGATAAGTTCGAAGCTGGGATCGTTACCGGATGAACGCAGCCAGAGACCTGACTCATCAACCCTGTACTCCTCAACTTGCTGAAAAGGTATAAGAGAATCCAGACCGAGAGATGCTGTTCCCGCATACTGGTGTGTATCAATTCGCAACCGTTCAACCTTGCTGAGATCAGTGAGGAAAAAACCATATTTTTTTCGATAGAATATCCTTGAAAACAACGCCCTTACCTAGGAATGAACCTCATCAACTGGAGAAGATAAAAGCTAACTTATTTACAAAGCTGTTTCAATATATTTCAAATCGCTAATATTACGCAATTTGCCGGCAACAAAGCATCGAAGAGAAAATAGCTTTTCACTTCCTTTAAGATAGCGTATTCTTTGTTGTCCTGAACCGGATTCCCAACAGATCGGAAATTACAGAGAGGCCTCTTACTGAGTGGTAGATGAAAAAACAATATGACTTTATCCTGATCGGCGGCGGAATCGTAGGAATATCTACAGCCTGGCAACTCCAGATTCGATACCCGGATGCTGCAATTTTATTGCTCGAAAAAGAGCAGTCCCTGGCCCAGCATCAGACGGGTCGAAACTCCGGTGTCATCCATGCAGGCGTCTATTATCAGCCGGGCAGCCTTAAGGCCGACTTCTGTAAACGTGGTGCCGCCGCGACTTTTTCTTTTTGCCGGGAACATGGACTGCCAGTGGAACAATGCGGTAAAATTCTTGTTGCCACGGATGATATGGAATTGGAACGTATGGCAGGTCTGGAAAACCGGTGCATTCAAAATGGAATCGAAACCCATCGATTATCAGAGACAGAGCTCAGGGCAAAAGAACCGCAGATTGCCGGAGCAGGTGCCCTCCTCGTACCCGCCACAGGAATCACAGATTACTCTAAAATTTGCTCCCGGATGGCGGAACTGTTTGTTGCCATGGGCGGCCGGATACTAACTGGAAAAACTGTTGCCAATCTTCAGGAAGACAGTGATGCAGTACAGGTTCGTGCGGGCAGTGAATTGTTCCAATCCCTCTATCTTGTAGCCTGCAGCGGTTTGGAGGCAGATCGAATAGCCACTATGATCGGCATCGATATCGATTTTCAAATAGTGCCCTTTCGCGGTGAATATTACCAGCTTCCTTCAAGACTTAACCGGATCGTCAATCATCTGATATATCCAATCCCAGACCCTGATCTGCCGTTTCTGGGCGTACATCTGACCCGTATGATTGACGGCTCTGTGACCATCGGCCCTAACGCTGTTCTGGGATGGAAACGTGAAGGATACGGCCGTTTCAACCTTGACCTGAAAGACAGTCTGGATATGCTGAAATTTCCAGGGTTCTGGAAAGTCATCGGCTCCAATCTCATCTCCGGAGTCAGTGAGATAAAAGATTCCTTTTACAAGCCGGGATATTTGAAACGTGTACGTAAATACTGCCCCAAGCTTTCGCTGGCGGATCTTCTTCCGTATCCGGTCGGCATCAGGGCCCAGGCAGTGAAACGCGATGGCAGCTTGGTTCACGATTTTTTATTCGCTGAAAGTAAGCTCTCATTTCACGTATGCAACGCACCATCGCCGGCGGCTACATCGGCTATACCCATCGGTGAATACCTCTGTCAAAAAGTAGCGGAAAATTTTCAGCTGGACTGAACCATATTATTTCTCTGCAGATTGAGGCTGATCAAGAAATGCGTTCAGAGCCTTTTCATACTGTGGATATGAACCAATGGTATTGTGGCCGGCACCTTTAACGACCTCCACCCTGATCGTTTCCGGATTCAATGCTGAAACAAGCGAATCTGCTCTCTTGCGCGGAATAACTTCATCATATTCCGCTATGAGCATCAGGGTTGGTGTAGCCAATCTTCCGGCCCGGCTGAGTGAATCAAATTTGTCTTCCAACAGCAATGACACGGGAACCAGGAAATAATAGTTTCTAGCCAGGTTGACCATGCTGTCATAGGGTGTCACGAGCACTAGTCGGCTTACCTTTTTTTCCGAAGCCAGAAATACGGCAACCCCGGTGCCCAGGCTCCTTCCTATCACTGCAATTTCCCGGTGTTCCGTCTTGACATAGTCATAAAGTGCACCAGCATCGGAAAAGAGTGCCGCTTCTGAAGTTTTACCCGTACTGCCGCCATACCCACGATAATTATGCAGATATATGGAATATTCGGGGAAGAGGCGTTTGAACTGTGGAATATTCATGGCAACATCTTCCGCGTTACCTCCAAAGTAAATGAGAGCGCGATCACTACTGCCGGGGATATGCCATACCTTCAGCGACTGCCCCTGGTGGGAAAGCCATATAACCTTCGCCTCGCCCGAATCTGTGGGAGGAGTCGGATAATAGATCATTGAACGCTGCCTGGAGTAGAGAAGCACGCACATGATCAGGTAGGAAACAGCAGCGAGAAAGACCATCCACAGGGTAACTTTTATCATGATAGTAAACCAGGCAAGACGAGACAGTAATAGATGAACATTTATCTACCCAGCAGTGATTTCACTTCACGGGCAATGGCAAGCTCTTCGTTTGTAGGGATACCCCAGACCTGCACGCGGCTAGCCGGATCACTGAGCAACAAAGGCTCCTTTACTCTCTGATTATTTACATCAGGATCAAGCATAATACCAAAGAGTTCCAGCCCTTCCAGGGTCTTGGACCGAACAACTGGATCGTTTTCACCAATACCTGCGGTAAAAACGATTGCATCAACACGGCCCAGTACTGCCATAAATGCACCTACATACTTGCGATTACGATAAGTCTGAACCTCAAGAGCCAGCCTGGCCCTCTCGTTGCCGTGGGAAATCTGTTCATGAATATCCCGCATATCATTCATTCCGCACAACCCTTTGAGGCCGGAATCCTTGTTCAACATAGTGTCAATTGCCTCGATATCCATTCCACAATTTCTGGCAAGAAAAGAATGAATAGCAGGGTCAATATCACCGCTGCGAGTCCCCATTACCAGTCCTTCAAGGGGTGTAAACCCAAGAGTAGTATCAACACTCCTGCCGTTTTTTATAGCAGTCATTGAGCAACCGTTGCCCAGATGAATAGTAATCAGATTCAGTTCTTCAAGAGGTTTACCCATCAATCGCGCACACTCAGCTGCCACATAATTATGTGAAGTGCCGTGAAACCCGTACCTGCGTATCCGCTGCTCTTCATAGAGCTCATGGGGTAAAGCATAATGATATGCGTGAGGCGGAATGGATTGGTGAAAGGCCGTATCAAAAACCGCGATTTGCTCAACGCCTGGAAAAAGCTCCCGGGCCACCCGAATACCATCCAGATTGGGCGGATTATGCAGGGGCGCTAAAGGAATATTTCTTTCAATTGCCGCCAGAACATCATCGGTGATAAGAGTTGGCTGATAAAAATCCTCCCCCCCATGTACTACGCGATGCCCTACCCCGCTGATATCAGCTCTGTCTGAAATAATACCTGTGTCAGGATCAGTCAATATATCAACAGCCATACGCATACCGCTTTGATGATCAGCTATAAACTCCTGACTCATTACCATCTGTTTCTCATCAGTTCCCGGCTTCAGGGTACATTGAATGAATCCCTCTTTTTCTCCAATCCGCTCCACAAGGCCTGCAGCCAGAACAGATTCACCTGCCATATCGATAAGCTGGAACTTGATAGAAGAACTTCCTGAATTAATCACCAGTATTTTCACTCTTACACCCTCTTTAAGTCGACATTTCCATGGTAGTATTTATATACCTTTTTTGATGACAATACAATATCATAAGAGTCCTGTCCTCCATGTCCGGGAGCTAAAAAATCATCATCCAGCGAACTTTCTTTTTCAACTTCTTCAGGATATAAGCGGAAGAGATATTTATTATCAAATTCCCACTTCTTTTATTGAAAATAATTGGTATGTTAAAAAAAATGAACTGATATACCCCCGAAAATAAATAATATCAAGAGGAAGACAGTAATGAGAAAATACCAGATAGCAATTCTTACCATTTCCTTCAGTCTGTTTCTCGGAACTCTTTCTGCAGCAGCTGACCTGCAGAACGGTTTTATGCAATATAAATGGGGAGATAATATTTCGCAATACCAGGAGCTAACCGAACTGTATGCCAAAAAAGATGTCATCTACTATAGTAATCCCGGTGAGTCATACACTATTGATGATATCTCTATAGAGGATGTTATCTTTGGCTTTTATAAAGACAGTCTTTTTGCAGTGTATATCAGCATTAATGCCCTTGAAACATATGACAGGATCAAGCTGCATATGAAATTAAAATATGGTCTCCCCGACACAAAAACATCAACAAAAGACCATTTAACTACTTATAAATGGAAATATAAGGGTGTAACCATCAAACTGAAAACCGATGAGATTGAAGAAAAAATGAAGCTGGCATTTTATTACACCCTGCTCTCACGTGATCTCAAGAAAGATAACCTGGGTGAAATCGACGAAACATCATTTCGATTTTTCCCAATTGATAAGACTAAAACACCCA
>MAXH01000176.1 GCA_001750925.1 Desulfobulbaceae bacterium S3730MH12
GAACAGGTTAATAGCAGTCCTGCATTATCACCTTCTCTTTCCAATGTGACAATCTGACACGGTACATGGGAAAAGGGCCCCTGGAAAAGAAAGGGGGCGGTTCTAGTCGGATCCATGAAATCGAGAGCTGACAGTTTTTCACAAATTGAAAAGATGTCTTTCCCTATCAATGCAACAAATACTGTGGCTTCCGTCACATCTGTTATCCCGGGTTCATTTATTATGGTGGAATTGTCCTCATTGTCCAGATTATACAATGACACCTGGGTACGGTTCATGCGATTGGCAAGAATACCATTTTCAAAGACAGAACTGCCGGGAGTTTCCGGCAGACTAATGCCGAATGGTTGTCTGACAGCCAACTCGCCATCCTGTAGATCAAACCGTGGCTTGTGACTTAAATCAATCAGATACGGTCCGTCACCCTCACCACTGTACTCCATAACCACTTCCCAGTTATCCCTGTTTTCAGTTTTGACAGGCGTACTCTTATATACAACCGGGGAAATTCTCTCTAATTCTATCATGATTTATCCCTTACATTTGGTTAAACTTACTACATTTTCATCCTGGTTCCTTCAGGATCATATAGCGGCATTTGTACCACTTTGCCGTAAATTCGATCATCACCGCACTCATCCTCATAAATCTCCAGTCTGGTGCCGATCTTGGTGAGATCACCTTCAACGAGAGCCATGCCTACGCCTTCTTTTAAGGTAAAACTGTCTCTTGCAGTACAGATATAGCCTCTGACCTTTTCATCGACGATAAGAGAACCATCTCTGGGGGCACGACCACTATTTTCCATTTTAAAGCCTACAAGCTTAAGGCGAGTCTGATCACTTTCCGCCTGGCGCAGGGCCACTGCACCAACGGTCTTTGCCTTCGGTTTATTGCGATCCCAGAGAAATCCCAAGCCCACGTCGAGAAGATTCGTTCTCTGTTCAGATTCCTGACCAAGGATGATATGGCATTTTTCCATACGAAGTACGTTTTGAGCTTCAACACCAAAATTCCTGATATTAAATTCTTTGCCTGCCTCATTCAGCATGAGCCAGACAGATTTCATATAGGAAGAGGGTACATGCAGTTCATAAGACAGTTCACCAACAAACCCAAGACGCATGGCTCTTACAGAGATTGTATCCTTGATTTTGAATTCCCTATATTCAGAAAAGCCAAAGGCCTCATTGGATATGTCAATATCCACGATCTTTTCAAGTACTTTTCTGGCATTGGGGCCGGATAAATTGATTACCCCCATGGAATCGGTAAGATTTACCATATGGAAATCCCAGCCGTCATAGCGGGTGTGGTATCTGATCCACTCAATCGTACTGCCGGCACGACCGGTGGATGTAGTAAAATAGAAATCATTTTCACCCTGTTTAACAATGATGCCATCATCAATCACACAGCCGTCATCATTGCACATGGCTGAATATTTGACCCTGCCTTCCTTTATCTTTGACATGTCTGAAACAAAAACCCGCTCAAGTGCTTTTACTGCATCTGGTCCAGAAATTCTAAATTTTCCAAGGGTCGAACCATCAAGGATACCTACGTTGGATCTCACATTTTCAATTTCAGCTTTACATGAAAAATCATTGGAAAAATATCGGGCCCGTTGCCATACACCGATATTTCTGAAAACCCCACCATCTTCTCGCTGCATCTCATCCATAGGTGTCCGCTTGAACATGGCATGATTGGTACCGGCATAGGTAGACAGCAATGTTGGTACTATTGGTGGCCTGACGGTAGTGGATCTGATGGAAATACTGGGTAATTTCTGGTATTGCGCCACATAGAGAGGTAAATTATGACCGGGAATACCTCCTTGCCCGGGACCTGTTCCGGCAGAGGTAAAGCGCTTGATCAGTTCCGGTACATCAAAACCCTTGTCGATTGCCTGGTTGATATTTTTGATAGTGGTATCTTCATCAAAACAGATGAAACTTTTACGCCCCTTTACCGGAGCGATCACAAGTTTGGTGCCTTGCGTTGGTCCCGGTAACTTTTCAAGTTCATTTTCTGCCTCGCCGATTTCTGCAATGGAACAGGCTTTGCAATCAAAGGCTGCCTGGAGTCCGGCAAGTCTTCCCGAAGATTCAATTGCAAGTGCGTTATCCAGTCCAAGGACTCTGCCGGTGGCGTGCATTTTCTCAGGCATCTGATCCGGCAGGAAATATCCGGTATGGTCATCATATTTGAGTCTGCCCCTTACCACGGTTATGGCACTGGTTACCGGCGTCAGCCCGGCTGATGCCACCAGGAGATCACAGTTGTAATCCTGGGATGCTGTTCCGTTCACAGTTGCGATAGTGACTTTATTGACCTGTTTTGCGCCATGGGCCATGGTTGCCACAGAGCCTTTGAGGAGTTCTATGTTTCGCTCCCTTAATTGTGCGACAAGTTCGCTATCCTGGCCTTCTCTTCTGATATCGGCAACGCAGGAAATCTTTAAGCCGAGATCATAAAGACTAATGGCCGTTTCAAGACCAAGATCATGACCAATACTGAATACGGCCTCTTTGCCAGGCAGCAATCCGTATGTATGGGCCATCCTCAGGGCACAGCCGGTCTGCATGATGCCTGGTCGTTCATTATTTTCAAACAACAGCGGACGTTCGATGCAGCCTGTGGCAACGATTACGCTTTGTGCCCGAATTTCTATATATCTCTCATCAAAGCAGTCAGATTCCCTGCCTATCTGGAATCCGGTGATCAGGTTGTTGTTATATGCACCGATCATTGAGGCATGGGTAAACACCCTGATGTTTTCTGCTTCTTCAACCTGGGCTGCAAGTTCTCTTGCACGTTCATGAAACGACTGACCTTCTTTATATTCTTTTAATCTATACTCAAAAAATCCTCCCAGAACCGGTCTCGACTCAAGCAGTATCACTCTGAGCCCCTTTCCCGCTGCAGAGAGCGCAGCACTCATTCCCGCCGGTCCTCCACCGATCACACACACATCGGTGGTGGGAAATATTTCATCATATTTTCCTGTCATTTTAAAATCAGGACTTAATGTACCAAGGCCTGCGACTTTACGGATCTGTTTCATGGCGATAGGCCAGATTTTTGCAGGTTTATGCATGGTGTTGTAATAAAAACCTGCCGGCATCATCCAGTCCATTTTATCGATGACGGACATCTTGTCATTTTCAAGAGAACCTTTGACATTCTGTTCCTTAATTTCCATCGCATCTTTCAGCAGTGTATTTTCACATCTCACATTGGGGATGCCGTCCACTTCCATACAGGTGTTGCTGCATTCACCGTCAAGGCTGTAAAGGCCTCGGGGCCTGTGGTATTTGAGACTCCTTGCAAATATTCTGATACCGTTGGAATAAAGAGCGGTAGCAATTGTATCTCCTTCCAGTCCGTAATATCTTTTCCCTCTGAATATGAAAGAAATTTTACGGCTTGAATCTATCTGTAATGTGGCCAGATTGTTAAGCCTGTTCATCATTTTTCTGCCTCCGCTTTTTCCACTTCAAAGTTGGTCGTCGTATCTCGGTGTATAGTGAACCATGAACCGCATCCGTCCCGGTGAAACCACCATTCCTTTTGTACACCGGCAACACAATTGTTCATGTGCACATAGTCGCACCAGGCTTCAGGGGTAAGATCTTTTTCGTCAGGCCTGGGTCCTCTTTCCTCGCCACCGAATTTGAATTCGTAGCCATTTCTTTTCCCGCAGATTGGACATGTTATTGTTAGTGCCATCTCTATTTCTCCTCATCAATTATCGGGGCTGTAACTCACAAGTGCTGCAGTTTCACCCATAAGTTTATGCTCTTCATATCGTTTCAGAGCGAAGGGTTTCAACATGTCGGGACAATGATTAGTGGCCATATATTCGGCCATATACTTACCCGCGGATGAGCAGGATTTGAAACCGAAATACCCCCAGCCACAGTTCATGAAAAATCCATCAAAATGGTTGTTGCCTTCCAGTATGGGTGCCATGTCGGGAGTCATATCTGCAAGCCCTCCCCAGATTCTCATAAAACGAACTCCTTTCAGGCAGGGCAGAAACTCGCAAAGGGCTTCGGCTTGATGTTTGATGAAGTGTGCGGTGCTTAAATTCGTGTAGTTGGGCCAGGGATCCATATGGGCACCCGTAGCAATTTCACCCTTCAGGGTCTGGTTGGCGTAGCAGTGATATGCTCCTGAGGAAACCACATGGTTCAGTAATGGCTTCAGGGGTTGCGTTACCATGGCCTGGATGGTCAAGACGGATATGGGAAGCTTGATTCCAAGCATACCATTGATCAGACCGGCGGAATAACCACCTGCGGAAATTAATACCTGTTTAGTATTAATCACACCCTCACTTGTAGTCACAGAGGTAACCTTACCGTTTTTTGTACCAACCGCTAAAGCTTCCGTCTGCTGGTGAATCTCTACACCTTTTTCTGCAGCGCCTTTGGCAAGGCCCCATACCACCGCATCATGCCGGACAATACCACCGGGTGGATGAAACATCGCTCCATGGATTGGAAATGTTATATCATCCGAGATATTCAGGGCAGGAACCAGCTCTTTGGCCTCCTTTGCATCTATCAGATGACTTTCCACCCCATGAAACTGGGCGGTGGAAATAGTCGTGCGTGCCGCTTTCATGGCAGCCTCTGAATGCATAAGATTTAGATTGCCGCAATTGTTAAACATTAAGTTATAATCAAGCTCTTTGGTCAGAACCGGCCAGAGATCAAGGGCTTCTTTATAGAGGGGGACGTTGTGCTGAGTCCGTTGATTGGCACGAACGATTGCAGTATTTCTTCCGGCACCACCAAATCCGATAAAGTTCTTTTCTATAATCGCTATATCTGTGACACCATGGTTTTTCGCCAGATAATAAGCAGTAGCAAGATTGTGAAGTCCGCCTCCAATGAGGACCACATCATAGCTTGATTTCAGTTTCTTTTTTTTGCCCCATAGGGGTTTTTGTTTGGAAAACATTGGCCTCCCTTAATACTAATAATTTTCATATCAAATAAGTACCTGTAGGAGTCATCAATACATGGCGAAACATAACCTGTCAAGAAAATCTGCAACAATGATGTGAATTCTTTCATAGAGCTTGACAAATCTGTCTGAAGTCTATAAGGACAGACATAATCAGTACTTTACTCCTCAACAGCCAGTATTTTCTCTGGCACGATGTGTTTGATCAGATTGGAGAATTCATGAATGTCGTTATTAAATGCTGGCAGTGATTCAGTATATTGTTCAGGAGTTGTTCAGCAGAAAGGGAGAAGAGCGGCTAGATTACCAGAAACAACTTGAACAGGTTTATCTTGAAAACGATATTCTGTTCAATCTTGATCCCAAATTACCCCAAAAAGTGAGAAAAAAACATGCTACAGACACAGGACGAACTGCTCAAAATTTTGACTCAGATTGATATTGACTATACAAATCATGAACATCCGGCTGTTTATACGGTTGAAGAGGCAAACCTGCACCATGAAGGTATAGACGGCGTGCACTCCAAAAATTTATTCTTCAAAGATAAAAAGAAAAACTTGTTTCTAGTGGTAACTCTTTCTGACAAACCCATTAGAATTAAAGAAGTGGCCCAGAAGATTGGTGCAAAAAATATGTCTTTTGCCAAACCGGATCTTTTGGCCGAAGTATTGGGCTCCATTCCCGGTGCAGTGACACCCTTTGCTGTTATCAATGCTGAAAACCATGATGTCAAAGTTGTCCTGGATGAGGAGATGATGGAAAACGACCTTCTCAACTTCCATCCCCTGGTAAACACGGCTACAACCACCATATCTTCGAACGATCTGATCAAATTCATGGAACACTGCAAGCAGGGTTTTGAAATAATTCGATTGTAGCATTGCATAATCATAGAGTTAGCTGGAGTGCGTAATATTGGCACTCCGAATGAGACAAAAATCAATCAATTCTATAGGTAAAGAATCATTACATGAACATACTACATATTTCAGATCTTCATTTCGGGCCAGGCCACTGGGAAGGAGACGACAATTTACTCCTGGAGAAGATTAACTCATATGATGCCGATATTGTGATCAACACAGGGGACAGTACGACAGATGGTATGGAGGATGAATATAAAGAGGCCGGATGCTTTTTAAAGGCCATCAAATGCAGCAATGTTATCTCCATCATGGGAAATCACGACAAAAGAAATATACAATCCCGCGAGCTCTTCCTGAAATACATCTTCGATACGGAACTCACCCGTCTGCCCGAGACAGAACGTACCACAAAGAAAAACCTTTTCTTGGACCAGAAGAAAATTAAAATAGACGAAAATTTTACCGATTTCACTTTTATCAAAACTATCCGAGTAAATGGAAAATCAATCTCTATTATCGGTCTCGACTCAAATGAGCTTTATACTGATGAAGGCATTGTTGAAGAAGAGGTTCTCCATGATCTTTCAGAGAAAATCAACCAGACAGACTATGACGTGCCGCTGCTGTTGATCCATCATTCTGTTTTGGCCGCTGACGAAGATCCACTTGAAAATTCGCAGCGTGTACTTGATTTTATGTTGAAGCATAAAATCGAGAATGTCTTCTGTGGCCATACCCACGAACTGGACATCAGGCGATCTGAGGATCTGTACCATAACCATATATTTACCCAGTTTATGTGCGGTACGCTCTCATCCTGCAGTCATGCTGGCGATGACAACATGTTCCTCTATTTTAAGGATTTCGGCAGCGACAATATGCACCTGCATCTGATACGAATTTTTGAAAAAAAGGGTGAGGTCGATTTCAAAGAAGAAATGATCTTTTAGTGCATTACCCCAGAACTTCTGTAAGAAAAAACAAGAAATCGAGGAAGGTCGTTTATTCCCTTCATTTCCGGGGAAATCCAGGCAAATAATCATTGTATTCATTCGATACGTTTGTAAAGTTGGTTGTTAAACACTGGTCAAAGTATCTTTACGAAATTCTTTCTTGAAAACCCCAAAAAGCCTAGATTTCGAGAGGAATTTCCAAGGTGTTAATATTAATCTTAGAAAAGGAGAACTATTGTGCAAAAAATGTCAGTATAACTACTTATGCTATCATTAGGTAATGCAGCAAATAATGTCAAAAATACACTTATAAAGTGATAGTTTGTGTTTCTCATAACCTTGACAATTGTATTCGCATAATATATAAACAGATAAAAATTAAAGAGTTATGTTCTCCAACATTAAATATTTAATCGCCGATCAGGCTGGAGCAAAAATGAATGACCCTGTATCACATCCGGTAATCAATGAGATCTCTAACAAGCTGGACGCCCTGACCCCCAAAGCCAGGACGTTAGGCACCTATATAATACAGAATCCCTCCAAGGCTGTCTTTATGACCACTAAAGAGTTGTCAGTGGTCTGCCAGGTCAGCGAAGCCACAGTGGTCAGATTTGTCAGTGCCCTGGGATATAAAGGATATTCAGATTTTCAGGAGGCATTGAAAGATTTTGTCAACACAGGCCTTTCTCTTCCTGAAAGAATTGACATCAAAGGCATTAAGGAGCCTGGAGTAGACAGATTTCACAGGGGTATATTGGAAGACTTGAACAATCTTAAATATCTCTACGAGAATATCAACGTCGAAACCATGAACCGATTTGTTGACTACCTTGATAAGAGTAATACCGTTTATATAGTCGGTTCAAGACTGTCATATACATTTGCGTATTATCTGGGCTGGTCTTTAACGAAAGTCAGAAAAGAAGTTCACATCCTGAAAGGCAGTGACAGCACATCTTTTGACATGCTCACGAATGCCCGTTCCAACAGTCTTGTGATCCTTACTACCACTACCAGATACCCCAATGAGCTGATTAAATTAAGCAAAATGATCCGCCGAAGTGATCATACCTTGTTAACCATGACTGACAGTAACATCTGCCCAATTGTCCAGTTTGCCGATCTTTCCCTTGTTATACCATCAATGTCTATCCCGTTCATCGGTAATGCGTCCGGCATATTGGCAGTGATTCAGTATATTGTTCAGGAATTGGCCAGTAGGAAGGGTGAGGAACTAACGGTTTACCAGAAAAAACTTGAACAAGTTTATTTGGAAAATGACATTCTCTTTAACCTTGACCCGAAATAGTAACAGAAGAGGAAAAAAGACCTTTTTACGAGTTTGTCAAGTTATGATGAACGCGTGCCCCTCTAATTTGAAGCCACTAAAGCTGTCGTTCTCAAAAATCAATTTGTGGCAAATATGTCGAAAATAGGCACCCCCCTGTACCACAATTATCTTCCCAACTAACAACTGATTAACAGAGACACTTTATTAATATATCTTATTAGAAGTGTCCGGTTAGAAAATTGCAATAGTTAAAAAACGGGTTTAAGGAAGGGGTCTGTTATTTACAGGCTTCTAGAAATTAGGGGTAGATTAGGGGCTGTAATATAAAACAAAAAAGGCTTCCAAGGTGGTTAAACCATGAAAGCCTTTTTTTACTGGTGCCTAGAGTCGGACTCGAACCGACACGAGCGCAAGGCTCACGAGATTTTAAGTCTCGGGTGTCTACCAATTCCACCATCCAGGCGAGTTGGTTGTTTTTACCACACTAGAATTATTTTTGTCAATCTCCAAAAACAGAAGCGCTTGTTTCAGCAGGTATTATCGGATATACAAATATTATATCAGTCGAATCGTACCTTTATAATTATTGGCGTTAAAGTGAAAGAGAAGCCTGGTTGATGATTGCCGCCATTTCTCTAACGGCTTGATCCAACCCGGTAAAAACAGCTCTTGAGATTATTGCATGGCCAATTGAAAGTTCTTCTATCATATCAAGAGCAGCGATGGGCGCTGTGTTTTGATAATCAAGCCCATGACCGGCAAAAACGCGTAAACCGAGCTGGTATGCCTCTTCAGCTGAAGTAGCAATTAGTTGAAACTCATGCTCCAGGGCTTCCTCGCTTTCAGCTTCACAATACCTCCCTGTATGCAGTTCAACAAAAGTTGCTCCTACTTCACTTGCTGCTTTTAGTTGTTTGGGGTCGGGGTCACTGAAAATCGAAACCGGAATACCTCTTTTTTCCATTTTATCGATAACTTTCGCTATTTTTTTCTTTTGTGAAATGACATCGAGACCACCTTCTGTCGTCAGTTCCTGGCGATTTTCAGGGACCAGGGTGACAATGTCAGGTTTGAGATCAAGGGCAATTTTGATAATCTCTTTATTTGCACCCATCTCCAGGTTGAGTTTAGTTTTCACCGTCTGGCGAAGCAGATAAATATCTCGGTCTTGCATGTGCCGACGGTCTTCACGTAAGTGAACAACAATTCCGGATGCTCCTGCAAATTCGCAGATGGCCGCCGCCGCAACCGGATCCGGTTCATTAATTCCTCTAGCCTCTCGAATAGTTGCAACATGATCCACATTGATTGCAAGTTTTGTCATCATTGTTCTCCTATGAAAATGCAGTTTGTTGATTAACTCGTTTTCCTTCTCGGACATATTTTGGGCCTGTTTAGTTGATTTTTCATGATCATAGCCGAGCAGGTGCAGTAGACCGTGGATGAGCAGCCACGCAATTCGATCGTGAAAACCCTGTCCGTACTCTATGGATTCCTGAAAGGCAGTATCCACAGAGATGACGATATCCCCTAGTTCTCTAACAGGTAAAGACAGAAGGGAGTGATCTGCACCTTCTGCAAAAGGAAAAGAGAGTACGTTGGTTGGTTGATTCTTTTGTCTGTACTGGTTGTTGAGTTGGCATATCTTCGTATCATCAACCAGCAAAATGGAGACAGTGTAATCATTTACACCACATTGCTTAAGCAGCCAGTTGGAAAGGTTTTTGATACGTCTTTCATTAAAAATAATTTCAGCAGAAGTATACTGGTTGGTCAGGTCAGTTGGCACGGTCTTCAAATTTGTTAAGGTTAATGTTTATCGTATGCGTTAATTATTTTCTGTACAAGTGGATGACGAACAACGTCTGTCATGGAAAAATTACAAAATTTGATGCCATCAATTTTGTTTAACAGTTTTTTTGCCTGGATCAGTCCAGAGTGATGTTTATTCGGCAGATCCACCTGGGTGATGTCACCGGTAATCACAGCCATTGAGTCAAAACCTATTCTGGTGAGAAACATTTTCATTTGTTCTCGGGTTGTGTTTTGTGCTTCATCTAGAATAATAAAGGCGTTGCTCAGGGTTCGACCTCGCATAAATGCTAAGGGTGCAATTTCAATCACCTCACGTTCGATTAGATCTGAGGATTTCTCAGGGCCCAGCATATCATTGAGCGCATCATGGAGAGGTCGGAGATAAGGATTTACTTTCTGGGCAACATCACCGGGGAGAAAGCCAAGCTTCTCACCTGCTTCAACCGCTGGACGGGTAAGTATTATTGAACGAACCTGCTCATTTACCAGAGCCGATACAGCCATGGCGACCGCAAGATATGTCTTGCCGGTACCGGCTGGCCCGATTCCGAAGACGATATCATGATTTCTGATTGCCTCGATATAATATTTCTGGTTTTCAGTTTTTGGTGAAATCACCCGGTTTTGAGTAGTGACAAAAACTTTATCGAGGAAGATCCGGTTCAGTTTTGCTTTAGGAGAGGCTTCGAGAATTTTCAGACCAAAGGCGAGGTCGGAGCTATAGAGAGGGTATCCCTTAGATACAAGTTCATAAAGCTGATTGAGCAGGTTGGCAACCAGCTCTACTTCATGGGGGAGACCGACAATGCGTAATCCGGTTCCTCGAGCATGGATAGTAACTCCTGCGCTTTTTTCAAGAATATGAAGATTTTTATTGAGATCACCATAGAGGGTGCCTGCATGCTCATTATCCGGGAAATTAATTTCTCTATGGATTGATTGTTGGTTCATTGATTGAATATTGAATTATCAGTTAGTGATGGTGTCGTAAAATGATTTTTTGTCAAACTACCGTCATTCACACCTGGGCGTGAATGACGGGGTGGTAGAGTTTTCTACGAGACCATCAGCCAATTATTGTC
>MAXH01000177.1 GCA_001750925.1 Desulfobulbaceae bacterium S3730MH12
CCATGCCAGAAAATGAATTCAATACCTTCTTCATCAGTATGAAGCTCGAGCCGAAAGGCTATTTTTTCAATCATCATATCAAATTTACCAGCCAGAATTTCGGCGACTTCCTTCGATGTCACCATAATACCTATTTCCGTATTTTCAACAATTGAGCGCGGATCAAGATTCAGCGAGCCGATAAAGACCTGCTCACGATCAAAGACAAACGACTTGGCATGGAGACTTGCCTTTGAGGATCCGGAGGTACCTTTTTTTGCCTTACGCTCTTTCCTGTTGAGAGTCTTGTTCATCTCATAGAGTTCAACCCCTGCCCGAAGCAGGGTCGTACGGTATTTAGCATACCCGGCATGAACTACGCCCACATCCGTTGAGGCGAGTGAATTGGTCAGGATTCGTACACGTACACCACTTTTACTTAAATCTGCAAGAAACTTCGTCCCTTCTTTTCCAGGTACAAAGTAGGGTGAAAAGATCAGGAATTCCTTATCGAGGTTTTCAAAGAAAGGAGTGATCTTGGAGGATAAGGTGTAGGCATGGTCCGAATCATAGCTTTCCAGTTTGCCGGGATTATCGGCCATAACTGCAGCATGTCCCCAGTAGTACACCACCTCATCATTTCTGATAGTTTCAGCCAGACGGGAATTAAGAAGTGATTGCAGATACTCCGAAACAGAATCCTGACCAATATATTCTGTCAGCATTTTCCGCCCTTTCTCAAGGTCATTTTTTTCCGTAAGATCAGGTCGCAGCACTTCAATGGGATAGGCAAGACTGCTGTTCCAATACTCATCAAATGAATCGGAGACCTCTTTTACCACAGGGCCAATTGCCAGAATATCCAAATCTGCAAAGGCAAAATCAGGGTCTGCGTCAAAATATTCATCGCCGATATTTCGACCACCTACAATTGTCGCCTGATTGTCTACAGTAAAGGATTTATTATGCATGCGACGGGTGACAGAACCAAACTGAAACAGAAATTGAGGGACCCGACTGATATGACGACTAAATGGATTAAAAATCCGCAAATGAATATTGGGATGAGCGGCAAGGGTTGAGAGTCCCTCATCCCGTTTGTCAAGATCCATATCGTCTATAAGCAGGCGGATCCTGACCCCTCGGTCTGCAGCCTTGAGCAGTTGATCAGCAAAAAGAAGCCCTGTGAGATCGTTATGAATCATATAATACTGAACATCAATACTCCTGTCCGCACCCTGTGCCAGAAGTGCTCTGGCGGTAAAAGCATCGAGACCATTACTGAGCAAGAAAAAACCGGATTTTTCCGAATGGTTTTTCTTCAGTTCTACATACCTCTTACCGAATCTGGTATCTTCGGTATCCTGGAAGGAAAAAGTCGATTTACTGGTGTTGGGCGGCAGAGAGGCGCAGCCACCAATTAAAAACAGGATGCAAATAACAAGCATTCTATTCTTCATGGGAGAAATCCTAATCATTCGTCTTTTCGATATTGAGTTCATTTTTTCCATTTTGTCCAACATCATGAGAATCGGTCATCGAATCCACTAAATGAAATGGCAGTGCCAGAGTACGAACGAGAATAGCATAGGGCATAGTTACTGCCTGTTTAAGCAGCGAGTTTTCTACCTTGGGATCGTGCAGATCTCCCGAAACCTTAAGAGTGACGGAGGGACGTTTTTCGCCGCCGGCCAGGATATATCCGGCCAGGGGAATCTTTTTTACGTTCGTTCTGGCCTGGGTAAACAGGTTGAAATCCATATCAATTTGCTTTTTCGGAAAGTCGATCCAGCCACTTCCCGCAATATCAAGTTCAGGCGAGTCCATCTCAAAAGACTCGATAACAGCCGTACCCTCCTCCACAGCCATGCCAACAATGACAGAATCAAGAGGTAAACCTCTGCTGTTGTATTCAGGCAGGGAAAAAGTAATAAGGGCAGGAATAGTATTGACAAAGGCAAGAACATTTTGCATTGCCTTCATTTTTTTGAGAATGGTGTTTTCTATTTTAAACAGGGCTGAAAATTTATCGAATGTCCCCTTGGCAGCCATGCTCATCTGTCCATTATCAAACTGTGCCTTCTCAACCAATGCACTCATAAAGGTATGATCCAGCTTTTGCCCTTCGAGAGTAAAACTGTCTCCTGTAAGATCAAGATCAATATAACCTGAACCATGTTCCAACCGTAAAATGGTTTTGTCGTCCACATTCTCAATATGTATCCTGTCGGCGAGGATCTCTGCTCCCGGCCTGAAAAAGAGGCTGCCATCAGTGGCGTCGAAAATATATTTAATCGCTCTTTTCTTTTCCGAATCAACAACTGCAGATTCAGGACGTTCCTTAAGAAACGAAGTAATCGCAGGAATGTTAAAATTTAAGTCTTTTGAAGTAATGGTCAACTGATCACTATACTCTATCTGCAGCTCTTCATTTACTATGGCATTGAAACCGCTGCCGGAAATCTCACCAGAGATGTTCAAATGAGCTACCGGTGTGTCATCCTTCACCAGAAAAGGATAGCGATAAGGGATATCGGCGGTAAAACTATAAGGTTTTTTGCCGTTTTCCGAAGAAATTGTCAGGCTTCCCGAATCCACCATATACTGCTGCAGCAATGGTGAACGCTGGTGGATAGCTGCCAGGTCGTGAAAGGTTGCTGACCAGCCCTTACTTTCACTAGTGCTGATTGAAAGGTCCAGTTCCGGAATTCTGATAACAAGTTTTTCATCTTTTTCGCTGATCTCTACAGGGATGCCCTTTGACGCTCCAAACAGGTTACCGATATCCTTTTCCTTAATATGAAGATCCTCCAGGAGAAAAGTACCCTCTTTAGATGCATTGTCATAGTGGCCGGTAATCCGACTGTCAAAAAAATCTCCATAGCTTATTCGGCCGTTGATCATAGAGACGATATTGCCACCATACTTGAACTGGGAGAGATAGAGTGTTGTAAGGACATTATTCACCTGCCATCGGGAAGTTTTTTCGGTGCTGATCGTCAATTCTTTATCATATTGGACGGAAATCGGCAGAACTGAATCTTCCAACACCAGATCATTGACCTGATACTTTAAAAGATCACAATGTATGTCGACTTTTTTTTCTTTGAAAGAAAATGAACCCGATATTTCTGATTTTATACCAGACGAGTGGGTCAACAGAGTTGGAGGAAGGTTAACAGAGAGCTCGGCGAGGGAAAAAGGAGTAGTGAAAGGGCCGAGATGCAAGTTCATTGAATCCAGCTTCCATGAAGAGGCTCCGGCAGCCAGCGAGTCGCCTTCAGGGCGGATATGATACCTGATAACGGGATCCGGCTTCGATTCGTCAAGGGTCACCCTTGACTTGCCGGTATCGAAACTGACCCTATCCAGGGTAATATCAAGATCTCCCGTCCCGCTTTGACCCTCAAATGTCCCGCTGATGCCGGCAACGACAAGTTCTTCAAAACTGACAATACCATCAATACTGACATTGCTGTTTTTCAGGACAATCCTGGCATCCTTCACACCGTAGTTTTTCCGACCAACCTCAACAACACCTTTATCGATCAGAAAGATCCCATTGGCCTCCACCTGCCCTTTTTTGAGGTTAATGGTCAAAACCAGATCGACTTTTGTCTCACCTGCTTTCTGTTTGAACGGCAGGGGAATGTTATAATATTCGAGCAG
>MAXH01000178.1 GCA_001750925.1 Desulfobulbaceae bacterium S3730MH12
AAAAATCTTCCTATGATTTCCAGGCGGATAAGCCCATCATACTTAAAGTTAAGTCCAACAATTCGAGGCAGTTGGGGTGATTTATCTATATAAGAATGAAAGCCAATATGCTTCTCTAGCCCCACTCCAGTCCAGAACTTCTTACGGCCTCAGATTCGTCTGTCTAATTATTTCACTGATACTAATACTAAAATTGCTCAATATCAACTGACAGAGCTTATAAATGGAACTCGCATCTGCTGAATCTATAATTGCCAGATTAAGCTTTTTAAGTATTCATCATCCGCTCATCGCCGGGCTATTCCCCGCTGAACTTTCACAGGGAATTTCTCTTTATTCAAAATTATATCCGGTAAGAATGGACTCTCTTTCTGTCGTTTTGTCAGTGAAATATTCATAGTATGAAATCCCCATAAAACCACCACAGACGTTATGAACATCTTCAAACCCCAGGTACTGTAAAGTAAGTACGACATTATAGCTGTCCTGCCCTGTCCTGCAGTAAATGAAAATTGGTTTATCTGTGGGAAACTCTGATATTCGGTCTCTGACTTGACTAAATGGAATGTTAACAGCAGCTTTCAGGTGACCTTTTTCAAATTGATCTTTTTCTCTTATGTCAATAATACAGGCACCATCTGCGACCAGATCTCTTATCTGATAATCATGGACTTGTCTATAGGTATTTTTCATCAGGTTCGTTGCTACATAGCCTGCAAAGTTGACAACATCCTTAGCTGTACCAAATGGTGGTGCATAGCATAACTCTAAATCTTTAAGGTCATGAATTGTCCCGCTAAATTTGATAATAGTAGCAATGATATCAATTCTTTTATCAATATTTCCGTTACCGATTGCCTGGGCACCCAGAATTTTCCCAGTCGGCTTTTCATAGATTAATTTGAAATGAACCATTGTACTGCCTGGCATTATTCCAACAATGTCTCTGGGAATTACTTTTACAACCTGATAATCAATTTTCATCCCGGTGGCTTTAATAAAGCCTTCAGACAATCCGGTTGAGGCTGCATATTTATTAAAAACTTTAATAACAGATGAGCCGATAAAACCTCGATTATCGACCATCAATCCATGCATATGATCAGCTGCATGTCGGGCTTGTTTTTGGGCAGGGCCGGCGAGAGGCAGTTTAAAGTAGTCATTAAATAAACAACCATAAACTTCGATTACATCTCCGATAGCATATATGTCTTGATCATTGGTTCTATAGTTCTGGTCAACTTTCATTGCACCGGTTTTACCGATGTCAAGCCCTGCTTCTTTAGCCAGCTGAGTTTCAGGAGTAACGCCAATAGCCAGAACTACTATTTGAGATTCGATTTTTCTGCCGGATTGCAATACGGTCATATCTTTTTCAAAAGAACTTACCTGATCACTCAGTATTAAATCGATGCCATTATCATAAAGCTCTTTGTGTAAAATTTGCACCATGTCAAAATCAAACGGTCGCATGATTTGATCCATAGCTTCTATTAAGGTGACTTTATATCCTGCCTCTTTTAAATTTTCCGCAATTTCCACACCGATAAATCCACCGCCAATTACCGAGATCTGTGCGGTTTTACAGCTCTTGACCGATTGATTTAACTTGTCGATATCAATGACATTTCTAATGGTGAAAATGTTAACTTTATCCATTCCGGGAATTGGCGGCACAATGGGTCTGGCGCCGGGTGATAAAATCAGTTTGTCATATGATTCCGTATACAGTTCATTTTTTGTAAGATCTCTTACAGTTAGCTCATTGGCTTTTCTATTAATTGAAACGACTTCGTGATTAACACGTGCATCAATGTTGTATTGAGAAGCAAAATTTTCCGGATGCAATAGTACCAGATCTTCGGCGTCAGGTATTGCTCCGCTTAAGTGATAGGGGAGACAGCAGTTTGAAAAAGAGACATGAACTCCTTTTTCAAACATTATAATCTGGTCATCTTCACTAAGCCTTCTCAATCGTGCGGCAGCGGATGCACCACCTGCAACTCCGCCAACCACCAGTATTTTCCTGGTCATCTGTTCTGCTCCTGTAATCAGCTACAAAAAAATAAGGCGCGTCTATCCCTTCCATTCAGGGGAAGGATCGGACACGCCTTACAAATACAAACTGAAAGATATCTTACTACGTCATCATGGCGAGTTATTTTTTCAGATCACCAATATCTTCCAGGTACTTTTTCCACAGCGCAACACCCTCAGCAGAGCCCTTGGACTTTGCAGCAATCTGGGGCCATACCTCTGCTATTGCCTTTGCACGAATTTTTGCTACTTCGTCTTCTGGAAGCTGGATAACCTCACCACCGGCCTTCTTCAGAATCTCCAGTGCTTCTTCGACACCGTCAAGATGCAATTTGCTGGTTTCAAAGTAAGTGGACTTGAATATTCCATTGATGCGATCTCTCTGCCATTGATTCAGAGCCTTCCACTTATCCAGATTTATATATGTCTCCTGATGCTGAACTTGACACCAACCGGGCATAATAGCGTACTTTATTACTTCCTGGAAAGCCATATCATCAATTCCGCCAGTATCCCAATAGGTTCCGTCAATGGTACCCAGCTTGATTGCTGTATAAATGTCTCCACCACCCATGGACACCGGTGCACCACCCATGGCTTTATGGAAAAGGGCCTGGGGACCACCAGCTCTCATTTTTAGCCCTTTAAAGTCAGCCATCTTGCGAATCGGTACTTTTGAGAATGCCGCATTGGGTCCCTGACTGGTCCAGCCAACCCATTGAAGATTACGGTCATTAGCTGCCTTTTGAATAATATCTCCTATTCGATATTTTGGGTTACCCCACATTGCTTCCCAGGCGTCATTATGGGTCTTGACACCCATTGCCATTCCAAAAGCCAGCATGCCCTCCGGCATGTCTCCACCGTAGACAGACGCCCAGCCTGCATATCCATCTATCATCCCGGCAGCAGTGGCTCCAAATGCCTCAGAACCACTCGTTATTGCACCCGCTGGTTCCAGCTTGATTTTAACGGTACCCTCGGTAGCCTCTTCCACAGCTTTTATCCATGGGACGAGACCACTTCCCCAGCCAGCATCAGATGAGTCAAAGCATGGTTGAAATACCCATTTCGTCACCTTATCTGGTTTACCATACTTCTCTGCTGCAATTGCTGAACCCTGCAGAATGCTGAAAACGAACAGCACGGCAAGTAATTGAATTGAAAACTTTTTCATTGTGTTTTTCTCCTATTTTCCTCGGTTTCAGGTTCGTGAAATATGGGACTTAAACAAAAAAATCCATATATCACATTTAACTGACATCCTAATATTCTGAATTAGATGTATATCTGTTTGATAATAAGGGAAGTACCGGACTATTTTTTACCCCCTGAAATTACTGTTCTTATATCATTGACAAGTTTTTTAATTACAACCAGCAGCATTGCAACACCAGCTATAGGTATAAAGGTCTTCAAGGGATAAAGAGGTATTGGGATACTTGTTGGTGTAACCTGTTTGAACTTAATAGACATTAACGCAGCTGAAGTTCCCTTCCAGATCAGCACAGTTAAAAACAGAAAGGTAAAAACGACAGTGATAATGTCGCAAATTGCTTTTTTCCGTGGAGAAAAATTAGCATAAAAAAGGTCTAATTTGACGAACGCATTATCGTTAAGGGAGTAAACACCGCCCACACAGGCCAGTAAAACCATAGCAAACTGGACTGTTGTTGAAATCCATAAAGAGGGCGCGTTTAACACGTATCGTAAAAATACGTCGGTTACTCCGAAAAACATACAGTAAAGAATAATAAACCAGCCAATTCTGCCCATCCCTTCGGCTATATAATCAATGGCTTTTTCTGTCATACTCCATAGTTTCATTTTGACCTCCCACCATCATTTCTTTTATCTGCGGCTATAAGTTGCCAATTTCATAAGTGAAAAATTTCTGTAATGTATTTTGTCTTATTTCAACATGTTGGGAAGCCATAGAGCTATCTGAGGGAAGATGAAAATCAACGTTAAGCCCAGTAGTTGAAGGAGAATAAATGGTCCAACCGACTTGTAGACGTCTCCCATACTCACATCAGGCGGCAAGACGCTTTTCAGCCAGAAAAGGACGAAACCAAAGGGTGGGGTAAGGTAGGCAATTTGAATATTAACGATAAACAGCACACCAAACCACAACTTGTCTATCCCCAGTTCATTAATTATCGGAATATAGAGTGGAGTACAGAGCATGATTATTGCCCAGTCATCCATGACCATACCGAGCAATAAAATAATAAACATCATCATCAGCAGGATACCATTCTCACCACCGGGCATCCCCAGAACTAAGCTGGTTACTAATTCCTGACAACCTAATGAGTTGAAAACGTTTAAATAGATATTGGCGCCGATCAAAATCCATAATCCCATACCAGTGAGTTTGACCGTGGTTTCCAGTGAGTCTCTCAAAACCTTCCAGGTTAGTTTGCGATATATGATATTAATGAAAAAGGCACCGCTGGCACCAAAAGCAGCGGCTTCTGCAGGAGTAGCAATTCCTCCCCATATTGCGCCGAGCACCATGAAAATCAGGAGCATGAATGGCCAAATGGAGATCAGTGCCTGAAGCTTTTCACTGACGGAAAATTTTTCATCAGGAGGTGTTGCCGGACCCATGTGTGGCTGAATTCTGCATCTTATACCAATATAAATGATATAAAACGAGGCAAGCATCAGCCCGGGTAACAGCCCACCCAGAAATAAACCACCTATTGATACCTTGGCCAGTAAGCCATAAAAAATAAACGGCACACTCGGGGGAATGAGAGCACCCAGCGCACCACCTGCACCGATCGAGCCTATTGCTATCGCCTTGTTGTATTTATACTTCATCATTGAGGGGTATGCTATCTGCCCCATGGTAATGGTCGCTGGAGGCGTTATACCGGTGATAGCAGCAAATATGGTGCACACCTTAACTGTTCCCATTGCAAGACCGCCGGGGATGTGACCGATCAACTTATATACCGCATCATAAGCAGCCTCTGCGATACCGGAAAAGCGGATAAGGCTGCCCATAAAAAGAAACAGTGGGACAGTTACTAACACCTGATTCCATGGTGTATAGTAGAAGGCGCTGGGGATAGCCAGGAGTGATCTGGGCTCAAATATTGCGGCAAAAATAACCGCAGTACCCCCCAGACCAAGAGCAACAGGTAATCCCAGAAATAATCCAAAAAACAGACATGAGAAATACAATAAGGTGATAAGCTCAATACTCACAATCTCTCCTTTCTTGATGTCATTTATGTTTCAAAAAGGTTTTTACCTCGAGGTCTTACCGTGATCTCTAAAGTATCAGATATCAGAGTGGTGTCAAGTAAATTTTAATCAGACTCATATTGACCTTCATAGAACGTATAAATAAATTCTTTCTGATAATCGAAAGACCAATGAATATCCTTTAAGACTTTTGCGGCTTCTTCTCCACTTCCCTGTTGTAGATGGTTTATAAAAATGTTGTGCTCTTCACAGTTCCTCAACTCCCATTCTTTGATGTAATTTTGTCGGGGGAAATCATAGAGGCGATGTTTTATCGGTAGAATAAATTTTTTAAGGGGTTCATTCTCTGAAACATCGAGATAGACATTATGGAACTGCAGGTTGGTTGTAAAAAGCTGTGAGAAATCGTTCTTGTTAATGTCAGAGATCATTTTTTTATTCAACTCTTCGAGCCTTTGAATATGTGATGATTCTATTTTGTCGATACACTCTGTGACAATGAAAGCCTCAATCAGGCCGATTGAGTCATAGGCGTTCTTTACGTCCTGAATTAATGCATCCCTTAGAGGCGTCTTGCTGATGCCCCGTTGTCTGGCAATTTCCCCTATATTAATTGTTGAACCGGGCAGCAAATCGCCATAGTTCATCTGTTGGCGCAAATACCCATAGACTTGCTCGCTCAAGGATGCAAATTTTAGTTCACCATCCATTGTTTAATGCCTATTTTTTTTATCGAAAAATGTAACTGCCCTGTTACCCTCCCCCATGGGTTTGTGCATGGGGGAGGGGGACAGAGAAAATCTTATCTAGTTCTTATGCTCCTTTTTGAGGACGCATATCGTCGATATCAATCCCCGCAACAGCAACTGGTGCTGTCATTGCATCGCGACGGAATGGTTCGCCGAGTTCCTGGTTAACCATAACTTCGATGAAAGTGGTCTTGCCATCTTCCATCTGCGCTTTTACCGCTTCTTTGAGTGTGGCGGTTAATTCATCAGTGGATGTAACTTGAACGCCTTTTAAACCGCATGCTTTGGCAATATCTGCATAGGAAACATCCTGATTGAGCTCGGTACCAACGAAATTATCAGCGTACCAGAGGGTAGTGTTGCGCTTTTCAGCACCCCATTGATAGTTGCGGTAAATGATCATGGTGACAGCCGGCCATTCATCACGACCACATGCGACCATCTCATTCATGGAGATACCAAATGCTCCATCGCCGGCCATACCAATTACAGGGACGTCCTGTCGTGCAATTTTAGCTCCTAATATAGCAGGGAAACCATAGCCACATGGTCCGAAAAGGCCAGGAGTAATGTATTTGCGCCCTTCTTCAAAAGTGGGGTAGGCATTGCCGATAGCGCAGTTGTTACCGATATCAGATGAGAGGATGGCGTTTGAAGGGATAGCAACTTTGATTGCATTCCAGGCCTGGCGAGGAGACATTTTATTCGGTTCACGGTTACGGCAGCGCTCATTCCAAGTAGTGCCTGGATCATCGTTTTCGTGAATCATGGCGGTGAGTTCTTCGGCCCAATCCGCTTTGGTCTTAACGAGGGTTGCTATTCGCTCTTGCCGATTGGTGTCACCAGCTGTCGCAGATAGACGAGAGAGAAGGCCGTTTGCAACTTTCTTAGCATCACCAACGATGCCAACGGTCACCTTCTTGGTAAGGCCGATGCGACTGGGGTTAATGTCAACCTGAATAATGGCTGCATCCTTTGGCCAGTAATCAATGCCGTACCCTGGAAGAGTAGAGAATGGGTTCAAACGGGTTCCAAGGGCGAGAACCACGTCTGCCTGGGCAATTATTTCCATAGCGGCTTTTGAACCATTGTAGCCAAGCGGACCAGCGAAAAGAGAATGGCTGCCAGGAAAAGCATCGTTGTGCTGATAACCACAACAAACCGGTGCATCCAAACGCTCAGCCAGTTTCTTGGAATCTTCAATAGCTCCACCAATGATAACGCCGGCACCATTAAGAATCACCGGAAATTTGGCATTGGACAGAAGTTCTGCGGCACTATTCAGTGCTTCCTCACCACCGGCTGGAAGTTCAAAATCTATGATAGATGGTAGTTCGATTTCAATTACCTGAGTCCAGAAATCGCGTGGTATATTGATTTGTGCTGGAGCAGAAGCACGTTTGGCCTGCATGATTACGCGGTTGAGAACTTCAGCCACCCGGCGGGGATCACGCACTTCTTCCTGATAAGCAACCATATCTTTGAATACGGCCATCTGTTCTACTTCCTGGAAACCACCCTGGCCCATTGTTGCATTTGCAGCCTGTGGGGTGATGAGCAGGAGTGGAGTGTGGTTCCAGTAGGCGGTTTTTACCGGAGTAACAAAGTTGGTTATACCTGGACCGTTTTGGGAAACCATCATTGACATCTTACCTGAAATACGGGTGTAACCATCAGACATCATACCGGCATTTCCTTCGTGTGCACAATCCCAGAAAGTAATACCTGCTTTAGGGAATAAGTCGGAAATGGGCATCATCGCAGAACCAATAATACCAAATGCGTGCTCTATTCCGTGCATCTGAAGAACTTTAATAAATGCCTCTTCGGTGGTCATTTTCATTGCAACCATTTTAGTGCCTCCATAATATGGATGTTGTATTACCCCTGTCTGTTGCAGCGAATGTTGCCTGCACTAGAGGGAAGTTATAAAATTAATCTTACAGATGTCTGATACATCACATATCAGTACTCTGTCAAGGAAATTATTGTTTTTTATCAAAAAGATTTTATTGTCTTTTCCTCGGGTTTAATACCCCGCCCCTTGGGGCGTTATTATTGCTTACTCTCTGTAAGAATACCTCGCTTGAGTGAAACGAAAGGC
>MAXH01000179.1 GCA_001750925.1 Desulfobulbaceae bacterium S3730MH12
GCTGTCAGGGGGGGAGTCGGAGAGGCAAAAACAGCCGGAAATTATGCTGCAAGCCTCTTTGCAACGGAGCTTGCACAAAAGGATGGCTACACACAGGTAATGTGGCTTGATGGAGTCGAGCTTAAGTATGTAGAAGAAGTCGGATCGATGAACATCTTCTTTCTTATCGGTGATGAACTTATTACACCTGAGTTAAACAGGAGTATTTTATCCGGGATTACAAGAGACTCGGTCATAAAACTTGCAAAATCCTGGGACATTAAAGTTGTTGAAAGAAAAATCAGCATCGATGAAATTTACGAGGCTCACGGCAATGGAGAACTCAAGGAAGTTTTTGGTTCAGGTACTGCCGCTGTAATCTCTCCTGTTGGAAACATTAAATACAAAGGCAAAGAAATCACAATTGGCGATGGAAATGTGGGGCCTCTTGCCGCAAGACTCTTTAACGACCTTATGGACATCCAGTACGGAAAAACAGACGATCCGTTTAACTGGATTATGCCTCTGACACCCATGAAATGAATTTCACGCCGATGACACCGCTTTGCTGTTGCAAAAGTAAAGTGGGCGACATTTTATGACAGAAGTTCAGGAGTAAGGCACTGATCAGCTCCGATCAGCAACTCTTATTAACTCACACAGTTCATCGGCAATAGTATTAATCTCGGCATTATCCCTGCCCTCAACCATCACCCGTATCACAGGTTCGGTACCGGAAGGACGTACCAGGATGCGACCATTTTCACCCAGTTTTTGTTCAAGTTTTTCTACAGTTTTAAGGAAATTGGGTATGGTCTCAACAGGGACTTTGGTGGACATCCGAACGTTTTTCAGCACCTGGGGGAAACTTTCCATGATGGTTGCAAGCTCAGACAGTGGTTTCTTGCGCTTTTTCATGATGGCAAGAAGCTGCAATCCGGCGAGAATGCCATCACCGGTGGTGATATGATCAAGAAAAACCAGATGGCCTGACTGCTCGCCGCCAAAGGAGTATCCCTTTTTACGCATGCATTCAACAACGTAACGATCCCCTACTCCGGTGCGCACCATCCTGCCGCCCATATCCTGCATGGCCGCCTCAAGCCCCATATTGGACATGACCGTTGCAACCAGAGTCTTCTTTTTAAGCTTCCGCTGCTTGAGAAGCTCCTGGGCGCAGATAGCCATGATATGATCACCATCGACTATCTCGCCCCTCTCATCACTTACGATCAACCTGTCGCCGTCGCCATCCAGGGCCAGCCCGATATCTGCACCGAGCGATTTCACCTTTTCCGCCATCAGTCCCGGATAGAGTGCGCCACAGCCATCATTTATGTTTTTGCCGTCCGGATTGACACCCAGGGTTGTAACTGTTGCGCCCAACTCTTCAAAAACGTGGGGAGCAACTCCGTAGGTGGCGCCATGAGCACAGTCAAGAACAATATGAAAATCATCCAGGGTATATCTCTTTGGAAAAGCGTTTTTCAGGAAAACGATATAGCGCCCTTTGGCATCATCTATTCTAGCCGCCTTACCCACCTCGTCTGCAACCGGCCTCAGCGCAGCCATCTTCTGGGAAAAGATCAGGTCTTCAATATCCGCCTCAACCTCATCAGGCAGTTTAAAACCATCGGAGGAGAAGATTTTTATACCATTATCCTGAAACGGGTTATGGGAAGCTGAAATGACCACCCCCGCATCGGCTCGCATGGACGTCGTTATAAAGGCTATCCCGGGAGTTGGCAGAGGCCCGACCAGCAGCACATCAACTCCCATTGAGCAGATACCTGCGGCCAGAGCATTCTCCAGCATGTAGCAGGATTGCCTGGTGTCCTTACCGATAACAATTCTATGCCCCTTTGCCTTATCCTTTACAATAAAGGCGATAGCTCTGCCGACTTGCATTGCAATCTCTATTGTCATGGGGTAGACATTTGCCACACCCCTTATTCCATCTGTACCAAATAGTTTTCTCATTATTTTTTAGGTTGGTTAGTTTTTTAGGCTGTAGGCTATCAGGGAAAATGGGTCGTACTATTCTGCAGGTTTAATTTTCTTTTTATTCGATGCCCGGATAACCAATGGTGAATCACTCGACTCATCCACCATCAATTCGGCCTTTTCCTCCTCCCTCCGATCAACTTCAATATTGCCCATATCCGGTATAGCCACCGCAGCAACCTCTTCAACAAGTGTTGTAGAAAGAGAGTACCCGGAAACAGGCTCACCATCGTTAACAAGAAGCACATTGCTTGGAATAATGGATATAATTTCTATTGGAAGATCAATATCCGGACGGGGAATCACCTTCACCTTCAACATCTCCTCCCCATCCGTTTGCATTGCAGTAACAGTAAGTAACTTTTTAAGATCAGTTTCTTTTTCTATCAGAAGTTTTGGTATATTTGCTGTCACCTTCACCACTTCCGGCATCACCTTTCTCAGCACTCCATCGATGACCACATGAACCTTAACGCCGGTCATTGTCTTTGTAAGAGTTTCAAGGCCCACTATCAGATCGACTGTAACAGAAGTCTCACCTATCAAATCAACAACTGTAGGATCAAGCTCAAGCGGCACCTGCAGTTGTGCGGACTGTTTTACTCCTAAAAGATTTATAACCTGGGTATACAATTCATCCAGTGGAGAGAGGACAGTACTCGGACCGGTTATGGTAATCACGTCCGGATCGGTCTTCAGACTCTTCAAATAATATCCTTCCTCAACAAAGCCTGAGGTTTTTGCGATGACAGGGAATGCTTTCTGGATGAGTTTATCAAGGGAGAGAATTATGGAAGAAGGCTTAACCCTCTGCACTGTGACCCCACGTGGTACAGGAATATGCTGGTTGCTGTTTTCTATCACCATTGTCCCCGGAACTGCCGCAGAGAGATCAACTTGCCTGGTAACTCCGCGATCGGCCAGGTCGAGAAGAAGCGACCTCGGCCCACTGACCGTAACTTCAATCTCCTTTTTAAACTGGTTCGAAATTACCAGATCACGGGGAAGGTTTATGATTTCGATGGGTACCATAACATTTTTTTCCACCGTATCCTCACCCCCTACATAAAACCACAATACAACAGCAAGCAGAATCGAGGCCAATCGTAGAACCCAGTCCTTCGATACTCTCTTTGCGGGATTTTGCCTACCCGATGGGGTGTTCCAAAACGGTTTCATCTACTGCCCATCCAGTGTTTTAACGAATATGAGGATCCGTTATTGGCGACGAATATCGCTTGAAGATTTTTTTTAAGGGTGATCTCATCTTCAACCATGGTCAATGCCCCATGCCTCACTATTGAAATTTCCTGGGTTTCTTCGGAGACAACCAGAACCACGGCATCAGTTTCTTCTGTAAGACCGATAGCAGCCCTGTGGCGAGTGCCGTAACGTTTATTAATATATGGATTCTGCGTAAGCGGGAGAATACAACCAGCGTGGGAAATCCGCTCCCCGTTAATCAAAACAGCACCATCATGCAACGGTGAGGCCGGCATAAAGACAGATATCAGCAGCTCTTTTGTCAACAATGCATCGAGATTAAATCCGGATTCAATAAAATCGCCGAGGCTTGTTTCCCGCTCAATTACGATAAGTGCCCCAATCCGCCTTTTGGACAGATAGAAGAGTGTCCGGATAATCTCCTCCATCTGTTTTTCTACAATATCGGTATGCTTTTGGAACGGAGAACGACCAACCTGGGTCAAGGCCCGGCGGATATCTTTTTGAAAAACGATGATAACAATAAGAAGGATAGAGCTGAGAAAAGTCTGCATCACCCATAAAAGCGCAGACAGATGTAGAACACTGGCTAGAAAATAAACTAAAGTCAATATCCCAATACCCACAACCATCTGGACAGATCGTGTGCCCCGCATGACGGAAACCAGCTGGTGAATAATAAAGGCTACAACCAGAATGTCGAGGATATCCTGCCAGCGAAAATAACTAAACGAATCAAACATAAGGGGTAATTGGTACCTGTAATCTCAACGATTTGGAAAAAGTCCACTCCTATAGTTTAAATGTACGACTAATACGAAGGAATTAAAACGTTTTTTTTATTTTTGGAAAAAAAAAGTACTACAATGCCAAAATTATGTTCTAGTGGGTCAAAAACTACTTAACTCGCAATTCTCATGTTGGTTTTGGTAAACTCGTAAAAGCCCAGGTATTTCGTTATTCCGATATTCCCACGCAGGCGGGAATGACGGAGCAGGCAGCTTTTTACGACGCCATCACAGATGGCTAAGACAAAAAGTTCACTTTACGGATACGTATGAATCGGATATGAATATTCATCGCTAACCAATAGTTCTCATGAACATTTTGCATCCCAATTCCCATCGATCTGATTATACTTCAAAAAATGATACTCACGAGCTTACTATAGGAGACTACCCGAGTCACAATGTCTGATCATTTCGGTAACATTTCCATACAGAAATCTAAATCGCGCCTCAAAAGGTCTGCCAGGAAAATTGTCCCCCCCAGCCCTCG
This sequence comes from Desulfobulbaceae bacterium S3730MH12, assembly GCA_001750925.1. Classification (GTDB taxonomy): domain Bacteria; phylum Desulfobacterota; class Desulfobulbia; order Desulfobulbales; family Desulfocapsaceae; genus Desulfomarina. Next base: position 4,486 of record MAXH01000179.1, read on the forward strand.
GAAGCCAAAAGGAAAACAGTCTCAACGCGGAAATAAAATGTGGCTGTGGATTTTTATTCTTGCAGTACTTCTCGGATTATATGCTATCGCCGGATTTGTAGGGGTTCCCTATTATATCACCAAAATTTTACCAAAAGATATTCATGAAAAAACCGGTTTTGTTTTTCATCCGGGAAATGTCAGTTTCAATCCGTTAACCTTCAGCTTCAACACTGAAGACATACGGATTATATCCAAACATGATGACCGTCCTGATTTACTTAACATTAAAAACGTTAAGATGAAGCTTGCACCCTTATCTCTTTTGCGAAACGACCTGGTAAGCAACAGTCTCATAATTGAAGAACTGGAGGCACATGTTAATCGCGAAATCGATGGTTCATATAATTTTTCATCATTAGTTGGCTCATCAAACCTGGACGATGCTGCTGGAATGATGGCCTTCTCTGCTCTACCTTTTCACTTTTCATTGAACAATATCAATATTTCCAGAAGCAAAATTACTTTTTCAGATCTGCCGCTGAGAAAAACCCATACTGTTGAAGACATTCAGCTTGCACTGCCCACCCTGTCAAACTTTCCTTTTCAAGCAGGAAACTATATTCGACCTCATTTTTCAGCGACCATAAACGGCAGCCCCCTTGAGCTGACAGGTGAAGCAGCTGTCGGGGAAGCTGGTGACGAAAATCGTACCACTGATCTTTCCTGTAACATTCAGGCACTTGATCTTCCCTTTTATTTCGGCTACCTCCCCTTTGACCTCCCTTTTAATTTTATTCAAGGGAAGGCTAATGGAAAAATAGGGCTTAAATTTTCACCGGAGGAAAAAAAAGGCAGGAAACTGGCGATCAGTTTCGATCTCAAAATCGCGGAAACTGAGCTGTCGACCAGTGACAGCAACATAAAGATTGCTGCTCCAACTGCACACCTGGTCGGAGTACTGCATCCGGTATCAAGGTATATTCAGCTTGAAAAGATATCCCTTAGAGACCCTGTGATTTCATCCTACGGCCAGAGCTTTTCTGATAATCTCCGCCAAATTTTCAGTGAAGAGACAAAGCCTGAACCACTCAAGGTACAATCCGAACCACCAGTCATCACAGATATCGATCTTATGATTGTGGATGGAGGAATCCTGCAATTATTCCAAAAGAGTACTTCAGGAAAACCTGATACCACATGGGATGCACTGCAATTTCATTTAAAACATTTCAGCTCTTCTGAAGACAGGGGTAAGGGAGAAGAGCCAGGTTCTTTCCGTTTAACTGGTGAACAACGTGGAGAATCATCATTTTTTTCATGGCAGGGAAAACTGACCACACCAAACCTTTTTGACGGCGCTCTCACCATCAACAATATGCGAATCAATAACCTTTTTCGCTCTTTTGATATACAACCGTTTGCTACCTCACAAGGGGTTGCCGACCTTAAAGGCAGATATCTGCTTTCTCTTTCAGGTGACACATCTCACGTCCCTTTTTTCAATCTTACCGATACAACAATTTCCGTGCAGAATTTTCTCCTGAAGGAGAAGAAATCAACTGTTCTTTCTGCTCCCCTGGTAACAGTCTCCGGCTTTAGTACTTCAGATAAAAAAACTGTTTTTGGTACCGTTGCCATTGAAAACGGCACGCTCAACCTGACCAGGGGACAACTGCCGGAATCCTTCTCACTCTTTACTGAAAACAGTGAAAGAGGATACCGGTTAGACAGTCTTAGTTTTGACGGTAAAGCGACAGTCTCAACCGGCAAAGAAAATGATTCAAAACTCCACTTTCCCGGCTTTAGCCTGAAAGCTAAGGATTTTCACCTGACCAAAGAGGCAAAGAACAACATCTCAATAGTTGCCGGGACTCAAAGCGGTGGATCTATCAGTGCAGAAGGGCATGTTCTCCTGTCACCATTTAAGGTATCCCTGGAAACTGAGTTTAAAGGGTTGCAATCCGGAGCTGTCTTTTCATGGTTTTCCGAATCATCAGCTTTAACCCGTATCAGTGGATCACTTGGAGGTGAAGGCACCTTTACTCTTCCGCAAGTCGAGTTTACCGGAAACCTGAGCCTTAACCGGGTATCGATTGTAGAAAAAAAGAAAGCCGTCATCAAATGGAAAAACAGTGCCTTCCACGACGTCAACTTCTCCACCAAACCATTTCAACTTACTATTTCACTTGCAGAATTTGAATCTCCCAGTTTTGCATGGAAAATTGATGGCGGAGACAACAGCCCTCTTGAGAATTTTACAGGTCTTCTGCAGAAATACCTGCCCTCATCCATCAAACTGACACCCTCCTCTTTTAATATTAAGGAGGTTGTCGTGGATAATGGCACTATTGAAGTGGAGGATCGAAGGATGTCACCCCCCTGGCAGGGATCGATCACCGATTTTAACGGTACTATTACAGATCTGCAGCCAGATAAGAATACTGAAAAGAGTCAATTGAAGTTTCAAGGAAAACTCGACGATTCACCTTTTGTTATTCAGGGCCAGAGCAATCTCTTCTCCAAACAAAAAAATGGCAGTTTCGCATTTACGCTCACTGACTTTCCTCTTGCTGCCTTTTACGGACAACTTGGTTCACAACTTGATATAGACACAAGCAGAGGAGCATTTGAGCTGAACCTCGACAGTCACTGGAAAGCCGGACAGTTGAACAACTCCGGCAGTGTCGTATTTTCAGGCGTTCAAGCGGAATACCAATCCTCCGAATCAGCCCTGACACTGTCTCTTCTTACAGACCAGGATAATTCATTCAGCCTTGATTTTTCCTTTACTGACGAGGAACCTGTCTCTCAATCGATGCTATTTGATCATTTAATTACCCGTTTTCATAAACTCATTATCAAATCGTCGGTCTCTCCATTTCTCCTTGCCTCCGGAGATTTCACCGACTTAACCGACAGTGAAGTTATTGATTTCAGGCCCGGTGAGTTCATTATGTCTGAAAAAGGCAGAAAAACTCTGGTACGCTACGGTTCATTTCTTACGGCCAACCCCAACATTGGCCTGACTGTATCAGGCAGCTACAATCATAATATCGACTCTACAGCCATGAAAACGCAGTTGGAAACTACTGAGTCAGAAAGAGTTGCAGTGGACAACGAGCGCAGATTAAAAAAATGGCATGAACAGAAAGAACTCTATAGAAAAACCCTTGAACAGAAGCAGAAAAAAATGGTCAAGGAAGGAAAGATAGTTGAACTGGACATTCCACCAAAGTTTCTCCAGGAATTCAATCCCACCCAGCCGCAACAGGTTGAAGTGACTGAGAACATGTTGAAAGAACTTGCTGAAAAAAGAGTCCAGTCAGTTAACCAGTACTTCATAACCCAGTTAACTCTTGAACCGCAAAGAATAACTGTTGTGGACACAAACCAAACGGAACCAACAGAAAATAATTCACCAAACGGTGTGTCAATCAATATCAGGCCCCTGGAGCAATAATAGAGTGCAATGGATCAATTTACCAACATACAGCTTCTCCAAATCCTGCTCCGATGGCTTGCACCCATTTCTATTGCCACTTTTTTCCTCAGCCTGCTTATCATTCCACTGATAGTCAGTAACCTTTCAGTTAACTGCTTTATTAACATCAGCAGGAAAAAACAAACCGCCAGAATTTCTGTAACCAGCCTGGGATTTCTACTTTTTCGCAATATCGGTGGCATATTTTTGCTTACAGCAGGATTTGCGATGCTCTTTCTACCTGGCCAGGGCATCCTGACCATACTTATCGGTCTTCTTCTCCTTTCCTTTCCGGGTAAACAAACTATGCTCAACTACCTGATCTTTAAGCCTGCCGTTCAACACAGTCTCGACTGGCTTCGAAAAAAAAGCGGCAAGCCTCTGTTTACCTGGCCATCGCAGAAACTCACCCCCAGACTACCCGATAAACCGTAATCAATTTTTCAATAAAGGAAATCTTCCCTTTCCTGGAAAAAGTTTCAGAAAATAGAATTTTTTCGTTATTCTGGAATTTTACTGTTCTTTTTCTGTTCGCTATTATATACTATCAGAAATGTTCATAAAATCGATCATCTGGGCTCAACCCCGATAAATGGCATAAGTGCCTTCACCAATTCTCACATATATGCAAACAGAAGATAGTGCTCAAGACATAAAGAGATTGGTTCATAACCAGCAGAACCTCCTTGAATCCATACCTGAAATGGTCATGCTCGTTAAGGATAGTGAGTCGATTGAGTATATGAACCCAAGTGCCAGAGATTTCTTTGGAGATCTTCGGCAGCAGTCAATTAAAGGCCATTCCGCATCAAACCAGAATGTGAGAAGTCTCCTTAACATAGTCGCCAGAACCATTCAGGATAAGGCGATTGAGTCGACACTGGAGACAACTTTTAATGAACACCATCTCGAATACACTTTAGCCCCCTTTAAAGGATATAAAGGGGATTCACTCCTCTGGTTTTTCGTCAGAGACCTGACTGAAACAAAATCACAACTTGAAGAATTGACGCTCTTTCACACCAGTATAGAAACAATTCTGTCCCATAAAATTCATGAGCTGAAAGAGAGTGAAAGAACCAGGCGCAGCCTTTCGAAAGAGCTCAATTCTCTCAAAGAACACCTGAAAGATCGACCAGAAGAAGGCAAGATGGTCGGCTCCAGCAGATCACTTACCGAACTTCGTGACATGGTCTTCCAGGTGGCGAAATCCGATGCCACCATTCTTATCACCGGGGAATCGGGTACCGGCAAAGAACTGGTTGCCAACCTGATCCGGGAGAGCAGCAACCGCAATGAGAAACCTTTTCTGAAAATTAACTGTAATGCCATCAACGATTCATTACTGGAAAGTGATCTTTTCGGTCATGAGAAAGGCGCATTCACAGGGGCAGAAGGCAAACGAAAAGGTAAATTCGAAGTGGTGGATGGCGGCACAATTTTCCTCGATGAGATCGGAGACATCAGCCCCCGCATGCAGGCGGCCCTGCTAAGAGTTCTGCAAGACGGAGAAATAATCCGTGTAGGCGGAAATACTCCGCTCACAATTGACGTGAGAGTCATCGCCGCAACAAACAAAGATCTTGCTGCTATGGTTCAAGATGGCAGTTTTCGTCTTGATCTTTTTTACAGATTAAACATCATTAATATCTCAATCCCTCCTCTCAGGGAGCGAAGAGATGACATAAACGACCTGGTCACCCATTTCATACGAAGATACCGACAGGCATTTAAAAAGGAGATCAGTTTTTTCCCTCAGTCTATACTTAACCGCCTTATACAGCATGACTGGCCCGGAAATGTCCGCGAACTCGAGAACGTAATACAACGTGCTGTACTGATGTCCAAGAATAATGCCATTACAGAAAATGAGCTTATCTTTGACGTACTGCCCGGGGAAGAGAACCAGCCTCAACAGAAAAACTATCTGCAGCAACTTGATGGGCAACCCCTCAAATCGATATTAGCTGACATTGAAAAGGATATTATTATTTACTCCTTAGAGAAAAACCATGGCAACGTTGTAAAAACTGTTAAACAGTTGGAAATCGGCAAAACTGCCTTCTACGATAAACTGAAACGTTACTCTATTTCGCCCAAAGAACACAAGTAATGGCTACCAGGCATTTTTTTTGCAAGGACAGAACCAGCTTAAATAGTAACCTTCTTTGGTATAATCTTTTTCACTATATGACTTATGGCATCTAAACCCTCAAAAAAAAGTGACGTCTGCCCATTCTGGGCATCTGACTCCATGAAATGTAAGTTGTGTAATGATGGTCTTTTTATTCCTCTGGAGGATCATATCAAAATATACTGCAAAACCGAAAACCATCCACAATGCCTCCAATATTCACTCTATGCTGACTCCCATTTTAAGTCGCTGGAAAAAAGTGCAGGACTTTTAAAAAACCGGCGAAAACACCCCCGTATAGAGGTTCATCATAAGGTGACTCTGATAAAATTCGCAAAATCAGGTGAGATCGCCACACATTACCCTGCCATTGCAAAGACCCTGGACGTTGGCGCAGGCGGAATGCGCCTGGTGGTTGATGATATCCTGCCCACTGACACTGAGCTCCAATTTGCCTTTGATGACAGTTTCCCAAAACCACTCCAATCCGGAATAGGTAAAATAGAGTGGTGCAATAAACAACTGGATGAATCGGGTTATCATGCCGGGCTCTCTTTTCATGGAAAGGAAACCATTAAGGCCATGGAGTTTTACCTGGGCGTTCATAACTGATTCAAACTCTCCTTTTTATTTAACACCACCGAAACCAGCCAGACCAGAAACAGTACGGGAATACCCATCACTGCGGTCAATAAAAAGAACTTTTCATAGCCGAATGATGATACCATCGTCCCCGAATATCCGCCTATAAGCTTGGGGAAAAGTGTCATAACTGAACTGAATATCGCGTACTGAACAGCAGTAAAGGAAATGCTGGTCAGACTCGATAAAAACGCAATAAATGCGGTAGTCGCTATTCCGGCACTGAGGTTATCTGCGGCAATAACCATAGCCAGCAGTGTGACATCTGTGCCGCTGCCGGCAAGCACCATAAAGAGAAGGTTGGTCACTGAAGAGAGAAATGCGCCAAGAAAGAGTATGCTCAGCACACCAAAGCGAACAGTGAGCATGCCACCAAGAAATCCCCCCACAAGAATCATCGCAAGCCCGAAAGACTTGGTGATACCGGCGATGACATTCTTACTAAACCCCATATCCAGATAAAATACATTTGATACAACTCCCAGCACAATATCCGATAACCGATAAAAGCCGACAAGAAGTAAAATCACCAGAGCTGTCTTTCCACCATAACGAACGAAAAAGTCCTTGATCGGAGCAATATAGGTTTGTCGCACCATTTGAGAATCAACAAGACCACTCACCTCTACTATCTTTGCAACAGAGAGCGCGATCCCCACAGCAAAGAGAAACCTGAAAAATTCGATTAGAAAATCGGTAAGCCCTTTCCCGGCTGCTAAAATATCAGGCACTTTGCTTTTCAGCTCAACCGCATAGTTTCCAGAGTAGAAAAATGTCGCCGCAAAAGCGAGAATTGCCAGAAGAAAAAGGGCCAGAAAACGAAGATACTGGTTGACTGAATATTCATGTTTTTCTCTGCTGCCCACCTCCGGCTCATCAATGCAGAGGGTAGTCAGTACGCCAACCAGCATAACAGCCGCCATACACAGATAGGTAATTTTCCAGGCATCATAATTGTAACTGTTGCTTTTGGTTCCGAGAAAAGAGGCGAGGAAGAGAGACCCGGCACCGGCTACAAGCATGCCGATGCGGTATCCGGCAATATAGGTAGAGGCAAGCATTGCCTGCATGGCTGTTTTAGAACACTCAATACGATAAGCATCGATGACGATATCCTGGGTTGCCGAGGAGAAGCCCAGCATCACCGCCGCCATAGCCATCATGGTAAGGTTATTAATATTATCGGCTGGATTAATCGCAGCCATCCAGCCGATTGCACAGATTATCGCCACCTGAGCAACCAAGAGCCAGGATCTTCTCCTACCTAGCCTGCGTGTCAGATAGGGCAACGGCATAAGATCAACAACAGGAGCCCAGACAAATTTAAACGAATAGCCAAGGGCCGCCCAACTGAAAAAGGTTACAGCTGCCCTGCTCACTCCTGCCTCTCTCAGCCAGACGGAGAGAGTCGAAAAAATGAGCAAAATTGGAATTCCTGCTGAAAACCCGAGAAAGAGCATGGCGATAACCTTTGGATCTCCCCAGACCTTCCAACTCTGTTTCCAGTTCAATTTTTCTCCATTACCATGGCCCATTATTGTTTTTTCCTTTTAATAGGATTATGTTATGAACAATATAAAAGCTAACCCGAATATTTCGCCATTCCATCATTCTCCCACCTTGCGCGGGAATGACGGAGTAGTGAGCTTTTTACGCCGCCATCACTAATTACTTATTTCTAAATCTGAGAACTATCTATACCCAGTTCCATTTATAATGACTATCAGAATTTACAACACCTTGTCAGGAAAACGAGAAGCCCTCAAACCCCTTGAACCCGGACATGTTAAACTCTATGTGTGTGGAATCACTACCTATGATTATTGTCATATCGGCCATGCCAGGTCAGCACTGGCCTTTGACATGATTGTCCGGTATTTGAGGTACAGGGACTATAAAGTTACATATGTCCGCAATTTTACCGACATTGATGACAAGATCATTGTCAGGGCGAAAGAACAGAAATGCAGCCCGGAAGAACTTGCCAATCGTTTTATCGATGAGTTTTATGTGGATATGGATAAACTCGGCATCGACAGGCCTGATATCGAGCCAAAAGCCACTGAGCATATTACTGAAATGACCGATATTATCAGTGAACTCATAGATAAAGGCATGGCCTACCAGGCAGGAAACGATGTTTATTACATTGTCGACAGCTTTCCGGAATATGGCAAGCTGTCGGGCAGAAATCTTGAAGATATGAAGGCAGGAGCCCGAATCTCGGTAAACGAGCAAAAACGAAATCCGATGGATTTTGTGCTCTGGAAGGGTTCAAAGCCTGGAGAACCAACCTGGGAAAGTCCATGGGGACCAGGCCGTCCAGGCTGGCACATTGAATGTTCCGCAATGAGTCGAAAATATCTTGGTGAAACTTTTGATATCCATGGCGGCGGTAAAGATCTTATCTTTCCACACCATGAAAATGAGATCGCCCAGAGTGAAGGAGCCAATGGCAAACCGTTTGTAACCACCTGGATACACCATGGGTTTGTTACCATCCGTGATGAAAAAATGTCAAAATCCCTTGGCAATTTTCTTACCATCAGGGACATTCTTTCACATTATCACCCGGAGATCCTGCGTTTTTTCGTCTTTTCAACACACTATAGAAATCCTCTCGATTTTTCTGAAACAGCAATGCAGGATGCAACGACCGGACTGGTAAGGCTGTATAAATGTATCGCAGCTGTTAGCAGTCTTAACCTTGCAGCCGGTGTTGGACAATCACAGAGTGTTATCGATGATAAGGATCGGTTAAATATCAAAGCCCTCGAAGGACGTTTCCAACAGGCAATGGATAACGACTTTAATACCGCCCAGGCCCAGGGCATCTTTTTCGATACCGCGAAAACCATTAACAGGATCCTCAAAAATCTTCCGGCCACTCCCCTGCCCGCTGATATCACTTTCCTTAAAGATGCCGGCTCCACTCTGAAAAAGCTCGGAGACATCATGGGTATTTTACGTGAAGAAGGGACACATTTTTTAGATACGAGAAAACAGCAGATGCTGGCTGAAATTGATATTGATGAAACCACAATTGATGCCCTTGTTGCTGAACGTTTTCAGTGCAGAGCGGAAAAGAACTGGGCCAGAAGTGATGAAATACGGGATCAGCTTCTGGAAAAAAACATTGAACTGAAAGACGGTCCGGATGGAACTGAATGGAGTGTTAAGCGAAGCTGAGTGAAGCTGA
>MAXH01000180.1 GCA_001750925.1 Desulfobulbaceae bacterium S3730MH12
GCCAATATCGCATTTTTTCACCACTCCTGCACCTAACCTGGACAAGCCGGAAGCAAAAAAGATGAGAATTGATCACGAAAACACGTAATGTTCTCAAGGCGAACGCCGCAAAGCACAAAAATCTGCATACCTCTCAAGATAATCCAGGTCAGTAAACCTCTTATCAAAATTGGTAGGCACTTTCCAGTAGCTTTCAGAGCGGATGTTTTCATTTGCGTCGATTTCAGTTCTAATCTCGTCCAACCCAGGACAAAGATCTTTGCAGTCAACGGGTTTCTCTCCGACAAATTTCAAGTCCCCGTTCTCGGTATATGAGACTATGTTGAAAACCGATTTCTTGACCCCGTCTTTCATAAGAGGTTGGAAGAGATAATGCTCCTTGGCACTTGGCTCTGTACCCATCCAGTTCATATACTGTCGGACCCACAGTCCCCCGCCGTCTTTTGCCACAACTGCGTTGGGCCGAGCAGCGACTTTTCGGGCGAGAATTGGGATAACATGAGACAACTCTTGTCTGGCACTTTCAAAAACCCTTTTTTCCTCTGAGATGGTGCCGCCTTTTTCGCCTTTGTGGTACACAGTGCGTATTTGGTGCATAATGGGTAGCTTTGGGTTCTTCACTTCATCTTGATAAGTCGCAGCAAATTCATCAATGCGTGCCAGAATCGTCTCAACTTGATCCAAATTCGTCTGGATATAGTCGAGAATCTCGTTCAGCTTTTTCGAGTCGCGGAAACTCATACCCATGAATTTTGCCTTGGTCTCTTCGTCCACAACAAAAAAGCGGCTGGTCGGACCTTCTGTAAATCGCCAGTCAAGGGGAGTATTGTCTTCGAGTGAGCTCATGACTCTTTTCACGACAACCCACGGTTGCTTGGTGTCTTTGTATCGTTCTGCCAACCGTTCCAACACATGCTCACAATCTATCCTGAATTTTTGCAACAGAAGCTCTTTCCTCAACCTTCTGTATTCCTTCTCAAGCGATTGCTGCATCTCGGCACTCCTTCCTCACTTTCCAGGTTGTCCAAATACTCTCTCGCAGAACATTTCTTCAAATCGCCCGGCATCGACCTTATAACAAATCCACGTAACCTCTTTTATCTTGTCCTTGAAAATCCGGGTGGGCCGATAGTCGGCCACAGTCATTCCTGAGGTAAACTCCCCTTTATCCTCCACTTCTACATCAGCCAAGTAAAAGATATTGCTCAAGAATCTCTATCGCTTTATGGGCAAAGTGTATTGTTTCGTGCTCCAGTTCCAAGTCCTCGTCGGGCAGGTGTGATAATATTCCATCCAGGTTTCAGCATGACCAGGGGTATTTCAGTGTACGTTCCACTCCTTCTCAAAGTAATCAATCTTTTCGGCCGTTCCTATACACCGGTTTCGGCAAAATATGAGGGCCTCTTCAGAAAAACCCCCCAAGGCCAAAAAGCAAGGCAGGATCTTTTTCGCGGGATACAACCCTGAGTAGACATCCACTTTTTCCTGAAAATCTTCTACAGGTCTAAGCCCTGTCTTCTCTTTAGTCTTTTTGACCTCAACCAGCACCACCCGGCCGCACCCTGATTCCGCAGATACATCCACCTCCATCCCCTTGCCGTCAGGCCGCTGAAATTTGACACTAGTTCGGGAATCTATGATATTAAGCTCACTTTTATCTTCAACCCCCTCGAAATATACTGATAAGGCGAACCTTTTTCTGGTGCGAAAATCATTGGCCAATTGATATTCCGCAAACCTGCCTGACAACTGATTCAGCATCCCCTGAAGAGAACGGTTTTTTCGTCTTAGTGTTTCCAGCTCTTCATGGAAGTCCTTCTTTAGGTCAGGAACAAATGAGTTGATCTCCTTTTCAAATCTGTTGCGCAGCATCAGGTAGAGTGTGCCGTCCTGTAATCCACGATAATCAATATTAGAGATCCCTTCCATGATGACGTCTGATTTTGCTAAGATCTTCAGCCTCTCATGGATTTCGTTCAGGCTTAGGTCTAACTTCAAGACCTCTTTCAGTTCCTTTGGGGTCCAGTCTTTGTCAGGGTATTTGCTGAGGTGAAGGAGGATGCTCTTGGCATTTATGTCATTGACACGCTTCAGCGTCAATTCAATATATTCTTCCCAGGCCATGGACATCTCGGAATTCCTGTCTGAAAGCTCATAGTAGACAGTGTTTACTACCCCTTCCTGAGTCATTAAATCCCTTTCCTCGTAGCTGCTTTGTATCACACAGGATATAAAAAAGGGGTCTGACTGGCACAACTCGTTGATCTGGGAAGCTATCTGATTGGTAATAGGCTCTTCATAGACCTCCGCGTATTTATAGACCGCCTGCAGACCTTCCTCTTCAGGCAGATAGGGCGACATGCGGTACCTTTTCAGTCGGCCTGCCTCGAGGTAGGTGTCAATCACATTAATCAACCATCCCACATAAGAACCCGTTACAAGCATAGGCGCAATCTTGGATTCAGAATACTCATGAAAACTCCCTGCAAGGGTCTTATCAAGGGCCTTATCACAGTTTTGATCCCTGTAGATGTATTCATTGATATTCTGGAATTCATCTAATATCACCAATATCCTCTGATCAAAAAGCGCTGCATAAGAATGAGGAGCTGTGTAGGCAGTCCTCCATATCAGATCGTGAAAGCCCAGATCTCCATTCTGAAAAATCGCATCAACATCATCAATTAGGGGCTTTATAGATTTTGTCTGGCCATATTCCTTGATTTCTTCAAGTGTTAGTGGCTTTCGCACCAGATTTTCATCCCTTTCAAAAAAAGAGATATATTGCGAGGCAAAGGTGCGGAAATATTCAATGGCAAAGAGGGGGTACCACATCTTGCTTTCGGGGATGTTCAGATAAAACGGGATAACTTCTCCATTCTCACTCCAGAGTTGATTAAATATCCTTTGCACAAAGGAGGTTTTCCCCCCTTTTTTTCTGCAAAGAATGACCTTGGATTTAGAAAGCATCTTGGGGATGCCTTTAAGCCACTTGTTAAAAATGCCAAATTCTTTTTCCCTGCCAACCAAGAGATCAGGCTGGCCGATTGTTTCACGTAGGGGATATTTCATTTCTGCTTTTTCCTCGCGAGTTAGTGCCTGAACAAAGTGAGGTCTTTTTGCTTGTCCAGTACGGGGTCAAGGAAAAAGGCTTCAGCATCCGACGAGATTCGGATAAAGATGCCAAGAAACAGGTTGATCTCTATTTTGACCCGGTTTGACAGTTTCAATCCCGCATAAATCCGGTCTGTAATTTCCACGTTTATTCCAAATCGGAGGAATAGTGCCTGGTAAATTTGTTTCAATCCCGCATAAATCCGGTCTGTAATTTCCACAGGATTGACGAAATCCCTAAAGGTTATGCATTGTAGTTTCAATCCCGCATAAATCCGGTCTGTAATTTCCACACAGTGGTAGAGTTCATAAGACACAACTCTGACATAGTTTCAATCCCGCATAAATCCGGTCTGTAATTTCCACTCGCGATAGCGAAGTTGTGGTCACTGTTGGCGGAACTGATGTTTCAATCCCGCATAAATCCGGTCTGTAATTTCCAC
>MAXH01000181.1 GCA_001750925.1 Desulfobulbaceae bacterium S3730MH12
CCTTAAAATGGGCTTTTGTATGTATTGCTCAAAAGAATTAAGTATAATCGGTCATTGTGCACATGTACAGTAACTCTTATCGTCTCATTTACGATAGATTTGTAAAAAGCCTTATTCCCGGGTGTCGGCCAAGTAGTGCACGTGTTTTTTACTGCATTATCAGCTTTGATGGCGTCGTAAAACATGAATTTTTAATCAAGCTCAGTTGACTTTCCTGCTATATGGAATATTTTATCGCAAGAATATATCGTATTAAGTAGAAGTGGTGAAAATTGAATTTTCTTTTGGAGCATATAGATGAAAAAAATGCAGCCCATTGTTTCAGCTTTTTGTTTCTGTCTTATTTTGACGCTTTCTTTAGCAATGGTCGGATCTGTCAAAGCAAGTACTAAAATGCCTGAATTCTCATTAAAGAATGTTCGTGATGGCAGTGTTATCAATAGTAGCTCTTTCGCTGGTAAGGTATTGTATATAACCTTCTTTGCAACCTGGTGTCCTCCCTGCGTTCAAGAGGTTCCGGTTCTTGTGGAACTGCAAGACCAGTTGGCCGATTCCGGATTTTCTGTTGTTGGCCTTTCTGTTGATCAGGAGGGATCGTCTGTTGTTGCAGGTTTTGCAAAGAAAAATGCAATCAATTATCCTGTTTTGATGACGGAGTTTAAAACCACTACGGATTTTGGGGGGATTTTTGGTATTCCTGTTGCTTTTTTAATAAACAGAGCTGGCAATGTTGTAAAAAGATATACCGGTTATGTCCAGCATAGAGTCCTTGAGAAGGATATTCGCAGTTTACTTAATTGATGGCGTCGTAAAAACTCTTCATCTACTTCGTTGCTGCAAATTTTCTATCATTACGACGTACCCTAGTACGCCGAAATAATAGAAAATTTACGCGCCTCGCATATGAATCTTTTTACTTAGCCATCTAGCATTTATAGTTTTTACGACACCATGTTAATTAAGTAATTAAGTAATCTCTATTGCACCAATTATAAAAATTTAATACACTGTGTTCAGCTTTGAAAGGTAGGTTGATTACAGTTCTACTATAGGTGGAGAGTTCCTCCATCTAACTAATTAGTAAAGAGGAGAAGGACAATGAATAAAAAAATCGTATCTATGGCTTTGGTTCTGGTATTTGCTCTCAGCACTGCAACTGTTGGTTTTGCTGCCAAATTGAAATGTACCGTTGATTCAGTTGAGGGTGACAAGGTAACCATGACCTGTGCAAAGGCTGATAAAATGGCAAAAGGTGATAAGGTTAAAGTTACTCCAGCTAAGAAGAAGGGTGCTATTGAGGGTTGTTAATTGACATAGCACGGATTTTTAGGTATTTTTGGTCGGTTGACTTCAGGTCAACCGGCCATTTTTTTTTCTATCTATTTTGGGCGGATTAATTCAACTCGAGGTGAGTTTTGGAGTTACTAAAAGCTATGGTTCTGGGAGCCATCCAGGGGTTGACGGAGTTTCTTCCGATTTCCAGCTCAGGTCACCTGGTTATCGGTTCCGAGTTGATGAATTTCCAGGAACAGGGAGTCGTGTTTGATGTCTTTGTTCATCTCGGAACACTGCTTGCTGTTATAATCGTTTTCAGAAAAGACCTTGTAGAAATGATAAAGGCTCCTTTGGACTTTTTTCAGGGGAAAAAAAGTGACTCTGTAAAGCACTATTTTTTCCTGGATATATACGTTATTGTTGCAACATTGCCTGCAGTGGTTGTCGGCCTCTTTTTTAAAGATCGTATTGAATTGCTCTTCGGCAATATTCTGGTCGTCTACTCTATGCTGGTAGTGACTGGAATCCTTATGATTACGGCAAGATATTTACCTCAACAGGATAAACCGATTACCTGGTTTCGCAGTCTTCTGGTGGGCTGTGCCCAGGCTTGTGCTATCCTGCCTGGTCTTTCCCGTTCCGGCTCAACGATTTTCGTCGGCATGGCTCTGGGAGTTGATCGTGAGAAGATCGCCAGGTTTTCATTTATTATGTCGATTCCTGCAATCTTAGGGGCGGCCGTGTTGCAGCTGGGAGAACTCGTTCAGAATCCACTGGAGAACGGTGCGCTCATAAATTTTTGTGCAGGAGCGATAATGGCTGCATTATCGGGATATTTCGCAATTAAGCTTCTGTTGGATATTATTCGTAGAAACAGATTACAGTGGTTCGGCTATTATTGTTTATTGGTTGCCGGAACCGGGTTTTGTTACCATTTTTTCTCTTAGCCATTCAATTTGAAGAAGATAGAAGTATATGGATATTCGAACACTGCCGGATGCAGAGCGGGAAATATATAACCGGATAAAGAAAAAATATAAACTGACCTTTGATAACCTGAAGGCTGGAGATAAACAGATCCGTTTATTAAAGATAGCTGATCTGGAGCAATTCCTGGGAGGTAAAGATCCTTTTGCCAATGTATCCGAATTTCCTTTTTGGACCCGGCTGTGGGATTCGGCAATGGTTCTGGCTTATGTGCTTGGTAATCAGCAAAATCCCGGAGGAAAGAGGTTGCTTGAATTGAGAGCAGGACTTGGCGCACCGGGGCTTGCTGCCGCTGCCGCCGGCTTTGATGTTACTCTCAGTGATTACGAAGATATTATTATGGATTTTCAAAAGGTAAGCGCCGCCGCTTCGGGGCTTACAAACATAACGTTCACCCATCTGGACTGGCTGAATCCCGGGGAGATTGAGCCATTTGATATTCTGGCCGGGGCAGAGATACTTTTCCGGGATGAATTTTTTCAACCTCTGCTGAACATTTTTCGAACCTGCCTCAAATCCGGCGGCGAGATTTATCTGGCTCATGACGCACGGAGACAGAGTCTGCCGAAGTTTCTGGAGTTGGCTCAGGATGATTTTGATATTGGGGTGAAAAAACAGACTTTAAGAAATAACGATAAAAATGTGACAATCATAGTAAATCGTCTTCGCCGGAAGAAGCAATAACCTGTCGATGATTGAGGATGTCTTCTCATGCCTTTATATCCCGTTAATCTGAACATTGCCAATCGTCTGTGTGTTGTTATTGGTGGTGGGAGTGTTGCGTTCAGGAAGGTTAAAACCTTGCTTGACTGCGAGGGTGTTGTACGGATTGTGAGCCCTTATGTTGAGCCGGGGTTGAAGAAATTTATTCTGGAAAAACAGGTAGAATGGTTTGAAAGAGAATATGCTAAAGGTGATTTGCAGGGCGCATTTCTCGCCTTTGCGGCAACCAGTGACCCTGATGTGCAGCTGCAGGTGAAAGAAGAGGCACAAAAATATCAAGCTATACTCAACAGTGCTGACGATCCTGTGGGGAGTGATTTCCATGTCCCGGCACATTTCAGGAGAGGGAAGATGCTGGTCACAGTGTCCACCGGTGGCGGCAGCCCGGCCATGTCTAAACAGATTCGAGAGAGACTGGAGTTGGACTTTGGTTTGGAATATGAAGCAGTTGTCGATTTCCTGGCTATGGTAAGGGAAGCTGTTGTCAGCAGTGATGTCGATTCGGCCACCCGCCAGAAGCTGTTCCGCAATCTTCTAAAGGTCGATATTTTGGGGCTGGTTCGTGAGAGCAACTGGTTTGACTTGCAGATGATGCTGTTGCAGGAGCTCCCTGAAAACATTGATGCGGTAGCACTTATCAAACGTTTTCTAGATGAACATGATAAAAAATAGAGAGAAGGTTTGGGCTGTTGTCCAATTAGAGATTGTTAAAAATTTAGACTGGAATAGGAATGAATGAGCTAAGTGACCTGCTTTTTCTGTCGGTGTTAGGAGTTACCTTTATCGCAGGTGCGGCGTATCTGGTCTTTTTCTTCAGTCAGAATATACAGGTACGAAAAATTGCAAGGATGATTCTGGTTGTTTCAGGGATTCTTCAGACCTTGTATATCATTTCACGCTATATACTGGTAGGGCATACACCGATAACTTCTCAGCATGAGGCGGTCGTATTTTTTGCCTGGTCAACCACCTGGGCCTATCTGTCGTTCAGGTGGAGATACACCGTAAAGAATTTTGGAACTTTTGTAACCATTCTTATTTTTTCTCTTCTGCTGATTTCCTCTGTTTCATCCCGTGACATAACACCGCTGGTTCCGGCTTTGCAGAGTTGGTGGCTGCCTGTTCATGCTGGAGTTTCTATTATTGCATACGGTTTTCTCTCTCTCGCATTTTGTGGAGGGATTATGTATCTGCTTCAGGAGAGGGAGTTGAAGAGTAAGCGGTTCGGGTATTTCTTTTCTCGTTTTCCATCACTTGAATCTCTGGATCAGTTGAACAGTCATTGTTTGACTACCGGCTTTGTCTTTTTAACTTTAGGTATTGTGACCGGATCAATCTGGGCTCGGCAGGCCTGGGGAACATACTGGCAATGGGATCCAAAAGAGACATGGTCCCTGATTACCTGGTTTATCTACCTTGTACAGATTCATCAGAGATTTACGGTCGGCTGGCGCGGGAAGAGGGGTGCCGTCATGGCCATTGTCGGTTTTGCTGCAGTTATCTTCACTCTGTGGGGAGTAACGTATCTGCTGGGAGGAGCCCATAGCTATGCCGGGTGAAAAGATACTGTTACTTGGGGTGAACCATAAGACAACCCCCATTGAGATTCGCGAGAAAATGGCACTTTCGGACGGATATGAAGAGCCGCTGACTGCTCTGAAAAATATCCCGGGCTGCAGAGAGTGTTATTTGCTTTCAACCTGCAACCGGGTTGAACTGCTTGTGGTTGTGGAACCTGGTGTAGAGGTTGAAGAGGAGATAATTACCTTTCTTTTTGGCGGCAGCGTCAGCCCGGAAGACTGTCGTCAATACCTGTATATGCATTACGATGAGGATGCCGTGCGCCATCTGTTTATGGTGGCTGCCAGCCTTGATTCCATGGTGGTGGGTGAGGCGCAGATCCTTGGCCAGCTAAAGGAGGCCTATCGTTATGCTGCACAATTTGACTGTACGGGGCCCTTACTGAACAAGTTCCTGCATAAATCATTTTCTGTTGCTAAAAGAGTGCGTACAGAGACGGGGATTGGATCTTCTGCCGTCTCGATAAGCTATGCTGCTGTGCAGCTTGCGGAAAAAATATTTGGTAACCTTAAGGGTAAAAAAGTGATGCTCATTGGGGCCGGAGAGATGGCTGAACTGGCTGCCGAGCATCTCGTAGGCCAGGGAGTTGCCTCCGTCGTTGTGGCCAATAGAACCCTGGCCAGGGCATTGGATCTGGCAAAGAGATTTAATGGCAGTGCCGTGTCAATGGATGAACTGGCACAACAGCTCGAACTGGTAGATATTGTTATCAGCTCCACAGGGGCGACCGGTTTGATCATCCATAAGCAGGATGTAAAGTCTGTTATGCGCGCCAGAAGGAATAAGCCGATCTTCTTTATTGATATAGCAGTTCCCCGGGATCTTGATCCGAAATTGATTGATATTGACAATGTGTACCTTTATGACATCGATGATCTCAGCAGTGTGGTGGAAATCAATAAATCTGAGCGTGATAAAGAAGCGGTAAAAGCTGTACGGATAGTTGATGAAGAGACCTTGAAATTTAATAAATGGTATCAGGGGATGGCGGTTACCCCAACTATTCGGGATTTAAGGGAGAAAGTCGATACCATTGCCCGCTTGGAACTTGACCGGAGTCTTGCACGGATGCCGCACGTAAATGGTGCAGATAGAAAAACACTGGAGAAGATGGTGGGGGCTATTTCCTCCAGAATACTTCATGATCCCCTAATCTATCTTAAGAGTGAGTCATGTACCGGCCGTGACAACAGTGATATGAAGGTTGAAATTATTCGTTCTCTCTTCAGACTGGATAATGGGGACGATGGCAAATAGTGAAGTTCATACGTTTGAGGATGAATGGTATATAGTGCGGTATTCAGGGGAAATTCCTGAGATAGCCTTCAACTCCGCAATCCATTATCTCTCCCGGGCTCAAGATGGTCCTCATCTCACTCTCAGTGAGGAACAGAATCACCTCCTGAAAAAGGCAGCCCTTGATCGGTATCATGAGATTGTTATCCGCGATCTTCTGCATGAAAATCACCAGAAGCCGATTTATCGGGGAATTAAGCGATCCATTGATAATTACCATCGTCTTCGGAAATTTTGTTTCCGGCAGCAACTCGACCCCGGGGAGACACGAGAGGAGGCCGCCCGGCTGCTGCCTCTGTTCTTAAAGACCGAAGTGGATGAAGTAAAAAAATACCATCGTCCCTCGATCATTAACTGTACTTATAGCGAACTGCAACAGTTTGCAGAGGATCTGCAGGTACCGTTGTCCATAGAGTTAAAGAGGTTGAGTATTTTTGCCGGGACTGACCACTGACTTTTCTGCAGGGTATTTTTTCTCATTCAGCCGCAGTTTTTTATGAGCGGCATCCATTGGATCCAAGCCAAAAGAAGTAGCAATTGTGGTCAGATATATCATCACGTCACCAATTTCCTCTTCAATATGGGAGAGGATCTCCGATGTCGGCTGAGAGCTTTCTTCCGGTGTCATCCATTGGAAGATCTCGAGAAGTTCAGCTGTCTCAACGGTCAGAGCCATGGCCAGATTTTTGGGCGAATGGAACTTCTGCCAGTTGCGGTTGGCGATGAAAGAGTCGATTTCATTTTGTAATTTTTCCATGGAATTACCTTTGTCATGGTATTTGTTTTTCTGTTCTGTTATGTCTGTATCGGTATAATCGTAGTATATTTCGTACTGTTTTAATTATTTTTACGCATCTGAATCGTTATATTTTCCTATTGTAAAACATCTATGAAAACCATTCAAAATTGTATTTTTTTATTCCTGTCATTTCTTATCATCACTTCTTCTGTTATTGAAGTTGCTGCCGAAACTCCGAATATTGATATCGATCGGAAAAGAAACAAGATCATCGGTTTTATGTTGAGTAAACAGTTGCCCTCACTGCATTTCAGTGAGAAGGTAATAGATGATGAGCAGGCCCGGGCGGCATTTCAACTCTATATAAAACAACTCGATTATCAGAAGCGCTTTCTGTTGCAGGGAGATGTCGATCAACTTGAGGCTTTTGCCGACTATATAGACGATAATATCAAGGAGGGGAGAGTTTCATTACCTGATGCAGGATATGATATTCTGAGCGAAAAAATAATGGTCGTTGAGAAAATGGTTGTTGAGATGCTTGGCGACAGCACACTGCGCCATGATGCAGATCTTACTGTTGGTATTTTTCACGTCACCAGAGACGAGTGCTATGAGACTGATCCTGAAAAACTAAACTATGCAAAGGACTTAGGTGAGTTAAAGGAGCGGTGGAGAAAGGTATTGAAAGCCCAGGTTGTTTCTCGCTTTCTTGATCTTGAGGAAGATCAAAAAGAGGAAAAGGATAAAGAAA
Organism: Desulfobulbaceae bacterium S3730MH12; assembly: GCA_001750925.1. Classification (GTDB taxonomy): domain Bacteria; phylum Desulfobacterota; class Desulfobulbia; order Desulfobulbales; family Desulfocapsaceae; genus Desulfomarina. Next base: position 7,356 of record MAXH01000181.1, read on the forward strand.
AAAAGAAAAGTGAGGATGAACTCTGGCAGGAGGCTGTTGTCAAGGTGGCAAAAAGGAATAAAAACTTTTTCCACCGACTGCACCAGGAAACTCTGCAGGATCATTATGATCGCTTTTTTAATGCCGTTACCAGAGCATTTGGACCGCACACTAACTATATCCCTCCTGCCAGTAAAGAAGATTTTGATATCAATATGCGGGGTTCTCTTGAGGGGATTGGTGCACTGCTGAGAGAGGAAGACGGTTTCATAAAGGTTGTACGAATTATTCCAGGAAGTGCTTCCGCAAGGCAGGGTCAGTTGAAGGCCGAGGATATAATTCTTCAGGTTGCCCAGGAGGGAGAGGAGCCTGTCGATATCACAGATATGCGTTTGCGGGATGCCGTTCGATTAATCAGAGGACCAAAGGGTGAAGAGGTACGGTTGACCGTCAGAAAGGTGGACGGCATAAAGGAAGTGATTCCGATCATTCGGGATGTGGTTCAGATTGAAGAGACTTTTGTTAAAAGTGCTGTCATTGAGAATGAAGAAGGAAGAAAGACCGGATATATACTCATACCGAGTTTTTACAGAGACTTTGAGGGCACACGCAATGGTGCTCATGGAAGGAACTCGACGGAGGATACCCGTAAGGAAATAATAGAGCTGAAGAAAAAAAATGTTAATGGCCTTGTGCTCGATCTTCGTGATAACGGTGGAGGGGCACTAATTGATGCAGTAGATATTGCGGGATTGTTTATTGAGTCTGGTCCCGTGGTGCAGGTTAAAAACAGTTTTGGCGATAAACGTATCTTAAGTGATAAAGATGAAACCATATTATACGATGGTCCCCTGGTGGTGCTGGTCAATAAGTTTTCCGCCTCAGCTTCTGAAATTGTTGCGGCTGCTCTCCAGGACTATGGCAGAGCTGTTGTGGTTGGGGGAGATCATACCCATGGCAAGGGAACAGTACAGACGATAATAGATTTAAATGATCATATCCCTCTTCTTCACTTTAAAAAATATGATGACCTGGGGGCTCTGAAAATTATGATTCAGAAGTTTTACCGGGTGAATGGCGGTTCGACTCAATATAAAGGCGTGGAGCCGGATATCGTACTTCCAACCCTGCTTGACCACCTCAAATCCGGAGAGAGATATCTCGAGTATTCACTGCCCTGGGACTCTATTGAATCTGTCGAATTTACTCCATATCCGGGTAAGAAGTTTGATCTTGATACTCTTCGAAAAAGAAGCCTGGTGCGTACAGAAAAAGATGAGGGATTAAAAATAATCAAGGAAGAGACAGAGAAGGCGAAAAAGAAAAGTGATGAAACGAGCGTTTCAATTGGTATTGAGGATATGAGGCAAAAGCGGGAGGAAGCGCGTATGGTGCGCGAAAAAGTTGGTGCACATTACCGAAAGTACCGCCGGGAGGCTGGTGATCACTCAGATCAGGGTGATAAAGATGTTGATGATATTGTAACTACAGAGGCCTGGCTGAAAGACGTAAATGAGGATCCCTACGTTAGAGAGGCTATAAATATAATAGGGGATATTATTCAGCTTCGCAGCCGTTAGTACCTTACTCCTGAACTTCTGTCATAAAAAACAAGAAATCGAGAAGTATATTTTGAAATTATGCTGTTCCATTTATTTTCAAGGTACTTATCCAGCGAGACTGAATGTTTTCCGACCAGTCGGGTTGGAATCAGCAGAGGAGACAAATTCATACTTTCTTTCAGGCCTGCTGCGGAGGAAAAATATTCTTGAAAAAGCCGAAAAAAAATGATAGAAATGTGAATTTGTGAATGACCATTCAGTTTTTTCTGTTATGGTAAGATGTTGTTTCGCTGGATGTAAGTAGTTTAATTGGAAGGATTTGTATTACATATGGATATTGCAGAAGGCTTCAGGTTCCACGGGGACAAAATTGTAAACAGATGGGTTGAATATACCTTGTCAACATATACATCTTCGGGCTTTTTCCTGAAAGAGCGAGATAAATTTGCAAATCCGGTGGGTGGAAATCTCAGAGAAGGACTTCAAAAACTATTTCTTCTGCTGTCAAGAGACGCCGATCCACAAGAGTTTACCGCGCCACTTGAACAGATTATATCCATTCGGGCCGTACAGGAGTTCACTCCAGGCCAGGCGGTTGCACCGCTGAATGCAGTGAAACATATTGTCAGAGAAGCTTTTGCTGCTGATAAGGAAAGACAACACCTGGTTGGTGAGTTGTATGATTTCGAGTTCAGCGTTGATCTCGCAGTTATAGCGGCATTTGACATCTATATGCAATACAGGGAACGTCTTTACCAGGTACGGATTGCTGAGATTAAGTCAGGCAATCATATACTTACGGATAGTAAGTGTCCATCCAGCATGCTGGATGGAGATAATAAAAAAATTATTAAGACGGTTAACGGTATTTAACTGGTTTCAGTGTTGCAAAGATCAACTCTGCAACATGGTTTCCAAAACTCAGTTTAATTGAAGCGAGGTAAGAAATGAAGTATGCCTTCTCATTCCTGGCAGTCATTGCTTTGATTCTGATTGCTTGGCTCGGATCGCAGATACCCGGAATGCCGTATCTTTTTGGTATAGCTTTACCGTATCTGGCCATGATGATCTTCCTTGGTGGCTTTGTCTACAGAGTGGTTCAATGGGGGAAATCTCCCGTGCCATTCTCGATTCAGACAACCTGTGGTCAGGGAAAATCGCTGGATTTCATCAAGCATGACAGACTGGAAGCTCCTGACACTACCGCAGAGGTGGTGGCAAGAATGTTTCTTGAAATAGTGACCTTCAGGTCCCTTTTCAGAAACACAAAATCGGAACTTCATGACGGGCCGAAGATTACCTATGAATCATCAAAGTGGCTCTGGCTCTTTGCCATTATTTTCCACTATTCTTTTTTGATGGTTGTTATCAGGCATATGCGGTTGTTTCTTGATCCGGCACCTTTCTGGATAGCATGGCTGGAATTCGGTGATGGCCTTTTTCAGGTTGGTGCCCCCACCTGGTACATGACTGATATAGGTCTTTTAGCTGGTTGTGTGCTGCTGTTCAGCAGAAGGCTGATTACCCGTCACGTTCGCTTTATCTCCCTTGTAAATGATTACTTCCCTCTCGTTTTGATTTTTGCCATTGCCGCTACCGGGATTTTGATGCGGTATTTTCTCCGCACGGAGATTGATATTGTCAATATCAAACAACTGGCTGTGGGGCTTGTCACTTTTTCCCCTGTTATTGGTACTGAGATCGGGGCTATCTTTTATATTCACCTTTTTCTGGTGTGTGTGCTGCTTGCATACTTTCCGTTCAGTAAATTGATGCATTTTGCCGGTGTGTTCATGAGTCCAACCAGGAATATGAAGAACAACACACGTGCTGCACGCCATATGAATCCATGGAATCCGAAAATTATTCCGCATTCCTATGGGGGATATGAGGATGAATTCCGTGAATTTATGGTGGAATCCGGCATCCCGGTAGAAAAAGAACTGCCTCCGAAAAAAGATGAAGAAAAGGATGAAGAGTAGACAGTATTGACCCCAAAACTAGCTTATGAGGATTAGATAACGATGTCAGTTCCCAAATTAGAACAACTATCGCAAAGCGTAGTGCAGGGACCATCCTTGGCCGCAGGAGCAATACCTACCAGGGATTGGATGGATATCCCGGTGAAGTTTACGCCCGGGAGTTATGCATACGTAGCAAAAAAAGATAAAGTGGAATATCTCAACAGCCAGTCCGGCCTGAGTTTTCCAAATGCACGTGAATGGTCGCCTGAAGATGATGACTGGAAACTTCCTGAAGGCTGGAAAGAAATAATCCTTAAAGGTCTGCAGGAGCGTCTCGGTAAGTTTCGTTCCCTGAAGATTTTTATGGATTGCTGTGTGCGATGTGGTGCATGTGCAGATAAGTGTCATTTTTTCTTAGGTACTGGTGATCCCAAGAATATGCCGGTACTGAGGGCTGAACTTCTCAGATCCGTGTACAGAAATGATTTTACCCTTGGCGGTAAAATTCTCGGCAAGATGGTTGGAGCTCGTGAGATGACAGTCAGTGTGTTGAAAGAGTGGTTTATGTACTCTTATCAGTGTACTGAGTGTCGCCGCTGCTCAGTATTCTGTCCATACGGTATCGATACAGCGGAAATTACCATGATGCTGCGTGAGTTGCTGCATCTTGTCGGCATTGGCATTAACTGGATCCTGGAGCCGGTTTCAAATTCAAATCGTACCGGTAACCATATGGGGCTGCAGCCTCATACGTTTAAAGATAATGTTGAATTCCTGGTGGAAGACGTTGAGAGTCTCACCGGGGTTAAGCCAAATATTTCTTTTAACAGGAAGGGGGCTGAGATTCTTTTTATCACACCTTCTGCTGATGTTTTTGCTGAGCCGGGCCTCTACACCGCCATGGGATATCTTCTTCTCTTTGAAGCTATCGGTCTTGACTATACATGGTCAACTTATGCATCCGAGGGCGGTAACTTTGGTCTCTTCACCAACAACGAAGCCATGAAGAAGCTGAATGCCAAGATGTATGCCGAGGCAGAACGATTGGGCGTCAAATACATTCTTGGCGGGGAGTGTGGTCATATGTGGCGTGTGGTACACCAGTATATGGATACCATGAACGGGCCTGCTGATTTTCTTGAGAAGCCGGTTTCACCAATTACCGGTACCGTCTTTGAAAATGCTGCATCATCCAAGATGGTACATATCAGTGAATTTACGGCCGATCTCATTAAGCATGGAAAACTCAAATTTGATAAGAGTCGCAACAGTCATATTAAGGCAACGTTCCACGATTCCTGCAACCCTGCACGGGCGATGGGACTTATTGATGAGCCTCGATACGTCCTTGACCATGTGGTTGACTGGGTTGAAATGCCTGAAAATACCATTCGGGAACAGACCTTCTGCTGTGGTTCCGGAACAGGTTTGAATACCGATGAAATTATGGAATTGAGGATGCGGGCAGGATTGCCTCGGGCAAATGCAGTGAAGTATGTCCATGAGAAACATGGAGTGAATATGCTTTCATGTGTTTGTGCAATCGATAGAGCGACACTGACTTCTCTGAACGACTACTGGACACCGGAGGTTGGTGTCTGTGGTGTGACTGAGCTTGTTGCCAACGCAATTGTCCAGGAAGATGAGACTCGTGGTGAGCTTGAAGAAGGTCTCCGGACGATGGTCTTCTAAATCCTGATAAGAATAGAGGAGTTTATTTTATGTACAATAAAAGATTTATCATACCGGGACTGGTCATATTTGTTCTCTTTGTCACTTTTCCACTCTGGTTTAATGCTTTTTCCACCGCAAGCCCTGTACCAAAACCTGAATTGCCGCCGGGAGGGGAGAAAGAGTGTGTTGCTCCTGCGTCCGAAATGCGGGATAGACATATGGTGCTGTTAAACGAATGGAGAGATGGAGTCCTGCGGGATGGGGAGCGTGATGTTATCACAGTGGGCGGTAAGCAATATCGCAAAGGTTTGCAAATGGCCTGTATGCAATGTCACACAAGCAAGGAAAAATTCTGTGACACCTGTCACGACTACACCTCTGTCAACCCTTTCTGCTGGGATTGTCATTTGACCCCGGAAGAGGCTGCGTTGAAGAAGGAGACACACTAATGGATAAGCAAAGAAGAAAATTTCTGAAGGTAGCCGGTGCAACGGCACTGGCCGGCATCAGTGCTCCTGCAGTTGTCAAGTTAACGTCCTCTCCAGCGATAGCATCTTCAGGACATGATGCTGCAACGGGGCATGAAGCCCCTGGCGATGCTCATAAAGCGGCCCCCCACGGTGCAGAAGAAGCACCCAAAGGTGTTCGTCTGGGGCTTGTGGTTGATATGCGTAAATTTTACGGTAAACCTGAACTGCTCGATAAAGCAATTGCTGCCTGCAATAAAGTTCATAATGTCCCGCAGATCGATAACAAGAAGAGTGAGATTAAATGGGTCTGGAAAGCTCCATTTGAAAATGTTTTCCCAGAACATTCCAGCAGTCATTCTTCAAAAATTCGAAAAGAAAATGACTTTTTAGTTATGTGTAATCATTGCGATGAGCCTCCCTGTGTGAGGGTATGTCCAACACAGGCAACTTATCGACTGCCAAATGGTATTGTTGCCATGGATTTCCATCGCTGTATTGGTTGTCGTTTCTGTATGATGGGTTGCCCGTATGGCGCCCGGAGTTTTAACTGGGAAAATCCGCGTCCATATATCAAGGAGTATAATCCGGACTTCCCCAGCCGTATGCGGGGTGTGGTTGAAAAATGTAACTTCTGTGGTGAGCGTATTGCACTTGGGAAAGAACCCGCGTGCTTAGAAGCTGTCAAGGAATCCGGTGCAATTGTTTTCGGCGATCTCAATGATCCCGGGTCTGAGATTTGCGAGGTGCTTGACAAGGAGAATACGATCCAGAGGAAGCCTTCCCTTGGAACTAAACCATCAGTCTTTTACATAGTGTGAGGATGTCATGATTGAAAAAGTGTTTAAAGGAAACTCTCGCTACTGGATGTGGCTTGCATTTTTAAGCGCGTTCGTAGCAGTCGGAGCGATCTGTTATATCAGACAATATCTCTTTGGTCTCGGATTGACCGGTATGGGGCGTGATCTGTCCTGGGGACTGTATATTTCTCAGTTTACCTTTCTCGTTGGTGTTGCTGCGGGAGGGTTGATGCTCGTTCTTCCATACTATATTCATAATTACAAGGTATTTGGCCGTCTCACTATTCTTGGTGAGTTTCTGGCCATTTCGGCGATCATTATGTGCCTTATGTTCATTATGGCTGATATTGGTCAGCCACTGCGTGGCCTGAACATGATGCTGCACCCGACCCCGAACTCCATGTTGTTTTGGGATATGGTTGTATTGCTGGGGTATCTTGGACTTAATGTTATCTGTGCCTGGGTTATTCTTACGGCAGAGCGTAAACAGGTTAAACCACCTAAATGGGTCTATTTCTTTGTTTATCTTTCAATTCCCTTTGCAGTTTCAATTCATACTGTAACGGCAATGCTCTATTGTGGTCTGCCCGGGCGTCATTTCTGGCTCTCCGCGATTACTGCACCCAGGTTTCTCGCTTCCGCTTTTGCCGCCGGTCCTGCATTGATCGTTATTGCATGTCTTGTCATGAAGCGGGTGGCCAATTTTGACGCAGGGAAAGAGGCAATCAGCAAATTGACCACTATTATTATGTATGCAGCTCTCATTAATGCATTTTTTGTACTCCTGGAGTTCTTCGTTGGGTATTATTCCAATATTCCCGGGCATAAGCATTCCCTTGAATATCTTTTCTTCGGGCTTGAGCATCATGGTGTTGTGTATAATAACCTTGTACCGTTCATGTGGAGCTCAGTATTGCTCTGTTTTGGCGGACTTGGACTTTTTGCCTATATGAAAATCAGAAAAGTTCAAACAGATCTATGGGTTGGAATCGGTTGTGCTATGATTTTTACGGCCCTCTGGCTTGACAAGGGGCTCGGATTTGTTCTGGGTGGACTGGTTGTAAATCCGATGCATGAAATTGTGGAGTATTATCCGACTGCGAACGAGATTGGAATTACAGTTGGTATCTGGGCTACCGGATTCCTGCTTGTAACTCTAATGTACAAGATTGCAGTGGATGTTGAACATGAGGTGGAAGCATAATCTGTTCTTTGTTGATAATGTTTTAAAAAGGCCTCCGACTTGTCGGGGGCTTTTTTTTTTGTTAACTTGAAGGGTATAAAAACACAGAAAATAAATTCTAAGGTAAAAGAGAGCTGCCATTGCATAAAAAACAGGTACTGATAGTATTTTATTCCTTTACCCGCCAGACAAAACTTATGCTGAATAAGTTTATTGAAGGGCTGGAAAGTGAAGGTATAGAAGTGACTATGCAGCGACTGGTTCCGGTTTCACCTTATGATTTCCCATTCAAGTCCTATGGTGGATTGATTAAAGCGACAATTGAGACATTTTTTCAGATAAGATCCGAAATTAAGCCAATAGATGAAAAGTGTTACGGGAATTGGGATAGAGTGATTATTGCCGGGCCTACATGGTCGTATCATCCAAGCAGTCCTGTTCTTGAATTTTTAGACAGGTACGGTAGGGATGTATGTGGTGGTCAACATGTGATTCCATTTATATCATGCAGGGCGTATTGGCGTGTACATAACTGGGGGCTTCGCAGACGGCTTAAAAAATGTGGCGCCGGTGTGATTGGAGCTCCCATTGTATTTACTCATCTCATACGTGAACCGTGGCGAACTATCGGCCTGATTATGCAGATGCGGGGGAAAATGGTTCGTAAAGAAGAAAATTCATGGTTCCGGAAAAGATACCCGGGATATGGCCATAACAGGGAGCAGCGGACTGTTGCCTTGGAAAAGGGGAGACAGCTTGCCCGGGAATTGTTTGACAGACCTTAGTTTGTACAGTCTCAGGGCCATTGTCCCGTGACATAAAGATGATAAAAGTAGAGAATTTTCTCCGAGTAAAAAATATAGATCAAGGCTGCAATTGATAGAAAGGGGCCAAAAGGGATTCGGGTGCTGCCACCTTTTTTTTGCCATCTCATCGCAATAAGCCCGACAATAGAACCGGCAGATGAACTCACAAGGATGACAAATGGAAGAGACTGCCATCCAAGCCATGCTCCAATCATGGCAAGGAGTTTGATGTCCCCGCCTCCCATGCCATCCTGTTTACGTAAGAAGAAGTAGATGAAGGCGATAGTGTAGAGAACGCCCCCGCCGAGGAGTAAGCCGATCAGAGAACTTTGCCAGGTTACGCCGCTGTTAAACAGTGAAAAGAGAAAGCCAAGGATAATTCCTGGAAGGCTTATTATATCGGGAATGATCTGGTGATGGATGTCAATGAAGATGATTACCAGAAGGGCTGCACCAAGAATGAAATAACCACCAGCCTGTAGAGAATAACCAAATTTAAAGCAGACTGCGGCTGCAAGAAGGGCAGTCAGCATTTCTACTACAGGGTATTGAAAGGATATGGATGTATGGCAATGTGAGCATTTCCCGTGAAGAAAAATGTAACTTAAAACAGGAATATTTTCATACCATGAAAGGGTATTCAGGCATTTGGGGCAATGGGAAGCGGGAAAGGCAATAGAGGCATCTTTTTCAGGAAGTCGCAGGATGACCACATTGAGAAAGCTGCCGATTATTGCGCCGAAAAGAGCTGGGATTATGAGAAGAATGGTTTCAGTGTACATTTTACGAATAAATTATCTGATTAGATTAAGCGTTATGATCCTGGTAGATAAGCCTATCTACCTAAGCAGTTAAAACAATAATTACATCAAGTGTATCGCTAACTATGTCACAATACCAGGAAAAAGCAACCGTATCACGTGTTGAGCAATTATCGGCGAAAAACTATCGTTTAACTCTTGATTCCCCTGATATCTCTGGGGCGGCCAAAGCCGGCCAGTTTGTCATGATTCGCACCGGACTTGCCAAAGATCCTCTATTGAGACGTCCGTTTTCAATTCATCAGACAAGTGCCAATGGCCAGCTCCAGATCTATTTTAAAGTGGTTGGTCGGGGAACCGATATGCTTGCACGTGTTAAGGCCGGGGAGATAATGTCGGTTTTTGGGCCGTTGGGTAGAGGGTTCCGGATAAAGAAAAATTCTCCTGCCATAATCATCGGTGGTGGATTGGGGATAGCTCCAATGCTCTTTCTTGCCAAGAGTATCTGTCGACTGAAAACTGATTGCAGCAATGACCATATTATCCTTGGCGGCAGGGAAAGATCAGAGGTAGAACCGCTTGTTAATGATTTCAGGCAGTTCGGTCTGAGGCTGGGTTTAGCAACAGATGATGGATCATACGGACATCAGGGGTATGTCACAGATCTTCTGAAATCTCTTGAGCTGCATTCTGAATATACTGTTTATGCCTGCGGGCCGGAGCCGATGATGGCCCGGGTCTATAGCATATGTAAGTCCGGCAGTATGCAATGTCAGGTGTCGGTTGAAAGTGTCATGGCCTGCGGCATGGGGGCCTGTCTTGGATGCAGCAGAATGACAAAGAAAGGAACCTATACCCATGTATGTCTTAATGGCCCTGTCTTTAATGCGGAGGAATTGATATGGAATTCGTAGACAACAGGGAAGACATTTTTCCTGACTTGCGTGTTAATATCGGCTCCCTTGAGATAGCTAATCCGGTGATGACAGCCTCGGGTACCTTTGGATATGCAAGAGAATTTGAAAATCTTATGAACCTGCATCGACTGGGGGCGGTAATTGTAAAAGGTATTTCTCTTCATCCGCGTCCCGGGAATCCTCCTCCGCGTATTGTTGAAACAGCATGTGGAATGCTCAATGCCATAGGTTTGCAAAATGTCGGGGTTGATAGATTTATCTCGGAAAAGATGGATTATCTTGCCGGTCTCAATATACCGGTTATTGTCAATATCCTGGGAGACTCTCTGGCTGAATACAGGGAAATTACAGAGCGGCTGGTCGGGGTTCCTGGGGTTGCCGGGATTGAGGTGAATATATCCTGCCCCAATGTTAAAAAAGGAGGGGTTGCTTTTGGTACTGACCCGTCCATGGCAGCAGCCGTGACAAAGGCTGTAAAAGAGAGTGCTGATGTTCCTGTGATGGTCAAGCTTTCCCCAAATGTATCTGACATTACCCTTGTGGCTCGGGCTGTTGAAGATGGTGGCGCCGATTCCATATCCCTGATCAATACTCTGATAGGGATGGCTATTGATTTGAAAACCAGACGACCTGTTCTGGCTAATGTAATCGGAGGCCTTTCCGGCCCTGCTATTAAACCGGTAGCTTTGCGGATGGTTTATCAGGTGGCGTCCTCTGTATCCATCCCGGTTATTGGTATAGGCGGTATTGAAACGACTGAAGATGCACTGGAATTTCTCCTTGCCGGGGCATCTGCGATACAGATTGGCACCGCCAATTTTATAAATCCGAGAGTGAGTGAAGAGATTGTTGAAGGTATAAGCAAGTATGTGGTCGATGAAAAACTCCCATCGATAAGATCTATCATCGGTGGGCTGTCAATTAATGATGGCTGAACAAAAACACTTCGCAGCAGGGGACATTTTAGGAGACCATCAAGAAATGAAAGAATAGAAACTATGATAGAAATTAAGCCTATATCAAGGGTGGATGCAAGGATATATGTTCCCGGCTCAAAGAGTCTGACCCAGCGATCTCTCATTGCGGCAGCTCTTGCTTCGGGAGACAGCCGACTTATCGGCCCTCTTGAAAGTGAAGATACGGAATACTCTTCCCAGGCCCTGGTTCAAATGGGGGTTTTAATCGATAAGGGTGATGAATGGTGTATTCGTGGTAATGGGGGAATGATTCAATCAAGTGACGGGCCAATCTTTCTCGGAAATAACGGAACTGCTACTCGGTTTTTGACCTCAGTGGCCTCCCTCGGAAAGTCGACCTTTATAATTGATGGGGACGAACGGATGTATGAGCGGCCTATCAGTCCGCTGATAGATGCCTTGAAGGGATGGGAGGTTGATATAGTTTCTATGAAAGGCAGCGGCTGCCCTCCTCTTAAAATCAATGCACACGGTATAAGCGGCGGCACTACAGTATTACCGGAGGGAAAATCCAGCCAGTATCTTTCCTCGCTCCTTCTGGTCGCACCCTATGCCCGGCAACCCGCTGTCCTGCACGTGGAAGGGACGGTGTTGTCAAAACCTTATGTGGCTATGACCCTGGCAGTGATGTCCGATTTTGGCATAGAGGTGGATGCATTACCAGATTTTAGTCAGTTCTCTATTCCTCAAGGGTGCTATCAAGGGAGGGATTATGAAATTGAGGGCGATGCCTCAAACGCGTCCTATTTCTGGGCTGCTGCTGCGGTGACCGGTGGGAGGGTCGTAGTTGAGAATGTACCTGTACCTTCCCTCCAGGGAGATGCAATGCTGGTGCCTCTTTTGGGACGTATGGGCTGCGAGGTGAGTAGATCGGGAAGTGGAATTGCTCTGCAGGGGTCTGATCGCCTGGAGGGAATAACCGTGGATATGGGAGATATGCCTGATGTTGTCCCAACTCTTGCGGTGGTTGCCGTCTTTGCTCATGGTGATACTGTGATTAACAACATCGCCCATCTGCGCATTAAAGAGTGTGATCGATTGTCCGCTGTGGTGAAAGAACTTGGTAAACTTGGGGCGAAGATTGACGAATATGAAGATAGTATGGTCATTCATGGAGACGGTGGAAAAAATCTTCAGGGAGCGGAGATAGAAACCTATGAGGATCACAGGATGGCGATGAGCCTGGCTGTTGCAGGGCTTCGAGTTCCAGGAATTAAAATTACCGGGGAAGAGTGTGTAGCAAAGTCGTTCCCTGATTTCTGGCAGCGATTTGCTCTTCTCGCAAACACTGGCTGAGGGCAAAGTCTGTACAATCGATTTTCACAGATCATCACTTTTCGCTGTCAGAACGTTTTTTTACAAGAAAGTAAAGCTCTCCATCTTCTTTCATATGGTTTGCCGCAAGTTCTGCAAAGTCGCCATGCCCCCAGAAAAGATCTACACGTCCCGTACCTTTTATGGCCGATCCTGAGTCCTGGGGGAAAACAAATCTGTTTAAAGGTCTCCAGTCGGTAATTTCTCCCTGCTTATTTACCACAGGTTGTTTTGTTGACAGAAAACCGATTGCGCCATTGGGAAGAGCAGAATTGTCGATTGCAATTGATCTACCCGGGGTTAACACGGCGCCACTGCTTCCTCTGGGGCCCTGAGTATCACCCCAGTTAAAGAAAATGAAACGGGGATTATGATGAAGGATTCTCTGCAGTTGTTCCGGGTGCTGTTTCAAGTAATTACGGATTGCAGGGATAGTAACCTCTTCCAGGGACATTTTCTTTTCATCAACCAGTAATTTTCCGATACTGTTGTATTCGAGCCCGTTGGAGGATGCAAATCGGACTGCCCTGACAGAGTCGTCGGGGAACCTGATTCGTCCTGATCCCTGGACGTGGAGGAGAAAAGCATCAAATGGATCCTTGAGCCAGGCCAGTTCATATCCCTTTATGACATCGAGTGTTTCGATCTCTGACCGACTCCAGTAATTGCTGAAACCATTGTCAGTGATTCTACCGATGCGGGTTTTATTTCCACCCTTTGTCTTTTCTTTCACCAGGTCGTCGGGTGGAGAATAAATCGGGTAGAGGTAGGGCGCAGTTTTAGTGAAACTGCCTTCAAATACAGGTTCATAGTACCCGGTCACCAGCATCTGTCTTCCTCTCTTGCCTTCTCTTCCGCCAGCCTGATAAATAGTAAAATTTTCAACGATGAAATGCTGCAACTCCCGGGGTGTCGGGTTCTGTTTGATTTTCTCTGTAAAGTCCTTGAGGGATTCAACTAACCAGCTTATAGGAAAGTGTATTTCTCCAAATGTGGAAGTAACACGACCACTGCCATTTTTCTCAAGAAATTCAATATGGCTTTGAGCTGCGGAGAGGAAGGACTGGTAGTCCATATCATCAGAAAATGGTGGTGCTTCATCCAATTCGATATGGTGGAGAGGTTTATATATGTCTGAGCTGAAAAAAAGATACCATAGTAAAGCAATAAGTGAGCAGAAGAGAAGAAGTAAAGAGAAGATTTTTAATTGCAGCTGGCTGGTCATATGGGGAGCTGGCAGCGCTATTTTTTAAAGGCTGCAGCCATTTCGGCTACGGCCATCGCATATTTATTGCTGTGATTGTATTCCGTTATGGCGTGCAGGTTGGGGTATCCGGCGACAAAGCGTTTTCCCCCGCCAAACAGAGGAGATTTCTCCAAACCTATAATTGACAACTGGCCATTGTTTTGCGGAGGAATCAGGTTACGATCCTGCACTTCGGCTACAATACGCCAGTTCACCCTTCCCTTCCTTCCTTTTTTAAAAGCATCATCGAGTATATCTGCTTTCAGCTCATTGCCGATTTCTGCAAATACAGGTCCATGGAGTACCCACTTGAAATTTTTCAGATAGTTGGCTATGGATGCAAAAATATCAGCATCAGAGGAAATCAGGTCACGGCGGGAGTCGCCATCAAAATCCACAGCGTATTCATTGAAGCTTGACGGCATAAACTGGGCCTGTCCGAAGGCGCCGGCGTAAGAACCTTTGACGGAGAGCGGGTCGATGTTATTCTCTCTGCAGAGCAGGAGATATTGAATCAGTTCTTTTCGAAAGAACTCTGATCTGCGGGGATATGCGTCAAAGAGGGTGTTAAGGGCCTGAAAAAGTGCAAATCCCCCCATGTTGGTGCCAAACCTTGATTCAATCCCCCAGATCGCGACAATAAACTCTCTATCCACACCAAACTGTTGCTCGATTTTGTCAAAGAGCAGCCTGTGTTTTTTTAGTTCTCCTTTACCTTTTGCAATAACGGTAGGTGTTATGAAGAGTGGCCAGTACTTGTAGTAGGGCTTGGACTCCCACTGGCGATCCATGAGTTCGAGAACCTTGCGATTAATACGAACGCCCTCAAAGAGGTGATGTAGATCTTCTTCTTTGAAGTGATGTTTAATCTGCAGTTCCTGGAAAAACTGGTGATATTTTGTACTGTTGATGTCAATGAGCTGCTTATCTGTGACATGATCCGCGGCCTTGGAACCTTCCTGAGCAAGGCCGGTAGAAATCCATACAAGCAGTAAAAGAGTGCTCTGAAAAAGAACTTGCAGGATTATCCGGGAGTGGCGAGAAGGATTAATGATGAAATCTCCTGAGATCGAAATCAATTTCGTGAAACTACTTATCCGGGCATTTTAAAAAGTTCCGATCTGTTCGGGTTATGGGTAAACTGTATTTAACTGGTCAAGAAAATCATCAAGCATTGAGGCCGGCATGCTGTTAATGCCGGCCGCCGCAGCTCTTCCTCCGCCTGTCGGGAAAAGCTTACAGAGAGTGTCTGCATCACGACGGTCAGCCAGGGGTGCGCGCACGCTGACTCTGAGAGTGAGATCCTCATTTTCAACAATGAGAGCATGGGCGGCCATGGTTTCTTCACGAGCCTTTAAGTTAGAAAAAACACCCTGAATCCTGCGGGCCCAGGGAGCATTTGGAAAGAGATAGATTCTGTTTTTTCCATTGACCGGATACTCCTTTTGATCCAGTGCCATTGCAAGGTCATCCTTAAAGCCTTTTCGTAAGGTGCTGAGGATCGGGGATGAGGTGAAGAAATCAAAAGGGTCCTGGAAGTCATGTACTGCTTTGTACAGTTCCTCAGGGTGAAAGTGGAGATCTGCAATAGTGGATCCGTAGCCGTTATAATTGAATAGTTCGCCCATCTCCTGCAACTGCTGTGTCTGGAGTTCGGTCAGGGAGGAGTCATCTGCGAGTTGCTGTGCCTGTTGGTGCAGGTTGTCTCCAAAGGCTCCACAGATTGCCCATTGGCTGTTTTTCCCCTTTATCAAATTGTTGACAATGAGCGAAGTACAGGTCTCAGGTGAGACATCAATTTTATATTGGAGGAGAGGTGAGTCAGGTATATTGCCGGCGAAATGATGGTCAAAATATTCAACCGAGTTGTTATTGGCCAACAACGTATCCAGGAAATACCGATTGGAGTCCAGGGAGATATCAAATATACTGAAAGAACAGTTTTTTTTGTCAGCTACCCGGGACAGTAAGGCAATGTCTCTTTTCACTCCGGTAATTAATGATGCTGACGGTTGGGGATTTTCCAGACGTATCTGGTGGAGAGCAAAAATACCGTCGGCATCGCCGTTAAAAATATCAAAGTGCATCCAGTGTTAATGCCTCGAAAAAGATTCTGTCGGTAATTGTATCGTGTATCAGGGGATTTTTCCCAAGATTGAAAGTTAATATTTAAACCCTATCGATTTGCCGATATTCGCCAGGTCGAACAGGACAAGAAAAGTTGTATCTGATGGTGTATACAGGGCTTCAAGTCTCATTGACCAGCAGAGTGCCTGGTAGGTCAGCGAAGCAATAGCTTCATCCGTCTGGTCGAATTCGATTGAATGTTTTATCCCGGCTCCCACAATCCAGCTGTTGAAGATTCGTGTTCTAATTCGGGCGTTGATCTGTTTAATTTCATCTTCCGGTCTATAGCTGTAATCGAGGCTGAAATAGTCTCCTCTGCTGTTGGTATACTCACTTTCAAGGATATGGCTGGCAAAAGTGTTGTCATAGACATCATAGTAGCTTTTATAGGAGAGATTTGATCTTCTTGTCGGTCTCCAGCCAAGTTGAGTATAAATGTCCGAGAATGGCTCATCAGATTCTTCACTACGCAGGTCATACAATTGATCAATTTTCAGATATGCATATTCACGTCGCCTTTCCGTGCTGTTTTTGCCATAGGAAAAGGTGTTTAAAAAGTTGTCAATACCATAGGAAATGAAGTTCATATTGTCGATGGTATCAATATCATCAAAGTCGGGCAGGTCATCCTGATCAACATCCTGAATATAACCATATTTTATGAAAGGACGAACCTGGTGAGCGCTGCTTCGAAGAGTCTGCCCGGTGGAGAAGAAGTCTCTTTCCATGGTCGTGGCAACTTCCGTCTCAAATTCTGCAAGAAAACGATTCTGGCTGTCATCTCTGTCCCATGTGGCATTACCGTACTCTTGCACCGCATAAAAAGTATCTCGAAATCCTAGTTCTGCACGGGATTCAAGATATGGACTTAACGGGATGGGTGTGGCAATGGAAGGGCGCAGGTCGACTCTGTGTCCTCCGATGCCGTCTTCCCTCCAGTAATTAACATAGTCAGCGTTCCAGTCGAAGGTGAGGAAGGTTTCACCAATGGGGATTGCTCCGGTGAAATCCAGGCTGGGCAGTTTCCATAAAGGAGTGTCGATATCAATGGGATCACTTTCAGCTTCGCTGATGGCTAGAAAATTAGTTTCAAACGCGATACCGTCCCAACTGCGCAGCAGCTTAAAGGTGTTTTTCCTTAATGGGTCTGTTTCTGTCTGGAATCCGCGGCCAAACGTTTCAAGGTACTTTTCCTGATTGGTGTTAAAACCGGTGGATCCTGCCTTAAATTCAGTCAGGTAGTCCTGGTCGGAGACAATATCTATATCAAGCCGACTATACCAGTGGTCGCCAAAGATATGATCGGCTTTGCCGCGAAGCCAGTATCTGTCACTATTGGTGTGGGTGAATCCCGTATCATCATAATAGTCAGTCTCCGAAGGATCAGAGAGGTTGTCGTCCAGATAATTGGCGGAAAATATACCTTTTTCGTTTGCCTTTTCAATATAGCGGAATTCGACACCGGGCATAAACCCTCTTTTGAGGTGAAATTCAGGGAAGAACGTGGCATCAATTGATTCCGAAATGTTCCAGAAAAACGGGAGATTAAAACCAAATCCTCCGTTTTTTGAGCTGGAAAACTCAGGAAAGAGGAAGCCTGTCTGGCGGGTGTTTTTTATAGGGACAACCAGATACGGGGTATAAAAAACAGGGACATTTTTAATATTAAATTTTGCATGTTTAAGAAAAGCATATCCGCCTGGGCGAATATCAACTTCTGCACTGGAGAAACTCCAGGGCGGCACCTCACCATCTTCGATTTTACATGTGATTACCCAACCGTCTTTAATTCGATACGTATCAAATCCTGTCTTTTCAATAGATTTACCCTCGAGATGGAGAGAGTGTTCCTTGCGGGTGATCGTTGCATCTGTGAACCGACCGGTTTCGTCAGTGAGTTTTATAGAGGCCTCAGTTGCCTGGAGTTGATCATCTGGTGTGATTATCTGCACATTTCCTTTAGCCTTAATTGACTCAAGTTCAACATCGTACACAATCCAGTCTGCCTTGACGGTCACTGTTGTCTGGTATACTGCTGCTGTTTTGTCTACAATTTCATCGGCCTTGATTTCAGGAGGTTCAATCTTTTCCTCCAGAAGTTCTGCCCAGGATGAAACTTCGGCCTTCTTTTCAGGTGGGTGAAGAGGTTTTAGTGCCTTTTTTTCCAGTACGACATTGCCCTTTGCGACAATAATATTCGGATTTTCATAGTTTATGACCTTGTCAGCTGAAATATTCCATTCTTCAGTTGAGAGTTCTTCAGCTCTGCTCTCCCGGATGACACCGGTCAATATCAGCAGACAAATAACGATGAATGCGTGACAGAGGGAAAATAGTCGTGGCGGACGTGATGTCACAATAGACTCCTTATGAGGGATGGTGTTGGGTAGAGGAGCTGAATCCTTCAATAGAAATAAGACAAAAAAGCCAAATTATTTCTCATTATTTTGTAGTTTGGTAGTATAATTAAGCGATAAATATGATTAATCATTAAACTTCGGAGTTTACGTTTCTCAGCGGAGACTGTCAAGTTTAAAGTCGTAAACTCAGAGGGTTTATTACTGCCTGTTTCTTCTTCTCCGGTTGAGGAACGAGGGGGGAGAATGAATTCCAAATTGATGTTCAAGATTGTAAATCTTTTAAATTAAATTTGTGTTTCGATGAAATAGGTACTACTAGTGTCACGGTTACCTGCATCGCCCTGTTAATCGGTGACTGGTGGGTAAATAACGAAAAATATTTGCAATTTGTCATTATTGTGGATATTTTTATGGACGCTGATTGGAGGAATGTGTTCAGGCAAGTTAAATCATTTTCATACAAAACATGATAAATGGTGTCAGTCCCGATGAGTGGGGCAGGTTTTTTCAGAAAATTCTTTTTTGGAAAAACCAAAGATAAGAACCCTCAGGACAGAGTATAAACGCTGACTTCGAGAGAGTTTTTATGACGCCATTTTAACTGCGAGTTGCTGAAAAAGCATAGCTGAAAGAAAATGACTTTACTGATTGTATTCCGGTATGGATGTACAATGTTGGATAAAATTTGAAACTGTTTGCAAATTCAGAGTAGTTAGTTTCCATCCAGAAACGAGGTCGAACAAAAAGACCGTTTCTGGGTGGACTCTAGTTATGGGATTCAGGCAGTGGATCGGAATTGTGCCGTATCGTTTGAGAGATCTTGTTAAATGATCGGCAAAAGGGAAGAATAATGGTTCAAGAGAAAGAGAAAGAGACAGAGAAAGGGAAAAGACCACTTAAAATAAAAGCAAAAATAGGTGCCTGGTGGAAGAGCACTGTTTTACCGGAGAAGGAGAGTGTTGAAGAAAATGTAAGTGATATACTACCTGAGCAGGAAGATGGTGCTGAAGCGAGGAAGCCATCAAGAAGGAGAACAAAAAAGACTCCACGAAAACGCCAGGTACAAAAAAAACCTCCAGTTAAAAGCTCCGAGGCACCGGGTGAAGAGGAAGGAGTTACTGAAACAGAGAAAAAGGTTCCGAAAGGTCAAAAAACAAGGGGAAAAAGACCACGAAACCGTAGTGGACAAGAAAAAGAGAAAAAAACAGGAGAGAAAGATTCTCCAGTTTCTGTACAATCTGATTCGGTAAAGGAAGATGTTGACACAAAGGGTGAAACATCAGAACCTGAGTCAAAAGAACAGTCCTCCAAAGGGAGGGAGCCTTCGAAGAAGAAAGAGGCCCCCAAGCCTAAACCGGTAAGAAAATTATTAATTAATGCGGAAGAACCTGAGGAATGCAGGATAGCACTTCTTGAGAATGGGCGACTGGAATCTATCCATGTCTCATCTGTTACCCGGACCCGGACAAAGAACAATATCTATAAGGCGAAAATAGTCGCCATTGAACCCAGTCTTCAGGCAGCATTTGTGGACTACGGGACAGAGAAAAACGGTTTTTTGCCATTCAGTGAGATTCACCCTGAATACTACAAGGAAGACCTGAGTGACCGGGCCAGGGAACTGGTCGAGGCACAGCACTGGAAAAAACTGAATATAGCAGACGTTGTTGAGAAAGGTCAGGAAATCCTGGCCCAGGTAGTGAAGGAGGAGGTTGGTAAGAAAGGTGCAAATATGACCACCTATCTTTCACTGCCAGGTAGATGTGTTGTTCTGATGCCGGGTTCTGATTCCTCCGGGATTTCGCGAAAGATTTCCGGAGAGGAAAAACGATCCCGTTTGCGGGAAGCAATGAAGTCCACAGATATACCTGAGGGTATCGGCTGGATTGTTCGGACTGCCAGCCTGGATATTACTAAAACAGCCCTTTCCAGGGATGTTGGATATCTGCTCAGGTTATGGGAAGAAACTAAGAAGAAAGGACAGTCGCTGGAGGGAGTAGGACTTGTCTATGAGGATCATCATAATGTACTGATGTTTCTGCGGGAACATTTTGATCCCAGTATCGTGGAGATACTTGTCGATGATCGCGTGGCAATGGATCAGGTAAATGAGTTTATAGGCCTTCTCCCATCAAAACAGAAAAATGTTAAGGTTCGTCTGCACCGTGGCTCCAGACCTATTTTCAACCAGTTCAGTGTTGAGGATCAAATTGAATCGATTTATCAGCCCCAGGTTAACCTGCCCTCGGGAGGATCGATTGTTATAAATCCGACTGAAGCTCTCGTTGCTATTGATGTTAATTCCGGTTCGACCTCTAAAGGAAAGAATTTTGAGAAATCAATTTTTCAGGCAAACATGGAAGCGGCAGGTGAGCTTGCCAGGCAGCTGCGTTTAAGGGATCTGGGCGGTCTTATTGTTGTTGACTTCATTGATATGCGCAGCAGGAAAAATATCCAGGCCGTAGAGAGAGAAGTTAAAGGGGCGATGAAACTGGATAAGGCAAAGGTTGATTTCAGCAGGATCTCGAAATTTGGTTTGATGGAGATTTCAAGACAGAAACTTGGTGCTCCTATTGAGGCCGGAAATTACCGAAGATGCGAGCATTGTAACGGCAGAGGATCTGTGCGATCAATTGAAACGCTAGCTCTCTTTTATCTTCGCCGAATTCAAACCGGTGCGAGCAGGAAGCCGGTGAATCGCATTGAATGCAAGTTCCCGCTTGACGTAGCCTCTTATCTTCTGAATAATAAACGGGAAGAACTGACCATAATGGAAGCAAAGTATGAAGTTGAGATAGCCATTATAGCTGAAACTACAATGAAACCGGCTGATAATAATATTGTTTTCCATAGAAAAGAGAAAGATGTGAAACAATAAAAAACAGTCTTGAGTTCCCCTGTAAACTAGGGTATATAGACAACTTCCACTGCACCAGTAGCTCAGCTGGATAGAGTACCTGACTACGAATCAGGGGGTCACAGGTTCGAATCCTGTCTGGTGTACCAAGAAATTCAAGGACTTACAGTTTAGACTGTAAGTCCTTTTTTTGTTTGGGTGCAAATTGGGTGCAGAGGGTGCGAAAATAAATGCAATCATCTACCCATTAGCCTTGTATCACATACTATCTGAATTCCGTTGCCTGGCTAATTGCTGCTCTATAATTGTAAAGCCTTGCCCCCCATTTGAGGGGGTGGGGTGATTGCAATTGGTACCTGTGCGCAGAAAATGTTGAAAATTTGGGTCTCAAAAATATGGCTTTGGACTCTTCTGTCGACCTTCTAACTATTGATGGCCTGGAACGATCTCGGACGAGCAGCAAATTTAAATGTGTTAGGCATTCGGCCCCCTGAGAACCAGAGACTCATAGTCGCCACCTCTTATTGGTAGAGGTGGGTAAAAGGTTAGGATTGGCGGGACAAATCTCAACTGTTATGAGTCAGTCTTTTTTGTCGAATAGAGAAACCAACTTTTACTCATCTTCTCATATTCAAAGGCATTCTTATTATCCAAAGGTATGCCGGTTGATAAACCATAAGCATACCACTAGTCACTCACCTTTTATTGTCGCAACAGAATATAATTTATACCAGCCATAACAGTAACGTTGCGTCGTGTGTCTGAAGGATTTGTGCCTGGAGGATCTGTGCCTGGAGGATCTGGATTCCAACCGGCCAGCCTTGCAAACAGGTACCAAATGGATCGCCCTTTGATCACGCAGTTGAGTCTGGCATCATTATTTGGC
>MAXH01000182.1 GCA_001750925.1 Desulfobulbaceae bacterium S3730MH12
ACAATAAAGATTCGAGTTACCATGATATAACTGAAGATTTTACCTCAACAGAACAGAAGTTGTTGTGGACGATGATGAAGAATGTTGGCAGTTTCCAGATCGCCAGAGTTGGTCTTCGCGCCAACTCAAAGCAGGATCTGTTGGCCGGGAACCTTCATATAATCGAGGTGAATATTTTCCTGCCGTTCCCATTAATTTTGCTGGATGAAAGCGTATCCTTTCCTGTAAAATATCAGTTTGTCAAAAAGAGCATGGCTTTAGCTGCTCGTTTAATAGCAAAGCTCCCTCAGAAAGAGAACCGTCATGCCATATTTTTCAGACAGCTTATCGCTCACTATAAGGTGAAGGGATGTTAGCTATTAACCGCTTGGTTTATAAATGGATTGACAGCCGGTTTCTTGGCGGCTGCAGTAGCTATAACAGTCTTGATATTCGTAAAAGCTGCCGTTCTAAACTGCAGGCTCGCACCGTATTTGCAGCGCATAATATCCCCCATGCGAAAGGGGAAACTTTTTTTAGCCCATTTAAAGCCGTCAGGTTTGCCCGAACCCATGGTTTTCCCCTTGTGGTTAAACCAAATGTCAGCGGATTTTCCCGTGGTAGTCACTTTCCTCTCACCAGCTATAAAGAGTTGCTGATGGCCATGTTCTGGGCAAAAATGTGGTGGCCCGTGTCTGTAGTTGAGCAGTACCTGGAAGGGAAAAATTATCGAATTGTTGTAGTGAAAGAGGGGATCATGTCCGTTATTCGAAGATATCCTCCCTTTGTCGACGGTGATGGTAAATCGTCAATTAATCTTCTGATCGACCGGGAGAATGAATTGCGTAAGAGTATGGATCTTTACCCTGTTATTCATCCGATTCCAAAAGATAGAAAAATAATCAGATATCTAAAAAAGAAAGATCTGAACCTTGATTCTATCCCTGTCGAAGGTGAGCGGGTGCAGTTGTTTAACCGGATTTCTCTTGCTCCCGGCGGGGTGATTGAGACAATAGATAAAACCAGTCTGCCAGGTGATAACAGAGAACTCTTCGAGGAAATTCTTGACCATTTTGGTGCCAACATTCTCGGTATCGATGCTATTTTTGAAAAAGGAATTGACCAGAGCTACCGGCAGCAGAAAACTATCCTGCTTGAGGTGAATTCCCGTCCATATCTGAAAATGCATGATGTCCCCAGGTATGGTCGGAAGGAAGATCTGAAACCGTATTATGAAAAGCTCAACAGTCTGCCGGTTAAGCAGCAGGATATCTTTTGAAATGAGGGATATTTCCCGAACCTACTACCTGTTCCTGGGTTTCCACGGTTTTTTGCTGGGGCTCTTCCCGTTTTTTCTTCCGGTCTATCTGTATAAAAATGGCAGTCCACTGTCAGAGATTGCGCTGTTTATAGCCTTGAGCGGACTCGGCTTTATTATCACTTTGTGGGGATGGGATCGGTTACGGTCGAATTTATTTCGCCGGATGATTATTGCCTCTCTGTTGCTTGAATTATCAGTGGTGTTGTCAGTTTATTTTGCTGTTGACCTGACCATAGTTGCGCTTCTGAACGGTGGTTATAACTGTCTCTACTGGATGATCCAGCGCATCCTGTTTTTTTCTGCAGTTTCTCCTGAGAACAGTGGGCAAAAATTTGGGAATTTCCAGATTTTTGTCCTTGTTGTTTTGAAGGCGGGGATCTTTGTCGGCAGTATCCTGCTTGGAGGTTTCGGCCTTATTGCAATCTGTATTCTCTCGTTGATCGTTGTCTGTGTCGCTATCTTACTTTTTTCGTACAGGGCGGCGGATTTTTTGGAGATACCAGCTCCTTTGCAACAGCGGCCACCAATTAGAATATCGGATCTGATCTCCTTTAAAGACAGGTATTATTCCCGGCTGATATTTGCAGTTGATGGTGTCTTTCTTTACTTGGAGAGCTATTTCTGGCTTATTTCCCTCTTTCTTCTTGTCGGGGAAAGTTTTGTAAAACTTGGCCTGGTGGTGATCGGTCTGGCACTGTTTCTTGGGGTGCTCTTTTTTCTCATAAAAAACAGGATAGATCGACTGCAGGTGCAGAAGGTGTATCGGGTAGCGGTTTTGTTATATGCGTTGTCGTGGGTAATGCGTGGCTCAATTACTAGTGATATGAGCTATTCCCTGCAGATGTGTATGATAGTGTTGATTGGCTTCAGCACCTCTTTTTTTCGGCTGGCTTTTAATAAACGGTTCTTTGATCTTGCTGGTTTGTCAATTGGTTATGATTACATATTCTTTAAAAGCTATTATTCACAGTTTTTTTTAGCATGCACATTGTTGCTGTTTGCTGTTATTTTACAGGCGTATGCGAAGAGTGTTGAGCTGTTACCGTTTATTTATTGGGTTGCGGCAGGTTTGACATTTATATATCTCAAATATAGTATAAAATAGTCAAAACATACGGGTAGGCAGGTATAATCATATAGAAACATAGGTACAAAACCGCAGGAGATAAGTCATTTTATGGGTAATTCTTTTCAGGATCAGTTTCTTAAGTTGGGCCTGGTGGACAAAAAACAGGTAAGCAAGGTCAAGAAACAAAAGCATCAGAAGAAAAAGCAGAAGAGCGCAAAAAAGCATGTGGTTGTGGATGAGAATGCTCTTCTGGCTCAGGAAGCTCTGGCAAAGAAAAAAGTGCGTGCTCAGGAACTTAACCGGCAACGGGAAGAGAAACTGAAAAAAAGGGAAGTGACTGCAGCTATCAAACAGATGGTTGAAAAAAATAAGCTGGAAAAAGATGACAATGGTGTTGCCTTTCGGTTCAATGATCTGGGTAAAATACAAAGAATGTTTGTAAAGAAGGAGATGGCAGATCAGCTTAGTTCAGGGCAGTTGGGAATTGTCGGCTTTGGAAATTCCTATGAGGTTGTACCCCGGACTATTGCTGAAAAAATCAGGGACTTAAGTGACAAGACCTTCGTTCTCACTAACAGGTCACCTGGTGCAAAAGAACTGAATCCTGATGATCCCTATAGTGACTATGAGGTTCCTGACGATCTTATGTGGTAGGGTGATTTAATAATCTGTACGTGGCCAATCACAGGGCAACTATTGTGTTTTTTTCGTCTTGGAAGAAACTGCTGGAGCCAGCTTGAGTTGAAGGAGATCCTGTTTCGCCTGGATGTTTACTATTTTTGTTGTAATTGTAACTGTTTTTCCACCCGCATTTGCAATCAGCGGGTCAAGTTCCTGCAGGGATACGGGGAATTCTCTGCCGTTTAGCAGTGCGATAAGGGCTTGACCTATCTCTCCATTATTACCGTCTCCTGTTGCAGTTACATCATTTACCACAGGTTTTACGTAAAGAGTTTGTTTTGCAACATCAAATCTTACGGCAGCACTCGCTTTGAAATCAATCTCTACCGACCCTACTTTTAACTTGATCTCATGACCTGCAATCTCTGTAAGGAATGCGAGGTTGTTTCCGGCGAGGTGGAGTTGGCAGGCGAGGTGTTGATCTGTGATTGCCAGTTGACTGATGTTTACTATTGTTATATCGCCTTGAATGCTCTTTGAATGGGCATCAATCTTGAACGGGAGCATGGCGGTGATTGCCTGGGCAATAACTTTCTCCGGCAGATTCAGGGTGATATTGTCATCTGCTATGACCGGCCTTAGAAACACTGAGAGTAAGGCAAATGTGAGGAAAAGAGTGAAAAATTTTCTGCTCATAACTCTATGTCCTTAATTGATGCGTTATAATAACGTTTAATCAGCCGTCATTCCCGCGCAGGCGGGAATCCAGTACAGTACTACGGGTAAAGACACCTATATTTCCGCCTGCGCGGGAATGACACGAATGCGACATTACATAGTTGACACAACACTAGTTTGAAATCGGACTAGTAATAACGATTGCAGCAATAAAGTGCAAGTCATAAAATTTCATGAAAAATCCAGGCAGATCAGAGAGAAATACAATGAAACCAACACTTACTGTGAGCAGCGACTGTCTTTTGTCGGGGATCAGTTTCGACTTTGAAAAAGCACTTAAAGCACGATTGACCATTGAAAACCCACAGTATGCAGCAGCAAAGAAGTATGGTCGATGGATTGGTAAAAAGCTCAAGCCCCAGTTGAAATATTATGAACCGGTGGTGCAGGGAGTACGATTCCCAAGAGGGTTTGCCAACCAGGCAGTTATAATGTGCAGAGAATATGCGGGAAGAGATCCGGAAATTATTGACAAGCGGAGGGTGTTGCCTGAAGTTGAGTTGTTTTTTGCTGGAAAATTGCGACCTTATCAGCAACTTGCAGTAGATGAGGCGAGGAATAAATCTTTCGGAGTCATTGAGTCGGGAACCGGAAGCGGCAAAACAGTTATGGGGCTTGCTCTCATTGCAGCAAGAAAACAACCCGCACTTGTGGTTGTGCATACCAAAGAACTGCTGTACCAGTGGAAGGAGCGGGCAGAGCAGTTTCTTGCATGTGAGGTGGGGTTGATTGGAGACGGAAATTTTTCCATACAGCCCCTTACTATCAGTATTGTTAACAGTGCAAGAAAAAGGGTGGACGATCTGGTGTCCAAGTTTGGCCATCTTGTGGTTGATGAGTGCCACAGGGTTCCTGCGACACTTTTCACAGATGTTGTTTCAAAATTTGACTGTCGATACGTTTTGGGGCTTTCTGCTACAGCATTTCGCAGTGATAACGAATTGACGAAGCTTATTTATTTTTTTATGGGAGACAGGATTCACCGGGTTGATACCGATGAACTGAAAGCAAACGGGGCAATATTAAAACCGGAAATCATTCGTAATTCCACTGCATTTACCTATAGATATCGTGGCGACTACCAGCCGCTTATAAAGGCACTTACAGCCCATGAAGGACGGAATATGCAGATCCTGGAAGATATCTGCAGGGTTGCTGCAGAGCCTGAGAGCGGTACCTGCCTGGTGGTGTCAGACAGGGTCAGTCATTGCAGCTTTTTCGTTGAAAAGTTGAAAGGCAGGGGCATTGTGGCGGAACTCCTTACAGGACAGATACAACCGGAGAACAGGAGTGCAATAGTCGATGCGGTGCAGAAAGGAGAAGTTCAGGTGCTTGTGGCGACGTTGCAGCTTATCGGTGAAGGTTTTGACTGCTCCGGTCTCTCGACTCTATTTCTTACTACTCCTATTTCCTTTGAGGGCAGGCTTTTGCAGGTGATCGGCCGGGTAATGCGTCCGGCAGAAAATAAACGGGCACGTGTTTTTGATTATATCGATGAAAATATTCCTGCTCTTCTTCGCTCAGCCAACAGTCGTGGACTGATCTTGTCAGGGCTGTAAATTGGTTATCGTAGTCCTGGTTCGTTGGAGTGTTTCGAGTTTTCTTGTGCGTTATATAATTGTGTGTTATACTGTGAAATTTGCATGCTTATTTTTGTAGTTATCCCGCCTTTTTTACCGAATCGGCCGTAGAACAATACTGGATATGTCCCAATCAACGTTGGGTTTTTAAAGGATAAATGATGGAACAGAGTAAAATTCGTAACGTAGCAATTATTGCCCATGTTGATCATGGTAAAACAACACTGGTCGACCAGCTTTTTAAGCATTCAGGTATGTTTCGTGATAACCAGGAGGTCTCTGAGCGGCTGATGGACTCCATGGACTTAGAGCGTGAACGCGGCATAACCATAACTGCGAAAAACGGCTCCTACCAGTATCAGGATTATTTGATCAATATCATTGATACTCCGGGGCATGCCGATTTTGGTGGGCAGGTTGAGCGGGTACTGCGTATGGCCGATGGAGCCCTGCTGCTGGTGGATGCCCAGGAAGGCCCGATGCCGCAAACGTATTTTGTCCTCAAAAAGGCTCTTGAAAATAACCTTCCGGTCATTGTTGTCAT
Source organism: Desulfobulbaceae bacterium S3730MH12 (assembly GCA_001750925.1). Lineage (GTDB taxonomy): Bacteria > Desulfobacterota > Desulfobulbia > Desulfobulbales > Desulfocapsaceae > Desulfomarina. The sequence goes on from MAXH01000182.1 coordinate 5,853, forward strand.
TAATAAAATTGACAAGCCGGCCGCCAGATGTGAGTGGGTTGTGGACCAGGTTTTTGATCTTTTTGTCAAGCTTAATGCTCCTGACGATATTCTCGATTTTTCTGTGGTTTATACCTCTGCCAAAGAGGGGTTCTCTCTTCTGGACCCTGAAGACAAGATAGAAGACGGCGGCAGTATGCACCACGTCTCACAGATGATTGTTGACCATACACCGGCCCCCAGCGGCTCCCCTGATGAACCACTGCAGATGCAGGTCGGTACTATTGATTATTCGCCTTATTTAGGCAGGCTCGGTATTGGCAAGGTAGTTAACGGTACCATGAAGATTAACCAGCCAATTGTGGTTGCCAGGCGTGACGGTTCTATAAAGCCGGTACGGATATCAAAAATCTTTTGTTTTGAGTCCGATGGCAAGGTAGCCGTGGAGTCTGCCGGAGTAGGGCAGATAGTTGCCATTGCCGGCATGGAGGATGTGATGGTGGGAGTGACTTTCACAGATCCGGAAAATCCAAAGCCATTACCTTTGATTACTATTGATCCGCCAACCATTTCCATGAATTTTATTCCCAATGATTCACCTTTCGCGGGTAAGGAGGGCAAGTATGTTACCTCCCGCCATATTGGTGACAGATTGCAGCGGGAAATTCTTGCGGATGTGGCTCTGCAGTATGAACCGTTGAAGGATGCGGTTGGTTTTAAGGTTTCAGGGCGTGGGGAGCTTCATCTTTCGATTTTAATCGAAAAGATGCGAAGAGAGGGGTATGAACTCCAGGTGACCAGACCCCAGGTTATTCTCAAAGAGGAAAACGGTCAGACTTTTGAACCCTATGAAAAGCTGACAGTGGATGTTGACGAGCAATTTCAGGGCCCTGTCATTGAAAAACTTGGTAAGCTGAAGGGACAACTTGAGGAGATGGGAACCGAGACCGGTATGGTGCGGATGGTTTTCAATATTCCCACTCGCGGCCTTCTTGGATACCGCTCCGAGTTTATGACGGATACTCGTGGTATGGGAATGATGTCTTACGTATTTTCGGAATATGGACCGTATGCGGGGGAGATCGTCAACCGGGTAAATGGGGTGCTTGTTGTCAAGGAGGCTTGCACTGCAGTTGCTTATGCATTATTTAATCTTCAGGATCGCGGTAAAATGTTTGTCAAGCCGGGAGCTCCGCTTTATCAGGGACAGATTGTCGGTGAGCATGCCCGGCCTGCCGATCTGGTCGTTAATCCGGCGAAAGGTAAAAAACTGACTAATATGCGGGCTTCCGGGTCTGATGAGGCGGTCATTTTGATCCCTCCGGTTGCCATGACTCTTGAAGATTGTATCGCCTACATAAATGACGATGAACTGGTCGAAGTAACGCCGCAGTCGATTCGTCTGCGGAAGAAACCGGGGATTAGGATTCGGGGATAAGGAAAAATGAAAGATCTGGTTATAATAATAGCGTCAGGGCTTGTTGGCCTTGCAACCTTTGGTCTTATCGCTAAAAAATATGGCCGTGACTGCATCCCCTGACTTACACTCTATGGATCCATAGGTATGGGTCTATTGAGCTTCTGGTTAATTAATACTGTTTTTTAGCCTTAGCCTCAAAATAGTCGGAGAGGATCTGTGCATGATCAAATGCCAGCTCCGGCAGGTTTTGTCGGTTGAAGAGTCTTGCCTGCCCGGCATCATCCCCGGCAGTGGGCAGTCCTTTGGCCTTACCTGTAAATACCGTTGAGGCTGTATGTTGTCTCTTGTCCCGGGATGGGTCAGAATAGGTGCGAAATTGGTGCAGCTGGATAACCTTCAGGCCCGTTTCCTCTTCGGCTTCTCTCAGGGCTGCAGTCTCAAAGGATTCGCCATAATCGACAAAGCCGCCGGGTAATGCCCATCCGGAGGGCGGATTCTTTCGTTCAATCAGAACAATCTTATCTCCGATTTCAATGATGATATCAACTGTAGGTACCGGATTTTTATAAACCTGGATTTTACCTTTGCAGTGCGGACATTCCATAGAATTTCAGGGTGAAGTGGCTATCAGTTGCCGAAGATCATCCCAATTATCAACGCTTTGCAGGTTGTGACGATTACGGTTCCAGGGCTGGTTGAAAACGAATGGGATGATGTCTTCTCCGGCCAGCTGCATGCATGTTTCAGCCCGGTCATCAACAAAATATTTCAAACCGTGCTCATGAATATACCGCACCTTGTCGCTATGATCTCCGGTTGCAACTACTTTGATCGCATCTCTGGTCTCAGCAGGGAAAAAAACATCAATCCAGTCAAGTACAGGACGACGAAGAGGACGTGCTGTAATAACAGTAATGGTCGATTTTACGGCCATCGAGGTGAGTGTTTCTACCGCCCCCTCCATTGGTTTGAGTCCTGACCCCAGGGAGTCCACGAGGATTTCAGTAAAAATTTTGTCCACCAGATCCTGGGGGATGGGTATACAGTCCTCCAGTTCAAAGTTGGTGATATCCTCATGGGTAAAGGAGCAGTAGTTATATTTTGTACAGGCTATATGGAGAAAGGTCGCTGCAGTATCCGCAATGACGCCATCCAGATCAAAACCTATTTTGTCCACCGGTATTTTCATTTGATGATTGTTGCTTCTTCGATAATGGCAGCATATTTATATCCTGCGCCGAAATCTTTTTCTGCTGCTACAATTCCTTCTACTGTGATTTCAGTGTTTATTTCCGGGTGTTCAGAACTGGTTACCACAATATCATGGCTGTTCTGCATCGGGTTGCCGGTGCCATCCTGCAGGTGAATCCAGTTTCTGCCCATGATATTGGCACTGACCTTGGTTACAACTCCCCGTAAAGTGATTTTCTGGCCGTTAAGCTTTGTCGCCTGGGAAAAAATTTCTTCAACACTGTAACCGTTTGCAGCATCTGATTTGGCAACAGTAATTTCCTGGTACGGGGCTATTGCACCGGAGCTTCCCCCGGAGGCCTCCATGGCTGGAGCAGAAACATCAACCTTTGTCTGTTCAGTCTTGACAGCCGTTGCAAAAGAATCATCCGCTGCCGCACTGTGGGCAGGTGGGTTTTTTTCTCCAGTAAGGCCTGAAGAGAAGATAATAGATTCAAATGTGCGGTTAAGGGTCTTGCTGTCAAAGTTCTTCATCACCATTCCGGAATTATAGGTAACCTCTGCTCCTTTTTCTATTTTGGTTTCCGGGATTGCCACCCAGGTTTTTTCTGCACCGGATTCTATCAACATATAGGTGTATCCGGAAGAGTTCATCGTTTCAATGACGGTTCCGGTAGTACCTTGTGTATTTTTTGCAAATGCCTCGGCATCAGTCGAATCAAAAGTGGTGTAAACAGAAAATAGAAGAAAAAAAGAAATAACCAGGGTATGTAGCTGACTTTGCTGCATTGCATAAACTCCATGTTATAGGAAAGGGAAACAACAGATATTAGCGCTTCACCACGTTAGTCATCTTCGATTAGAAAAGCAATATGCTCAAGCAGGTTGCGGGCCCATATTTCATAAGCGGCTTCTGTGATATGGACTCCATCCCTTTGAAAGACTGCAGCTTCACTGTTGAGAAACTTAATATGGGTGTCGAGATAACAGCATCCGGTCTGCATTGTTATTGCTTCAATGTGAGTATTGAAACTGGTGATAGTGTTATGGGGAAGGTGGGGAAGATGCATGGGGAAAAGGTTGTTTACCAGAATTTCAGCCAGGGGGTAATCTTTTCGCAATTGAATGATGATTTTTTTCAAAGTCTGGACAAACTGGTAGTTATCGGAGAGCAGGTCATTTGTACCAACCATTACCATGACAACATCAATCACCTCTGTCCGTTTTTTAATATGTGGAAGCATGTTCAGAACATCGCGGGTCGTTGCACCAGGAACCCCAAAGTTTTGAACCTTGTGCGGTCTCATGCGTGGCTGCCAGTCATTATCTGCGACGAGCGAATCTCCAACAAGTAAAATCTGTGTCATTGTATCAGGGGCTTATGTTTCTTTTTAATGAGCTTACTTGATGGTGTCGTAAAAACTCTCCCGCGCCGTCATTCCCGCGCAGGCGGGAATCCAGAAGGTATTGGAATAACTAGATTCCCGCCTGCGTGGGAATGACGGAATAACGAAGAATTCAGTTTTTTACGATGCCATCTTACTTAACAGTGTTGAAATAACAGTATCATAAGTGTGTAATGGTGCCAAAGCTTTTCTCTCTTCCAGGTTACTTTGAAAAAGAGTTGCCATTCCTGTTCAAATGAGACAATGATCGTCCCTTTTAACTTTGGAAATACCAGGAATCAGGGTTTGGGTCGATATTACACCAGGCCATTTTCTTATGGTTGTAAGAATAAATTCGGAAAGGAGTTCTCCGTCGGAGGAGAGCAGATCCCTTACCAGCTTCACTTTGACAATGAGGTCGATAGAGCCGTGGACAGAGTGTACCTCTTTTACTTCGTCAAGGGCTATGAGCTTGTTAAATATTCGCTGCTCATGCCTGCCGTCGACATTGAGGAGAATGAAGACCGTCATCTCCCGCCGCATTTCCGGGTATTTTTGTTTTGAATGTCTGGCCATTTTTTCTCTAAATTCTTCCATGTTTTTGGGAATGAGTTTATCCACCCCAATACCGTATTTTCGCGTTTTCCCCATTTCCCACTGGTGTATGGAAATATAGAGATAAAGGTCATCTACTGTTCTGTTCGGAAAAGATCGGACAAGATTACTCTCCTTGATGACAGTCGCCAGGGGCTGGTAGATTGTGTCATACCAGTCTCCGGCGGCTTTTTGATAGCTCACCCCTGTGGTGCCCTCTTTTATCAGGAATTTTCTATGGTCATTAATCTGTTTTTCCAGATGATGAAACTGGCCAAGCTCGGTCAGGTGGATGCGATGGGGAAGTTTCGCTTTATCCTTGAACTCGGTTTTCTCCCTGTAGAGCCTGTTTTCAAGAGTATTTTTTGACGGCAGCAGTTCAAGTATGCGGGAGTGAATTTCACTATAGCCCAGTTTTTTTGCAGCCTGGAAACGATGATGACCATCGAGGATGAAATAGTCGTCTTTAATCTGGTAAAGAGAAACAGGCGGCATGTTTTTGCCGGCTTTCATGGCAGTCAGGATGGAGGCGAGCCTTTCATCCATCCGGACGGAATCGGTCTTGAACTGTTTATCAAAGTCATGATATCTGCCCACACTGCCAACAATTTTATCAAGAGGAACCATGGAGGTTCCCCGTTTTATAGATTCATACGCCTCCTCTTTCTCACGGCGGATGTTGAAGCTATGGAGATTAGCCTTTTCCTTTTGTTCTTTACCGCTGTGCAATACATTTTTAATTGCCTGTAATGGGTTAAATTTCGAGGACATAGAAGCCATAACAGTTAATTACCTGAGTAGTATTGACAGTTGAAATTCGTTCAGAGTCATTGTTAAATGATGCGTGGATGTGGCCATGGAGGAAATAGGGTGGATTATATTTATCGATGAATCTTCTGAACCCCTTGAACCCTCTATGACATGGGTCTTCTTCGTCATTGATATGACGAGGTGGTGCATGGGTTATTACCAGATCAGGTGTTCCGCTTCGCCACAGGGAAAAGCGCATCCCGCCAATGAAACGCTTCATCTGTTTTTCAGTATATTGATTTATCCCGCCATTATACCATCTGCTGCCTGAAAACCCGACAATCTTCCGATCAGTAAAAGTTACAAGTTGCCGGTCAATATTACGGCACCCGGCAGGAGGGGCGGTCTTATAGCGCAGATCATGGTTGCCAAGTATAAACAGCAGCGGCACATCGTATCTGAATGTCAAACGACTGAGATATTCGGGTGGGAGGTCACCGCAGGATAAGATGAGGTCGATATCCTGAAGAAAAGGGCCTCCCCCTACAGGTTCCAGCAATTTATCGGTGACTGTATCTGCTACTATAAGAATGTTCAAAATATTCTGAGATTGTCTGGACTATTCCTCCCGCAGTGAGATCAATTACCCGGATGATCTCCGGAGGTAGCGGACAGCCCTTTTTTTTGTCTGTTGATTCTTTATGCTCGACAAAATAATAATGATTATTATAATTGAATTCTAGAATAATTCAATCCCCTGTCTGAATAAAGGTAAATTTAATCCAGATATGAAGATAAGGGAATAATTATATGGTTGGGGACTGTCTGTATTGAGACACTCATTTAAACGGAGATAAACATGGGGATATTTCATAAAGTAAAAGTAGGAGAAAAAGTGATCAGTCCCATAGACTGGGAGATGAGTCCTGATCTGACATTTGGTACCTTTGAGTCCTGGGGGGGGAGAGAGAGGGTAAGAAATAACGATGAACGTGTTTACTACTTCTTTGTAGATAATTGGGAGGAGGAACCGAAACTCTGCCTTATGGAGCGGGGAGTTAAGCATGCGAAAATTATGGCTGACATCACAGTACCTCAGAAAATTATAAAAAAATGTGTCGAGGAACGGGGCCATTCAGCCATTTTTGAGAAGAGCTACGCTATTAATGATCAGCTGAAAGAGTGGTTGATTGAAAACGTGCTTGACGATGGTGACTCCAGCCTTGTTGTACCTCGAGTTGATCTGAAATATGAAGAAGATATGGGGCAGAATCTTCCTTTAGCAGGTGAAAGTCCATATTCCGGTGAGATTATCAATCTGCCTGCGGAACCGGGAATCATTAATGATGATGAAATCGCTGGAATCCTCAAAAAATGGAATTTTTTTGACGCTGAAGTCAATCCGGAGGGGCTGTTTGAGAACGAATTTGTTGATGGTGGGGATCCCTTAACTCTCATTGATCAGAAAACAGCACTCATGTGGCAGCGGGGTGGGCTTGATATTGCCTCCAGTCGGACAATACAGCGGAAGATAGGTGAGTTGAACGAGCAGGGTTTTGCCGGCTTCAGTGATTGGCGCCTGCCTACTATGGAGGAGGCCATGTCACTTATGGAACCGGAAAAAAATCAAAAAGATGTTTATTTAAACCCTGTCTTCTCAAAAGAGCAGCCGTTCATTTTTGTGGCAGCTAAGCGCAAACCCGGGGGGTACTGGTTTGTAGATTATAAACAAGGCAGGGCTTTTTGGTCGTCAGGTACTATTCCAGGAGGTTTTGGCCGAGTAGTCAGATCTCTTGGTTAGGAAATAGCTTTTATCTTATTCAAGAGAGGCCTGGAACTTTTTCTAGTCGGAGAAGGTCTTTTTTCAGTTCGAGGCCACCGCCAAAACCGGTTAAAGAGCCATCATTGCCAATTATGCGGTGGCATGGAATAATAATCGGGATCGGATTCTTATTGTTAGCTCCCCCAACTGCTCTGCATGCTTTGGGGTTGCCGATCTGTTTTGCGATTTGCCCGTAACTTGCAGTTTTGCCATAGGGGATCTGCTGCAGTTCCTGCCAGACCCTGAGCTGAAAGTCAGTTCCTTCAAGATGCATCTTCACCTTAAAGTTTTGCAGACGACCGGCGAAATATTCTTTAAGCTGATACAGAATATCTGAAAAATATTCTTCATTCAAGTTCCAGTTTTCTTCTATTACGGTATGGTCAGCCGATTTCGGGAAATGAAGCTTTTCAAGCAGGCCATTTTCCCCAACTAAAAGCAGGCGCCCTATGAGGGTATGGCAGTAGCAATATTGTTTCATGGCAAGAGGTCTCCGGTTACAAAAGAGGTTGCTTCACCTGAGGTGTACCGTCCACAGGAAAAATTACTGATATACTTTGTTTTTGTGTTTTATCCAACCGTCAGGGTGTCGTCTCCCCGGGTCGTGATGGGTCCAGTGAACAGTACCTCCTTTGGAGGTCCATTCATATTCACCGTAAAAGAAAATTTCTTCCCCCTCCTTCAGGGAATTAATTCGTGGTGCAAGGTCTATATTATGGGCGATGAGGATTGTCAGATCATTAGTAACTTTGACTAGAAATTTCTGGTGTTTTGCACCTTTAAGATCATCACGGAGCAGTTTGACTACAATCCCTCTGCTTTCAACCTGAACATTACTTTTCCTGCCGGCATACGCCTGGGTAATTTGTTGTGAGGGAA
>MAXH01000183.1 GCA_001750925.1 Desulfobulbaceae bacterium S3730MH12
CCACTCCCCTCCAGGTGCCGGCAGAACCATCAGACGAACACTGTTGAGGGCCTAAACTTCCCCCACGGTCCAGTGGAGTTGAACGTGCCGGTTACCTCATCTTTCCTTTTGTTAAAGGTTTTGTAGAAACACCGGTTGGCCCGGTGCCCAGAGTTGCCACTTCTCTTACGACCCGCGACCATTTCGGCACAATTGGCGCCAGAACCGGCTTTACCCGAAACAACTATAAAATTACCCCCGGCCTCTACTGCACCGGTGAGCCCACCGAAAACAGCCCGGTGCTGGTTACTGCCAACTACAAACTGAGCTTTGACGCGCTCCGCAAAGAACTCAGCGATAATGATAGCTGGGTTCTGGTGGTCGATACCCGGGGGATCAATGTCTGGTGCGCAGCCGGAAAGGGTACATTTTCGGCAGAAGAAATCGGTTATCAGGTTCAAAATGCAAAGCTTGATCAGGTTGTCTCCCACCGGAAACTTATCCTGCCTCAGCTCTCGGCCAACGGAGTTGCAGCCCATAACCTCAAAAAACTCTGCGGCTTTGGGGGCAGGTTTGGGCCGATTCTTGCCTCCATGCTGCCCGAGTTTCTGGAAAGCGGGAAAGCCAGTGAGGAAATGCAGTCGGTGACATTTACCTTAAGAGAGAGAGCTGTTCTTATTCCACTGGATATCTGCCTGCTATGGAAGCAGCTGCTCGTTGCCTGTATGCTGTTTTTCATACTGGCAGGAATCTCTCCACAAATATTTTCTCTGACAGCAGCCCTTTCCCGTGGTGCAACTCTCCTGGCAGCAACCTTTACTGCAATCCTGGCGGGGGCTGCAGCCACTCCCCTGCTGCTGCCATGGATTCCAGTCAGGCAATTCTGGCTTAAAGGCGCAATAGTTGGTGCACTTGCCTCCGTATTTTTTCTTTTTCAGACAGAATCAGATCCAGGGCTGGTCGAAAAAATCAGTCTTTTTCTCTGGATCATCGGCTGCTCATCCTACCTGGCCATGAACTTTACCGGATCCACACCGTTTACCTCCCTTTCAGGAGTAGCAAAAGAAATGCGCAGGGGATTACCGTTTCAGATAGGCTGTGCAACCCTGGCTACTCTTTTCTGGATCGCTGCTCCGTTTGTATAAACATTGTCAATAGGTTTATCCATGCCAACCGCCTCGTCTCATCAACCCACAAACCTGCATTACGGCTGGATCATCGCCTTTACCGGAACAGCAGTGATTTTTGCCTGTCTTGGGTTAGGGCGATTTGCCTTAGGAATGTTACTACCCTCCATGGGCACCGCCCTTGATTTGAGCTATGCCCGCATGGGGTTAATCGGTACCGGAAATTTCATAGGTTACATGTTCGCCGTGGCACTGGCAGGTTACGTGGCCCAACATCTGGGTGCCCGCCTGACCATTACTCTGGGGCTTGTGCTGGTGGGCATCACCATGATGCTGGTTGGCCGTGCTGAGCATTATTTGCAGATTTTATCCCTTTACGTGATCACCGGTATCGGCAGTGGTTTGAGCAATGTACCTCTTATGGGCCTGGTATCCCACTGGTTTCTCAAAGATGCCCGGGGACGAGCGGCCGGGATCATGCTTTCAGGCAACGGCATCGCCATCCTTTGTGCCGGTCTTTACATACCCTGGATAAATACTCGGTTCGGCATGGAAGGCTGGCGCTACGGCTGGATCACCATGGGAATGGTTGTACTGGGGGTGGCCATTATGACCGCTGTGCTCTTACGCAACGATCCCCGGGAAAAAGGAATAACTCCCCTGGGCAGCCAGGCAGACCCATTGAATGCAACCGTTGGAAGCCAGGATAGCAGCACTGGAAAACCCAAATGGATCATGGTTCATTTGGGTTTGATCTATGCGCTTTTTGGCGCCACTTATGTTGTTTACGCCACCTTTATCGTTACCACTCTGGTGGACGAACATGGTTTTTCCGAACAGGTTGCCGGGAATTTCTGGGCGGTGGTGGGCGCTTTAAGTATCTTTTCCGGACCATTGTTTGGTTGGCTTTCCGATCGTTTCGGCCGCCGTACCGGCATGTTGACGGTCTTCACTTTGTTCACCCTGGCTTACGCGCTGGTGGGGATGCACCTTCCTGCTGCATGGCTTTATGCCTCCATTGCCCTCTACGGCATCGCTGTATGGAGTGTACCCACCATAATGGCTGCAGCCGTGGGAGATTATCTGGGACCTGTCCGGGCCGCCAAGGCGTTCGGCTTCATTACCCTCTTTTTCGGGATGGGGCAAATTGTAGGCCCGGCGCTGGCCGGATTCCTCGCTGATGTTTCCGGCACTTTTCGTATTGCCTTCGGGATGTGTGCCACCGCAACCTTGACAGCTGTAATCCTTACCTTTTTCCTCCCCCGACCGCGACCATGATTTGTTTTGCAAACTTACCAGGTTCATATATCCGTTACTACTTACGCTGAATTAATTTATGGGGTTGAGCATTCTTCATCAAAGAATATCAACAAACCAATAATAGATAATTTTGTTCTACTGATTCTGAAAACTTTCCGGCAAAAATCTGGCTAGCCTGAAGCCGGCAATGGAAGAAAAAAACAGAAGGATGAGACCGGCCAGAATAAGCCCGGATGAGAGACTATAATTGTTTGACATCCATCCAATCGATGGGCCCAGCAGAGCAAAGCCGAACCTGACAAAGAGGTTTCGTATGGAGAGTACAGTGGCGCGAGTGGAGGATTCACAATTTTGATTGATCAAATCTTTGAGCAGTGGTGTAGCATACCCGCGAACGGAGTAAAAAAGGTAAAGTGAGATAAGTGCAGGGACAAGGGAAAGCGTGCCCAAAAGGATATAGGTAAGGGGAATGTAGAGGATAATTAACAGGAAGGCGATCCTGTTACCTAGAGTTTTTACGGCTTTAGCTGTAACGGCAGCAACAACTGCTACTGTCAGGTTAAGGGTAACCCAAAGTGGTGTTATGGTGATCTCATCAAAGCCCCGGGTTACGAAATATATCTGTGCTGTCCAGGCCATACAGAGAGTAGCAACACCAGTAACGGAGGACAGATAGATGCTGCTGCTGAGTTGCCTGTTTGTGAAAATCGCATTTCTACAGACCAAAAGAATATGGGACAAGCCCGGTCGGCCGTGATGTTTATCTCTTCCCGGCTCAAGCAATAGTATGGAAGCAGGAATCGCCAGAGCCGCAATGGCTGCCTGAGAGATATAAACTGCGCGATAGCTGAAAAATACAGCAATAACACCACCACAGATTGCAGCTCCTGTTTCAGCAAAATGTCCAAGAGAGGTAATCCTTCCTTCAAATTGCAGGTAACGGTGTTGCATCCGGGTTGCAGCTAAACTGTCAAATAAAAGTGCAGAATCGGCCCCGGATATCAAACTGCCCCCTAAACCGAGAATGATTTCAGCTGACAGGAATCCACTGAAGGTCGTTGAAAAGGAATAAATCACATAGCCAAGGGTTCCTAAAATAGATCCGAGTATCAGACTCTTTTTCCTACCGACAATATCGGCCATATACCCGGAAGGTATTTCGAGGAGGGCAACACTGATGGAATAAATGGCCTGCAGGAGGAAAATATCAAAACTTGTAAGACCATTATCGTTATAAAAAAGTGCCACAATAGGCATGATAAGCATCAGCCACTTGGACAGTTTTATAATGTAAAGGTAATAAATGTTATGATGATAAGATTGTTGCATTGTTGAAATATTATTGCGTCATGTAAAAAAACTACGAAAGGTACACTTAAAAACCATTAATATGGTAAATCAAGTGAAGGAGATTCTAATCCCCCCATACAATATAGTGAGGAACCTATGCCTGCAACCGCTGAACGCCTTTGCCATTTCACCGAATCGGTTATCCGTGAGATGACCCGGGTAGCAAATCAGTACGATGCCATCAACCTGTCACAAGGATTTCCTGATGCCGACCCGCCCCCATCGGTGATCGAGGCTGCGGTAAAGGCCATGCAGCAGGGACCTCACCAATATGCCGTCACCTGGGGTGCCCCCAATTTCCGCCAGGCTCTCATTGAAAAGCAGCAGCAATGGATGGGACTCGACCTTAATGGTGATGAACATGTGGTAGTTACCTGTGGAAGCACCGAGGCTATGATAGTGGCCCTGATGACAATCTGTGATCCCGGCGATAAAGTCATCATTTTCTCACCGTTTTACGAAAATTACGGTGCCGACACTATTTTATGCGGAGCCGAACCAATTTACGTTCCACTGGAGCCACCGAATTTTAACTTCGACCCGTCAGTACTCCGAGAGGCCTTCAAACAAAAACCCAAGGCACTGGTACTCTGTAATCCTTCCAACCCCAGTGGGAAGGTATTCACCCTGGAAGAACTGACCCTGATAGCCGATCTTGCCAAAGAATTCGACACCTTTGTCATCACTGACGAAGTTTATGAGCACATTGTCTACTCGCCCCACCGCCATTACTATATGGCGTCGCTGCCGGAGATGTTTGAACGAACCATCTCATGCAGTTCACTTTCAAAAACATACAACATGACCGGGTGGCGACTGGGGTATATCATTGCTTCGCCTGAAATCATTGCCGGAGCCCGCAAAGTCCATGATTTTCTCACCGTAGGAGCTGCTGCTCCGCTCCAGGAAGCGGCCACTGTTGCTTTAAACCTCCCCCGTAGCTATTATGATGAAGTTCAGCAGGACTATACCCGCAAACGGGATCTTTTTCTCGGATATCTTGACAAGGCCGGCCTGCGCTACACCCGACCCCAGGGGGCTTATTATGTAATGGTCGACTGCTCAGATTTTGATGTTACAGACGACATCACTTTCTGCCGCTGGATGGCTAAGGAAATCGGTGTTGCTGCTGTACCGGGGTCAAGTTTTTTTCATGAACCGGTTAACCACTTAATCCGGCTCCACTTTGCCCGTGATGAGGATATTCTTCATGCGGCCGGGGAGCGGCTGCAGCGTTTGTAGAAATAACCTAATTCCACTCTAAAATTCAGGAGGAGGTATACCCATGGCCCACTGATTCTCGTCACAGCACCGGCATGGCCTTCTCATCCTGAATGGATACGAAAATTCCTTAGAGTGTTGGGTACAAAAATCGAACTGTAATTTTACCCAAATATCAAACATCCCACAGAAGAGGCCATTAATAAATATGGTGTGGAGCAATTGACCGGATCTTATGATAGCCGACTTTTTACTCCTCCCTGTTAACCGTGAAGGCCAAGGTAGGAACCGGCTCCGATCATAATTCCACCGGATGTCTTGTTGAGGCTTTGTACCGCTTTCGTAGATGTAAAGAATCGCCTTGCTGAAGAGGCACATATTACAATCGTCATGAGCCCTAACATGATTCCTAAGAGAGTTATTCCAGAGGCCAAAGCTATATCAGAGGTCGTGAGGCTGTTAAGATCCATGATCGTAGGCAGAAATGCAATGTAAAAAAAGATCACTTTAGGGTTGGAAGCTGAGATTAAAAAACCCTGCAATAGACCTTTGGCTGTTGTAGTAGTGATATCGCTCACACCATTTTGTAGAGATACTTCAGGAGAAGCGTTCCACATCTTCCAGCCTAAATATAGAAGGTAGAAGGCGCCAGCAAAACGAATTATCATGAATAGACCAGCCCATTGTTCTGCGATGACGGCAAGACCAAAGCATGCAAGAATCAGATAGATCACATCGCTTACAGCCATACCTAATGCCATGCTAATACAAGGCTTGACCCCTGAAGCTAGAGATCTGGCTAAAAGAGCAAAAACTCCTGGTCCGGGGGTAATGGCAAAAAGATAAATAATAAATAAAAATGATATTGCACTCTCTGGCGACATGGAAAACCTCCCTTATGAAAATATATTTTTTTTCTTTATACAGAACCTTGGCTTATTGCAAGTAATCTTTATCCGTCCCGCATAACAGAGTTCAAACGGGAAAATCGACTAAGGTGTGCATTCTTGTGACGATTCAAGGTCACCCCATCCCAATATCGGATTCATTTTCAACGGTAAAACTAGTACCTTAAGGAAGGATTAAATGAAAATACATCATTTAAGAAATGCAACATTTGTTATTGAGTCAGGAACTAAACATATTTTGATAGACCCTATGCTTTGTGAAAAAGGGACCTTACCTCCGTTTGCCCGTTTTCGACACAAATCCCGGAAAAACCCACTTGTTTCGCTTCCAGAAAATGCCCCTGAAATCCTGAGAAAAGTAACACATTGCCTCATTACACATAGCCAGAAATTTGGCGTAAAAGCATTGCAGCATACAGATCATCTTGACGCTGAAGGTGAAGCATTTCTACAAAAAAACAACATACCGGTTATCACTCGCGAACAAGATGTATCTTACTTGAAAAAACATGGGCTAACTGTTGAAGTTGGTTTAACCTATTGGCAGTCAGTCAATTTTCTTGGAGGTGCAATAACTGCTGTTCCCGCATTGCATGGTCATAGCTGGATTCATAACTTAATGGCTAACGGTGCTGGATTTTATCTTCAGCTTCCCGATGAGCCTACAATCTATATTAGTGGTGACACCGTATATACCAATGATGTTGAGCGTGCTCTAACAGAATATATGCCTGATATTGCGGTGATGGCCTCAGGCAGTGCCAGTTTGGATATTAGCGACCCAATTTTGATGCCACTGGAAGAGCTGGTCACTTTTGTGCAGACTGCTCCTAAAATAGTTATTGCCAATCACCTTGAAGCTCTTAACCATTGCCCTACATCCCGTTTACAATTAAAGCAGACATTGGAAAAGAAGAACTTGTTATCCAATGTTTTTATTCCAGATGATGGAGAGACTTTAATCTTTGACAAAGACAATGTCGCCAGGATTGTGGCATAAAAAATGAACAAAAAGGTATTATGTGGAGAGCTTTAGCTATGTATGAGCCAGGTTATATTGCGATAGGATGTCCCTGATGCAAATCGTTCTTTTAAGACATGGTAAACCTGATGTCTCAGAGCATAGAAAATTGAGGGCTAATGAGCTGCATCGATGGATTGAGTCATACAATTCAGCTGGCATAATATCAGAGCATGTCCCTTCGCGAGGCGCCATTGAGATAACGAGCGTTTGTAATACCGTAGTATGCAGTGACCTGGAACGATCCATTGAATCAGCAAGAGCACTTGGTGTAAAAAAAATAAGTGTCATCGAGCCGATGTTCAGAGAAATGGGTTTGCCATTTTGCAGCTTTCCAACTCTCAAGTTATCGCCGAGTATCTGGGCAGCATTCTTTAGGGTTCTTTGGTTTCTCGGGTACTCATCAAACAGCGAATCAATCCATGAAGCCAGATTAAGAGCATCTATTGGTGCATATAGACTAATAGAAATGGCTAGGAAAAATGGCTCAGTTCTCTTAATTGGTCATGGGTTCACAAACAGGTTTATTGCCAAAGAGCTATTATCTGAAGGCTGGCAAGGCCCAAAGAGTCCAGGTAAAAAATACTGGGAGTTTGGGGAATATTACTACGTACAATAACAATACAGAATAATGCGGTACGTCAGGCACTAAATATTTTAAAACTGGAGTTCAAGAAAAATGAAAGTGGAATCTAATTGGGAAGCAGCTCCCCTTCGTTATGCCGGCGTTGCAACTTTGTTGAGAAGACCTTTGGTTAATGACCCATCAGGTGTAGATATTGCGCTGATTGGAGTGCCCTATGATGGTGCAACCGAGAACCGACCAGGGCCACGACATGGCCCTAGAGAAATTCGCAATATGTCAAGTTTTACCCGTTCAGTTCATCATGTGACGCGCATGAATCCTTATAAACTTTGTAACATTGCAGATTTAGGTGATGTGAATTTTTCAAATCCTTTTGAACTGCAACAATGCTTTACCGATATCACTGCTTTTTACCGCAAGATTTGTGCAGCCGGTGCAGTGCCTTTGAGCGTAGGCGGCGATCACTCTATTAGTTTGCCTGTCTTACGTGCTGTTGCAGCTGAACGACCAGTAGGCATGGTGCACTTTGATGCTCATACCGATACAAGTGACCATGAATTTGGCCATAAGTTCACTCATGGCACCCCATTCCGACGAGCAATGGAGGAAGGTCTCCTGGATCCAAAAAGGACGATACAGATTGGTATTCGCGGGGCACAAAACTCGGAGGAGAGCTGGCAGGCATCCGAGGATGCAGGAATACGTGTCATGTTTATGGAAGAATTTACCTCTTTAGGGATTGAGGCCACGCTTGATGAGGTAAGAGCTGTGGTAGGCCAGGGGCCAACTTATGTCTCCTTCGATATAGACAGTCTTGACCCAGCCTTTGCTCCAGGTACTGGAACACCAGAAATAGGTGGATTGACGACTATCCAGGCCCAGGCATTAATACGAGGGCTCGCTGGTCTTAATTTGATCGGCGGGGATGTGGTTGAAGTATCACCACCTTTTGACCCCACCGGGAATACTGCTCTTGTCGGTGCCACAATGCTGTATGAAATTGTATGTATTCTGGCGGATGCAGTCGCCAGGGAAAAAAATTCGCAAAAGAATGTTTAATTCTATTCACTCTAACACCCATGAAATGAATTTCACAACGATGACACCGCTTCACTGTTATAAAAGTAATGTAACCGGGATTTGGAGGAGTGTCGCCAAACGTCCTCGCAGTCTGTGGGCCGATACGATGGTGGCACGAACAATGCCTCCATTTTTACCGGATCCTGTAGCCGGTGTGCTGGTTGATCGCTATCTCCACGAAAATATGCTATCAGTATGAGATTCATTCAAGTACTGCTGGTTATTATTGATGAACTCGTAAAAAGGTCACTCGATGTCTACGCTTATCGGAAGTTCCAGATGGCTAAGTCAAAAAGTTCGATATACAGGTAAGCGTAGACTCCGGGGCACAGTGTTTTTATGGAGTAAGGTACTAATTCACATTGTACTAAGAGGGAAAGCAATGAAAGGTTTCAGATATCTTGACGATACGGCAATTTTACAATTGTCGGGGGAGAAATGCATCGGTTGCGGCAACTGCGAACAGGTCTGTCCCCACCGCATTTTCAGAGTTCGGGACGGCAAGGCCCAAATCGTCGACCGGAATATCTGCATGGAATGCGGCGCCTGCTCCACAAACTGCCCGGTGGATGCTATCTACGTCAATCCCGATAATGGCTGTGGCTGCGCGACATATATCATTAACAGCTGGATCACCAGATTTCGCGGCAAAACTTCGTCCGGTTGCGGCTGTTGATATAAGAATCAGGCTAAGTGGTCGGGACGATAAGTAAAACGAGCTGCCTGTGCCTTGGTAAGCTTCATCCTTGAGTTAATTCCCCAGCCGGATCCTTCCACTGTACGTAGAATATCCTTTATAAATTGTTCGATTTTTTTATTTTCAGCTGCCTCCGGTAAAACGATACCGGCCTGGTCAAGCCCTCCCTCAAGAACTTCTCTTTGTACTTTTTTCACTTGATTTAAGCTTATCGACTCCTCTCCTTTATTAAGCCTTTTAAGAACTTTCAGTGCCGAAGAATGTATCCTTTCCCCCAACTCTGTTTCGGTATCAATTGCAGCAAGAGATAAGTTCAGATTGTCATTTTGAATCCCTGAATAGTCCACAAGGTGTTTCAGAAGAAAGCGAATACGTTTATCTTCATCCGTATCGAGAAAATTGAGGAAGTCAGTATCGATTCTAATGGTTGAAACTGGCGCCGTGGTTGCAATCCACAGGGCTTCATCCAGCTCAAGTATTGCCTTCAGATCAGTGTAATCTTGA
Source organism: Desulfobulbaceae bacterium S3730MH12 (assembly GCA_001750925.1). GTDB lineage: Bacteria > Desulfobacterota > Desulfobulbia > Desulfobulbales > Desulfocapsaceae > Desulfomarina. Next base: position 9,734 of record MAXH01000183.1, read on the forward strand.
ATTTTCAGGTGGAGAGAACTACCAAGGTTTTCAAACGATGATTTAACTGAGGATGGCTGGTTAGTGGAGCTTCCGGAGGTTTGTGTCTGCATCATTACACCAGTTAAGGGAAAGGTGAGGAGGAGTGTTTGAGTAACGTTGCAAAACAACAAGTTATGACGCAATATTTTTATCAGACAGACCTGGCCTGCCCATCTATTTGATCAGAAATACATGCAAACTCACTGCATTAACTTGCCTCATCGAAATTGATGTATTAGTTTCTGGAATAATTGGCTTCTCCCAAACCTCTCAATAAAAATATTCACCTTATAACGGAGAATTATCATGAAGAAAATTGTTGTTTTGCTTCTCACTCTCTCTTTTCTGACAGCACCATCTATTTTTGCTGCTTCAGTACCAACCATGGACAAAGATGAGCTTAAATCACTTCTCGGTTCAGATGGCCTGATCATCCTCGATGTTCGTATCGGTAGAGACTGGAAGTCCAGTGAGTTTAAAATAAAGGATGCCGTGCGCATGGAGGGTTTTGACCCTTCCCTTATTGAAAAGTACCCGAAAGATGCAACTCTTGTACTCTACTGTGCCTGACCCAGTGAATACACCAGTGCCAGGGTGGCACGGAAAGTAATCGGCGAAGGATACAGCAAGGTATATGCACTCAAAGGCGGCTGGAAGGAGTGGTTTAACTCCAAATATCCGGTTGAGAAAAAATGATCTTCGGATAAACTCAGGAAAGCTGTTTGCCAGCAAGGTTACTGTTTCCAGATTCAAGCATTTCGGTGAAAGTTTCAACGGGAACAGCTTTACTGAAATAATATCCCTGATAAACTATGCAGCCTCTTGTACTGAGGTAGAGTAACTCCTGCTCAGTTTCCACTCCCTCGGCAATAATCTCCATCCCCAGGTTTTCGGCCATCATGATTATGGTGTCAACCAGCACTATATCCTGATCGGCATCTTTGATGTCATTGACAAAAGCACGGTCAATCTTGAGGGTATTCAGCGGAAGACTTTTTAAATAACTCAGCGATGAGTAACCGGTACCAAAATCATCAACAGAAAATTTGACCCCCAACTGCTGCAATGTCATCATTTTTTTAACGATATCTCCGCCCGTGGAAATAAGGCTGCTTTCGGTCAGTTCGATTCCCAGATGATCCGGTGCGACTCCAGTTTCTTCAAGAATGGTGATTACCATATCAACGAAATCAGGTGCGCCAAATTCTTTACTGCTGATATTAACGGAAATAATATGCGAATCTTCGAGTTTTCCGGCATCATCCCATATTTTAATTTGACGACAAGCCGATCGTAATACCCATCGACCAATATCCCGCATAATCCCTGTTTCTTCTGCTATCGGCAGAAAAGCAACGGGAGGAATCAACCCTCTTTCCGGATGAAGCCAGCGCAACAGCGCTTCGGCTCCGACTATCCCTCCCGAGTTGTCTACCTGTGGCTGGTAATAGATAGCAAGTTCATCGTTGTCGAGCGCCTTTCGGATCTCCATGTAAATACGGAGACGTTCATCAGCCGCATCCTGCATGGAGGGCAGAAAAAAACGAATCTCATTGCGACCTGCGGCCTTGGCTCTGTACATGGCCGTATCAGCCTGTTTTAGAATATCGCCGCTCTTTATTCCCGGCTTTGGAAAAAGAGACACTCCTATACTGGGAGTAATACACATTTCCCGTCCCTCAATGCTGCAGGGGCAGGAAATACAGTAGCTGATCTCCTCTGCAATTTCCCTCGCTTTATCGGCAGCAAGCTCCATTATTTCGTCTAATTCAGTAAGGATGATGATAAACTCATCCCCTCCCATCCGGGCGACGCTATCTTCCTGCCTGATACTATCAATAATACGTTCCGACACAAGTTTCAGCAATTCATCACCCACCGAATGCCCCAATGAATCATTAACCGTTTTAAAATTATCTAAATCAATAAATAATAACGCTCCATAATGGCCATACCTGCCTGCACGTGAAATCTCATTGCTGAGGTGGTCGAGCAGCAAGCGACGATTTGGCAGTCCAGTCAAAGAATCATAGGTGGTATGGTATTGTATTTGCTGCTCTGAGAATTTTTTTTCAGTTAGATCCTCAACAATACCGACCCCACCGGTAATGGTTTGATCCGAGGATGTAATAGCTTTTAGAAATACACGGACAGGAGAGGTTTTTTGGCTGGTGACAGAGCTGTAATCACCTTCAAAATATCCATCACCAGTCATTAGTGAGTCTTTGACAGCACTCAACATTCCCCGCTCTTTCATCGTAGCAAGCATATCAAGGCCAATAAGTGCCTTCTTCGAAGAACCAATGATATTGGCAAAGGCTTCATTGCAGTCAACGATGACGCTTTCTTTATTATACTGAAATATTCCAAGGGGAGCGCTGCTGAAAATATGCCGGTAACGCTCTTCATTGGCCTTGATAACTTTTTCCCGCTCAATACTCTGCAGACGCAACTGGATATTTTCACGAATATTGGTGTTAATTTTAAAGGCTCCGCTAAGAGTGATCACCCAGAAAAGCAATATCAACACACCAAGGAACAGCGAGATATCGTTGCCCAGTATCATCATTTTGAATACCAGAGGGATAAGTATCAGGGACAAAAAACCTGACACAGCAGGAAGACTGGGGCATAACGAAGAAATTGCACCTCCGGCCATGCCTACTATAATCAGGAGAAGCACCATCTGGTGAGACTGACTATCAGGAAACAAAAATAAGGACGCCGATCCCCACAGGACAGCCACTCCATATGTGCCGATCAGGAAACGATTGTGCCAGCTCTTTGTGGTGTCGTATTCCTCTGGTTTCTTTTTTCTAAAAAGGAGCAGCAACCAGATCCTGGCAACAGAAATGGTGAAAAATAGAGTAAACCAGACAATGAGGACATTTATATTGTCAATAGTCCGCAGTGACCAGCACAGTGCAGCACTGACCACTATAGAAACCAGGATCGGCATCATCGAATTGACATACAACAGACGAACCTGTTCGATAAAAATTGTTCTTGATGTGTTTTCCAAAATTCTTACTATCCTCCAAGCACGTAATATCTGAGCCAAACATACACCATGGCGATAAAAACCGTCAATATGGTTATTAGCGCACCATAGGCCACAGAAGCCTATTGCAGGATATGAGAATTACAGGTGAAACACAAACACTTTGTAGAGATCAGGGAATATATAAATGAGGGAAAGAGATAAAATCTTTAGAAAAGGAGCCGGAGTCACCCAAACAAGGTGACTCCGGCATGTGACGAAAAAGTACTGACTGTTTGAGAAAACAGTGTTAAAATTTTTTCAAAGACGGTTTCATTTTAGCAAGGCTTTTATCTCCAATGCCTTTCACATTCGTCAGATCATTCACACTCTTAAATTCGCCGTTTGCCTTACGATATGTAAGGATGGAGTCTGCGGTTTTGGGACCGATCCCGGGGACCTGCATCAAAGTGTCTTTATTCGCACTGTTAATATCAATGTTTTTAGCTGTACTCTTCTTATTCACGACTTCTTCCGTTGTTACTTTATCACTGTTCGATTTCGCGTACACCTCACCGGGAAGAGTGGAAAAACCAAGGACGCAGGTAAAAATGACTGCCATAAGAGCACTTACAATTTTCATATTTTTCTCCTTCTGGTTGATTCAGGTTTGTATAGTTTCAGAATAACGGCATCATTTGTGCCGCATTTAGAAATTCAAAATAGAGTTGCCGGGCGCCCGCGTGTGACATCTTTTTTGAATTTACGATAGATTACACCGCTAAACTTACATTTTTATAACAGCCCTGATTTTTTCTCATTTTCCTGCGGTTGCGGTTCATTGCACAACACCATTCTTTTTCATATCCGCCACCAGTAAACCGGCAATCCGTTCAAAATCTGTTCTCAGGAGTTTTGGGTTAACCGCCTCAGATTGTGCACTCCAGACGAGACCGGCAGTTGCAACATCATAAAGATTAGTCTCCAGCCGAACAACAGTACGGGTAAGATTCGACGGCGGCGTGTATACTGCCTGATATGTATGGCCATAGTATCCATACATACCCCCATAAAAGCCCCCCGGTAGAAAATGGATAGATCCCGGATAAGTTTGAGTTTCCGATTTACTGTCCACCATATGCGTGATCAGGACCGAAGAAGCCCCTGTCTTTTTAATTGCAGCCTCGATAATCTCTCGATCCGGATCCGGAACATTTCCGATTACCTTATAGCTTGCCATAGTGCGAACATCAGTCTTGGTAAGCAGATCGACAAAGACATTCTCCCATAACTTCAGACTGGCCTCACTCCTGCTCACTCCAAGCACCAGTATATCGTTGGCAGCATAGCTCTTTTGTGACGGGTCAACCCAGGAAGAGGTGATTTTTGCTTTTGGACCACACGCTGCAAGTGTCAATACCAGAGCTATGGAAAAGAGTAGTACGATTACATTTTTCATAGATTTTCCTTTTTGTATCTTAGAAATTCTTCTTATTATTCCAACACATTCTAGATCGAAGTCTACGCTATCTCCCGCCTGCGCGGGAAGGACGGAACAGGAGACTTTAATGCCAATAGACCTCTGCTGGCACCAGACTAAACTCCTTTGCTGCCGGCGGCTGCCAGTAGAGTTTAAGGGCCGCAGTCCCCTTACGCTGAAAATAGATAATGCTCACCGGGTACCAGCCGGTTTCATCAACCTCCAGTATACCTGTGGGGGTTAACCGATCCTTGTGTACTTTTGGATCTTCAAATATCATCTTGTTATTGATGAACATGCGAATTCCGTCATTAGCCAAGGCCTGCCAGCGATAAGTACCTTTTTTATCCAGATGCAGAAAGCCATCCATGACCATGGCAACTCCCTGGCTGCGGCCACTGTCAAAGACAAACCCTTCCTTGCCGGACAAATGATTTAGCAGTAGAACGGGCTTGCCCTGATATCCTGCCTTATGTGCAGCCTCTCCCGTGGGCACCTGATCAACGTTCCGATATTTGTTTTCAATATACACTGTTGCCAGCCCCGGTTGCAGCTGAGACGAATCACTTTTGATCCCTGAATTCTCTGTTCCCCCCTGTACCAGACCAGTACTCACCAAGAAAATAAATAGAATTGCCCAGATCGTCATCCATCCCCCAGCCCCCCATTCATATCCTGCCTTACTCTCCATATTTCTCCTGCTCCCCGATCTCCAGTGTTTTCTTGTAGCCGGATATCTTATGATATTATTGACAAAAAAAAGGACCGGAAGATATAATATCTCAACGGTCCTTCATCACAGATCACTACGTTAGCCATAGAACCAGCAGATATTTTTACATAATTGGCTTCATTGCACTCATAACAGAACGAAGTTCCTCCCCTATCATCTCGATGGTGGTATAACGAATTGATTCATTCACCTGGATCAGATCAATATTATC
>MAXH01000184.1 GCA_001750925.1 Desulfobulbaceae bacterium S3730MH12
AGGTTGTTCCACCTGCATTGATCTGGCCAAAGCTAGATCATTTTTTAGAGATCAATGAAGGGTTGGAAGCGAAAACACTTTAACTTCCATGGGGAAGTGGTTGGTATACAGGAGTCAGTGTTGTTTTTTTATGAATTTTTATCTTTGACTGAGTGGCAGATTACCGCAGTCTTAGGAAACAGGATATAATAACGATATGAAGAGGCGAAATAATCTGCGAAACATCAACAATTCAGAGTACTGCATTTACAGCTGGTTTTCTGGCACTTTTTCTGGGCATGATCAATTGAAACCATATCAGGAAACATCTCAAGCTTGTATTTGTTTCTCTCTATTAATCTTGCCACCTCACATTGTTACTATTATTTATAAATCTTCTTTGTAAAATATCGCACCAGAAGAACTTCAACAAAGTGGACATTTGCTTTCAGCCGATTCCACACTGTCCCTTGACTTGAACCATTTTTTTCACATATAATTTAGTAGTAAGAATAATATTAAAACAAGAGAAAGCCAAACCTGCCGTAAGGCAGGGACGGAAAGCTACGGGTCTATTAGATAGCCGGGCTGCCTGAAAAAAGGTAGTCCGGCTTTTTTTTGACGCTCAAAAAGAGAGTGAGAGATTGTACAGAGGAGTAAAATTATGTGTCGTCATTTTATTCTGTTACTGGCCGCACTTATTTCTGTTTCCACCCTTAGTTCACACCGCTACTATAATACGTAACAGGCCGTAGTCAGATTTGTCCAACGGGAGAGTAACATGGTAAAAATTAAAAAAGATGCTGAAACAGCTGAAAAATATTCGGTACAAGAAGACATTTTTTTGAATCCGACGCCGATACTTGATGAACTGGAAACTGGGCCATGGCCCAGTTTTATCACCGGACTCAAAGAGATGGCAGAACGTACGCGAAAGCCAATGCTTAGAGGGATCCTTGATCAATTGGAGTATTCCTACCAGACTCGAACCGGATACTGGGAAGGAGGAATGGTTTCGGTATATGGATACGGCAGTGGCATTATCAGTCGGCGCTCACGGATCAAGGATAAGTTTCCGGAGGCCTATGAGTTCCATACCTTACGGGTGCAACCGGCACCAGGACTGCATTACAACACCAAAATGCTGCGTGGCCTCTGTGACTCCTGGGAAAAACATGGTTCCGGCCTGATCGCCCTGCATGGCCAGACAGGAGATATAATGCTGCAAGGCATTGAAGAGGCCAAGGTTCAGGAATGTTTTGACGAGATTAATCAGAACGGCTGGGATCTGGGGGGGGCTGGTGCTGCCATGCGTTCCGGAGTTTCCTGCGTGGGGCCTGCCCGCTGCGAACATGCCTGTTATGACACCTTGGAGCTGCATCATAAAGTTTTAACTCATTTTACCGGCGATGTTCATCGTCCCCAGTATAATTATAAGTTTAAATTTAAATTCTCCGGCTGTCCCAATGATTGTAGTAACTCCATCTTCCGCTCAGATCTGGCAGTCATTGGTATGTGGCGGGACTCTATCCAGGTTGACGGGCAAGCTATGGAGGCCTGGATTGCCAAAAACACCATTGACTTTCTGGTCAATAATGTAATCAATCGCTGCCCCACCCGGGCCTTATCACTGGTTGACGGGAAGATGGAAATTGATAATGGCAACTGTGTTCGCTGCATGCACTGCATCAATGTAATGACTGAGGCTCTGTCACCGGGTCGGGAAAGAGGTTTGGCAATCCTGCTCGGTGGCAAAAACACCTTGAAGGTCGGGGCCATGGGCGGCACTATGCTTGTTCCCTTCTTCAAGATGGATAACGAGGACGATATCGAGCGCTTCATCTCCTTATCGACGGCCATAATCGAGTGGTGGGGCGAGAACAGTTTTGACCACGAGAGGATTGGAGAAACTATTGAACGGGTCGGCTTAAAACAGTTTCTGGATGGGGTGGGTCTGGAGGCCTCGGTGGATATGGTCGAAAGGCCCAGAAGTAATCCTTATTATAAGTCTGAGTATTAAAGATTCCCGGAGCAGAGCATGGATACAAATAGGACGTGGAAAACAGTCGAGTCGGGCCCCTATGATTATAAAGACGCCCTACATCCGGTGGTGAAAAAGAATTACGGCAAGTGGAAATATCATCAGATGCCCAGGCCTGGGGTCTTAAAACATGTTGCTGAGAGCGGTGACATACTCTTTACGGTCAGGGCTGGAACCCCTCGCCAGGATTCAGTGGATCTGCTCAGACAGATTTGCGATATAGCCGACAGGTATGCTGACGGCTTTCTCCGCTTTACGGTGCGTAATAATGTGGAGTTCATGACTGCAAATCAGGAAAAGGTGGAGCTTTTGATTAAGGCCCTGGAGGAAATAGGGTTGCCGGTTGGTGGTGTTGGCCCCTGCGTTACCAACGTGGCTCATACCCAGGGCTGGCTGCACTGTGATATCCCTGCAACTGATGCCTCAGGAGTGGTCAAATCAATAATGGACTGTCTTTTTGATGATTTTAAAAATTGGAAGCTGCCTAGCAAGGTACGAATTTCCACCTCATGCTGCTCCATCAACTGTGGTGGGCAGGCGGATATCAGTATTGTGGTCAAACATACCCGGCCGCCCCGCATTAACCATGAGCTTATCGATAGTATCTGCGAGTTGCCCAAGGTAGTGGCCCGATGTCCGGTGGCGGCAATAAGGCCCACTGTGGTCAACGGTAAACAGTCATTGATGGTGGATCAGGAAAAATGCATGTATTGCGGGGCCTGCTTTGGCGCCTGCCCGGTCATGGAGATCAACCACCCTGAACATTCAAAATTCGGGATCTGGGTTGGCGGCAAAAATTCAAATGCCAGGTCCAAGCCATCCCTGGGATGCCTGGTGGCCCAGAATCTGCCTAATAATCCTCCCAGATGGCCTGAGGTCAATGAGGTGGTCGGAAGAATTCTCGCAGCTTTTAAAGAGGAGGGACAACCTTGGGAACGGCTGGGGGAGTGGATTGATCGAGTGGGTTGGAAACATTTTTTTACGACAACCGATCTGGTCTTTGAAAAAGATATGATCGATAATTACCGGCACGCCAGGACAACCTTTAATCAATCAGCCCATGTTCGTTTTTAAAAAACGGTGTCCATATGTCAGATAAATCCGATCAAGCCAGTGTCATCCTTGCGTCGGCTGTTAACTGGAAGTTTCCGGCGTTCAGCGAAGAGAGCGGCATAGATAAAGTTGTCGCTTTTGGAGACTCCAGTCATAAATGCCCGGTCTATGTGCAATCGCTTCCTCCCTGTACGGTCGGTTGCCCTGCCGGCAACGATATCCGGACCTGGCTGACCACCGTCCAGCTTAGCGAATTAAAAGGGCGCTCCCGTGAAGAGTCTTTTGAGTTGGCCTGGCACGAGGCAAGTAAGACCACCCCTTTCCCGGCCGTCTGCGGACGGGTCTGCCCCTACCCCTGTGAAACAGCTTGTAATCGCATCGAAAAAGTAGATGGCGCTGTGAATATTCATGCCTTTGAGCGCTGGATTGGTGATTACGGCATAGAGCATGGGCTGAAACATCGGAGATTGTCTCAGGTAATACGAGATAAAAAGGTTGCTGTAATCGGTGCGGGGCCGGCGGGATTAAGCTGCGCCTTTCAACTGGCTCGGCACGGCTATCCGGTCACCGTTTTTGAGGCCTTTGCAGAAACCGGCGGCATGCTACGCTACGGTATACCCGCCTACAAATTGCCCCGTGCGGTTCTTGATGCAGAGGTGGCGGCAATCAGTGAGATGGGGGTTGAGATCATCTGCAATACCATCATCGGTAATGACAGGGGCCTGGACGCATTGCAAGATGAGTTTGATGCCCTCTTCATCGGTATTGGTGCCCACAGGGAACTCAGACTCGGACTGGAAGGTGAAGAAGCCTATAATGTGATCAGCGGTGTCAGGTTCCTCAATATGATCCATTTCGGGACGATGGTTGAACTGGGGAATAAAGTCGTTATCATCGGTGGTGGAGACAGCTCCATCAGTGCCGCCAGAGTCGCCAGACGCCTTGGGGCCGAGGTGACTATTCTTTACCGGAGATCTCGTGCTGAGATGCCGGCAATTAAACAGGAGATTGAAGCGGCACTCGCAGAAGATATTGAAATTCAATTCCTTGTTGCCCCGGTTGCAATTGAGGTCAGAGACGGCAGGGCCATTAGCGTTGAATGCCGAAAAATGGAACTTGGTGAACCGGATGAAAGTGGCCGCCGCCGTCCTATCCCCATTGCCGGTTCCACATTCCGGGAGCAGTGCACTACCCTGATCCCGGCCATCGGTCAACGTCCACGATGGAGAGATGCCAAACGATATGTCGATGACACAAACCAGCTCAAACCAAATGAAGATATGGCGGTGGATGATGGAGTGTATGTCGGTGGCGATACACTTTCCCTGGGTCTGGTGACAACCGCCATCGGTGAAGGGAGAAAGGCTGCAGAACGGATGATCGCCCGGATGGAAGGTGAGAAAATATCCATTCAGGAAGTGGTGCCGATCGTGGGGCCGGAAAAAATGCGTCTTGATTATTATGGAAAAAAAGTGCGCAACAGGGGGTCGTATCTACCTGAAAGCCAGCGGTTGACAGGCGGCCTTGAACTTGAACTGAATGCTGGCATGAGCAAAGAGCAGTTTCTGGCTGAGGCTGATCGCTGCATGAGTTGCGGGCTCTGTTTTGAATGTCGTCAATGTTTGATATTTTGCCCACAGGAAGCAATTGTCGAGTACCCTCAGAACTCGATTGGCGAAGCGATGTATACAAAATACAATAAATGCGTTGGCTGTCACATCTGTGCTCAGGCATGTCCCTGCGGCTTTATTCAGATGGGAATGGGAGACGTTCTTTAGTGGTCATGTTGTTTTACGACAATGGACTAAGCCATGTATGAAGATCTGATCAAACTGGTGGAAAAGGGCATTGACCGCTCGCTTGAGTGGGCACAAATTGGTTGGCCGGCAACTTTTGGCAGAAATGGGATAGAGGTTTCTTCTCTGCAACAGGCGAAAGCGCTGCCTGAAAATTTTGTTTATCGTGAAGAGGCGTTGGACTATTGGCACAATATGGAGCAGCTTGGCCGGGAAGCTGCCGCCTACGGAAAAAAAACAATCATTTCTCTCAAGAAGAGCGATCTCAAGGCTGCTGAAAATTCAATTTACCAAGCTCTCTATATTGAGCGACCTTGTGAAAGATACTCGAAGACGTGGAAAGCTGTCCACGATTCGGTTATCAGGAAGCTCGCCGAGTAATTTGTTTTGGTGATGAAATTGCCGACTTGTCAACTACTCAACATAATTTTGGTAAAGTCAATGAGAGTGTCACATTTCGTTTTATCCCTAGTCATTTCATTTTTATATGGATCTAATTTGATTCAAACGTCTAATTATCGTCAAACAAAAGTGCTTTGGAAGTTTTCCATTTTGAACCCAACGACAAGCTACAAATTTTGCACAAACAATCTACCATAATCTCCACATAATTCGAGAAGATTCAGGAAGAAGCTCAATGTTCACATTTGCAGCAAATGCTAAGATTGCCACTTGATCGTTTCTAATTTTCCTGTAAGCTGTTGCTTCCCCTTTCCACAAATTTAACTTTTTTCCTTCCTACAAGGATAACAGATGCGAGCACACTACTTGCAACATGTCCCATTTGAAGGCCTTGGCAGCATTGAGAGCTGGCTTCAGAATGCTAACTATGGAATAACCAATACTAAATTCTATGAATCATCTGTTTTACCTGATGTTAATGAAATTGACCTGCTCGTAGTAATGGGCGGTCCTATGAGCGTCAATGATAAGGATGAGTTCCCCTGGCTTGCTCTGGAGAAAAAATTCATACGCGATGTTATAGAGAAAGGTAAGTCTGTCTTAGGCGTTTGTTTAGGTGCACAACTTATCACGAGCGCTATGGGTGCTCAGATCTACCCGAATAAAGTAAAGGAAATTGGATGGTTCCCTGTACAGGCAGTTGCATCAACTGATAATTCTGTTTTCAGCTTCCCGGCAAAAGCTGAAGTATTCCACTGGCACGGTGAAACCTTTAGTCTCCCATCTGGAGCAACTCTTATCGCAACGAGTGAGGGTTGTGAAAACCAGGCATTTCAAATAGGAAGATCGGTTATCGGGCTACAGTTCCATCTTGAAACCACACCGGAATTGGCTCGAGAAATCGTTAGCAACTGTCGCGATGAAATAATTCCGTCGCAATATGTACAAACAGAAGAGGAAATATTGTCTGCGACATCTGACAAGTATAACTCGATCAATCAATTGATGGATGCCATCTTATCGTTTCTGCAAAGAAATAAAGGATAAATTCATTGAATCAGATTGGACAGAATTACATTAAATTGTAGATAGTGTCCGTCCAGCAAGCTTGGCAAACTTTTCCTGTACAAAATCATCTATTTCTGCGATAATAAAATGTTGAAGTAGCGAAACTACCGTAGTATTTCCCCGGACAATTTTCAACTTAGACCAACTGACGAAACTGGAAGTGTTGACAAAACGTTAACCAAACCGGAATAGATCGGAACTTTTCAGTACCTTAGAAATTTTTCCTGTTTTTGTTTACAAGAAAAAAATTTAGTAAAGGTGCCAACGTAGTTTAATCTAAAATGTTGGGAGGAAATATGAAACAAATTCAAAGATTGATGCCGTTACTATTGGGAACGTTATTGGCCTTTCTTCCCGCTAGTCTGTCCGCAATGGAAAAACAGGCGGATACTATTGATGAACTGCTGGAAATGTTTGATGAGTCGAGTTGCATGGAATGTCATGAGGAAATCCATGATGCATGGTCTAAATCCTGGCATGCTCAGGCAGTTGTTTCCTCTCTTGGTGGAATGCATAATTTTATCGTAATAGGTTTGGCCAAAGAGTGGGAAACACCACTCACCAAAGCTCAGATTATGAAGTGCCTGGACTGTCATGCGCCGGTTGTGAAGTATGCTTCAGAGGATCTGGCTGTAAAGATTGGTGAGATGATTGTTACCGCCTTCAAGGAGAAGGGAAAGCCGGCCGGGGATAGTGCCAAAAAGGAGCTTGCCAGATTAAATGTCGGCTGCCTCTCCTGTCATAACATCAAGGCGACGGAAGTAGCCCGCGGTTTCAACGGTCCAGCTGAAAAAGGTATGATTTACGGGCCGAAAGGGGAAGATGCAGAAGATGCCCATGAAACACTTGAGGCTGTCGATATCACCAGATCATCATTCTGTATGCAGTGTCACGGCATCTACAAATCTGCTGATGGTGAGACTATCCAGTGCAATACTCTATCGGGCAGTTATCAAGATACATACGTGGCCATGGGGGGAAGCAAGACCTGCCAGGATTGTCATATGAAAAAAGGCCACCTCTTTCCGGGCGGACATGATCTCGACACCGTCAAAGAAGGGCTGGGCTTTGAAGTCCAGATCAATTCTTACCAACATCTGCCAGGTCAGATCAAAAATGTGAAGGATCCAAAACGCTGGGTTCCCAGTGCTGTGGTGAATGTTTTCATTGAGAACAAAGCAGGGCATCGAGTTCCAGACGGCTGACTCTGGTCCGGCAAAGTGGTCCTGGATGTGACCGCACGAAACCTTGCAGAAAAAGATCCGGAGAAACAGGTAATGTTTTCAGTACAGGAGAAATATTTTGAAATCGGCAGAGATCTGCAGAACAGAATGCGGTACGGCGCATGGCAGATCAAAGAGATTGTCGATTTGACATTGCAGCCGATGCAGACCCGGAGAGAACAGTATCTGATCAATTTTGACACCGATGTGGAAGAGGTTGAAATAGAGGCAAGCCTATCTTACTTTATCAGTGGCAAGAAAGGTGATGTTGTATATTCAATTAAAGAGAAACTGACCTACGATCTTGATTAGAAACTATTTTCGAAGTTTCTCAAGCAGTTCCAGGCTGGGGGCGCCATCTTCTTTTAGATCGGCTCCTGCCTGGAACATGCGGATCGCCTTTTTCGACTTTTTTCCTAAATTGCCGTCGACCTCCCCGGAATAATAGCCGAGTTTTTTCAGTCTTTCCTGTATTTCGAATTTTTGAGAAATATCCAGGGTTCCTGCAGGTCTGGGCCAACCCTGTACCATACCATAATATGGTATTGTGAATCTGAGAGGATGAAAAATGTGACACCTTCAACACTCTGGTTTTTACGTTGGTGGAAGTGAAGAGTGAGGTACAATTCGCTGAGCGATGCGCCAATTGTTCTCTGGTG
>MAXH01000185.1 GCA_001750925.1 Desulfobulbaceae bacterium S3730MH12
GGAATATCATTTTTTAATAATCCCTCATGAAGATGAAGGTAGTCAGCCGGACTGCCCATATCGGTCCAGAAACAATCATCCGCCCGATAACAGCTTATTGTTACGTTATCATCCAGGAGTTTTCTATAATGATCAATAATGCATGAATAGCTGTTCTGTTTAATCTCTGTCAGGATTTCCGGATCAATCATATGAATCCCGGTAAAAGCCAGCAGAGAAGATTCATCCCGATCGTCAAAGCTTACAACTTTTTCGCTTTTGACCATTACACGGTTAAAACGATTACAATCATGCATTGCCAGTGTTACCGGAGCACCGTTTGCAATATGGAACTGATAGAATTCGTTAAAATCAATCGTATGGTATATATCTCCGTTTGTAACGAGAAGAGGCTCATCGTCCAGATAGTTCAGGGCAGTGCGCAGACCGCCACCAGTACCGAGTATGGAGTCCTCTTCCTGCACAATTACCCCGGTCAATCCATCAAGGGCAGCAACAATCTGTTCCCGCAGGTGATGGCAGTTTACCACTATCCGGTCAAAACCAATCTTCTGTAATCGTTTGATTGTAAGAAGCAGGAGTGGCTGATTTAGGACAGGGAAAAGGGGTTTGGGACGAACCAATGTATGGGGCAGCAACCTGGTTCCAAGACCTGCTGCCAGGATCATCGCTTGCATAATACCTTTACCCGAAGAAATCGGAACTTTTAAAATGCCTGGATAAGTACCTACATCTGAAGAGATCCGTCTTCGAGTTCGGTAACACCAACAACTACTATACCTGCTTTATTTGCCTCTTTAATCATCTCTTCTCTGTCAAACAGAATGGATTGACCCGCCTCTACAGCAAGTACTGCTCCTTTAACACTTTTCAGTGTCTTAATAGTCGTAAGCCCGGTTGCCGGAAGGTCAAAGCGAAAATCCTGCCCCGGTTTCTTGACTTTAACAACTACAGCTTTCTCTTTAGCAAGTTTTCCCCCCCGCAGAATAGCAGCGTCGGTTCCTTCAATTGCTTCAACAGCTACCACGGAACAGTTTCTCACAACCACACACTGGCCGATGTCAAGACGACCTATCGCCCTTGCATTCTTCCATCCGAATTGAATATCCTTTATCTGCTTCTTGTTCGGTTTGGTCTTGGTCAGAATACCGGCAGGAAAAAGAAGATGCTGCAAATAGAGGGTGGACTCAAGAACCTTTATCCCCTCTTCATCAAGGGTATTGGCAATAGCCCTTAAAATGGCATCATCCTGTTTCGTATCGATCTTATTCCAAAGTGAAAGCCCCTTGAGATCAGGAAGCAGGTCTCGAAATATCTGAGTCTTGGTAATAGGACCTATAAAAACAGTTTCGCTGACACCCTCCTTTTTAAAAAAACTGATCACCCGACCCAGTTGACCGAGTTTAACCCAACAGACAGAATCGGCAGTCTGGGCTACCTTCTCATCCGTTTCACCCTTATGGGCTACAACTACCACATGTCTGCCGGCCTTATGAGCTGCTTCAATAAAAAGAAGCGGAAACTGTCCCCCGCCGGCGATAATCCCGATTTTGTCTAAACCCACGTACTTTCCTTTCTTAAACAAGAGTCAGTCAATATTCATTTATTTTGGTAAACTCGGATCCAAAAGAGTTCACCAGTGCCTCACTTGTGCCCAAGTGAGGTGCTGGTGGACTCTTAGATTTCAGTAAATTAATCCATTATAGTCTGCTTTACTACACCCCGCGTAGACTCTTCGAAAAATTTAACAAGCTTGCCGACTTCCGGACACCCTACTTCCTCATTCTTCTTTTTAGCAATTTCAATTGCATCTTTCATAAGAAGATTCGGTGATCTGAAGATAATCTTGAAAGCCATATCCAGGTTTCTAATTGTCTCCCGACTGAACCCATTTCTCCTCAGTCCGATTTTATTAATTCCTGAAATCCGTGTACGATTACGGGTGCCGGCAAGAATGACAAAGGGAGGAACATCCATACTGATACCTGAAACTCCTCCAATATAACTATACATACCGATGCGACAAAACTGATGGATGGCAACAAGGCCGCCGATGGATGCATTGTCACCTACCTCAACGTGGCCGGCAAGAGTCGCAACATTTGCCAGAATGACATGGTTGCCGATTATACAGTCGTGGGCAATGTGGATATAGGCCATCAGCAGATTATGATCTCCAATAACGGTTTTCATATTGCCCTCAACCGTTCCTCTGTGTATGGAGGCATATTCCCGAATCCGGTTATCTGAGCCGATAATAAGCTCTGTTGGCTCGCCCTTATAGCTGAGATCCTGTGGGGATCCACCAACAACCGCAAAAGAGCCAATCAAATTTCTCTCCCCGATGGTGGTTGGCCCTGAAATAACTGCATGGGGTTCAACCTTCGTATCAGCCCCTATTCGAACTCCCGCTTCAATAACTGCATATGGTCCAACTATTACAGAAGAATCAAGTTCGGCTTTGGCATCAATAACTGCTGTTGGATGAATTGACATATTCAACTTCCATTTTAGTGCCTTACTCCATAAAAGCTGTCATAAAAAACAAGCAATCAAGAGAGGCTTTATGAAAAAGTGGCCATCAGTTCAGCTTCAGCCACAAGTTTACCATCAACAAATGCTTTTGCACTCATCATCAGTATCGAGCGCTTCTCTTTAACAATTTTCAGGTTGAGCATAAGCTGATCACCGGGAACAACAGGTTTACGAAAACGGGCCTTATCAATACCGGCGAAGAAGAGCAGTTTATTTCCGATGGAACCGGGATTAGCATAGTAGGCCATAATTCCTCCTACCTGGGCCATACCTTCCAGAATAAGCACCCCCGGCATTACAGGTCTTTCGGGAAAATGCCCCTGAAAAAAAGGCTCATTAATGGTAACATTCTTCAGGCCTGTGATCTCCTTTCCGGGGTCCAGGGAAATTATCCTGTCCACCATAACAAAAGGATACCTGTGTGGAAGAGTATTCAGGATCTCCACTATATCAATATTTTCCGGTATGATAACTTCTGACATCTCTGTTCTCCTTCCACACTAGTTAGATTTTCGCTTAGAAGATTCTTCCCCGACAGTAGACTCAAGCAGGGAAATTGCTTTACTGTTTTTCCTCACACTTTTCTGCAATTCCGGCAATTTTGCGAAAACAGCGCAGGCTTTAGCCCACTGCCGTATCGGTATAGCAGGAGCACCACCAAGAACAGTTCCTTTGGGATGATCTTTATGCACTCCACCCCGCGCGGCGACCATAACCCCATCTCCCAGTACAATATGTCCGCTAATCGCCGACTGACCACCCATAACCACATTTCTTCCCAAAGTAGTTGACCCTGCCAGTCCAACCTGAGCGACAATCAAACTATTTTCACCAATGATGACATTATGGGCCACCTGCACCAGGTTATCTATTTTGGTCCCTGATTTAATCCAGGTTGTACCGTAGGCTGCCCTGTCAATAGCGCAATTTGCACCAATTTCGACATCGTCGTCAATCTGCACAATTCCAACCTGCGGACGCTTTATATGCTCACCAAGCTCATTAACAGAATAGCCATATCCGTCACTGCCGACCACAGTACCCGAATGTATAATTACCCGCTTGCCGATAGTACACCTGTGACCAATAGACACATTTGCCCTGATCGTTGTATCATCACCAACAGCGACATCATCACCGATAACGACACCTGATTCAATGGTAACCCTCTCACCAATTGTCACACGATCACCAAGAACAGCCATAGGCCCTATGGAAATTTCTTTTCCCAAGCTGCCACCATCACCGACATAGGCTCTGGGGTGAACCCCACTATTATTAAACGGCACCTCCATGAGATGGTTGTGAATTATTGCAACGGCCAGATAGGGATCCTTCACCCGGATAAGAGGTTTATCTCCATAACCTTTCACCACCGTAGGTACAATAAACGCAGCGCCATCACTTGCTGCAAGAAGTCCCTCATCTTTTGGTTTGACAAGAAAAGAAATCTCTCCCGGCCCGGCACTGTCCAGAGGAGCAAACCCCTGTATCAACACCCCGCCGTCTCCTTCAACCTGACCATTGACCATAGTGGCAAGATAATCAACCGAAACCATTTTTTCTGTCATAATGTTTTGTTTTGTTTGACGATTATAGCATATCCAAAGTTAGTATCAGGATCCACGATAATTATTGATAAAGAAAATACTTCTCTCTATTTCTATTAAAATCCTGCAGCTCTTCCTGCCATCCGGCCTCAATCCTACTCAGCGAGACATCAGCTTCCAGCTGAGTTCTAAGCTCTTTGTCTCCGAGGATAAGATCCATGGGCAGCCGTTCAAATTCATATTCATAAGGTGGCTGTTTATACTTGAACATTTCAGGGTACAACCGCAATATGGCCTGCAGCAAAGCAAGGCTGGTCCTGTATGGCAGGTAAGTTGAAGCATCAGTCACATGGATCTGAAAGCCAACACACAACTCACCAGCATATTTCCCCGAAGTGGGTTCAAAAACAATAGGTCGCAAGATACAGCCGGGTAAATCTACAGATTGCAGTTGTTCAAGGATTTCCCCATGACTCCAATAGGGTGCTCCAACAAATTCAAAAGGCAAAGTTGTTCCTCTTCCTTCGGAGACATCGGTTCCCTCCCAGATAACCTGTCCGGGATATACCATTGCCGTCTCAGGTGTTGGCATATTGGGAGAAGGAGAGACCCAGGGATAGCCGGTATCCCGGAATGTCATCGACCGGTTCCATCCGTCCATTACGATAACTTCAAGGTCTGCGCCGATCTCATACTCCCTGTTGATCAAAAGCGCGAGTTCTCCGAAGGTCAAGCCGTGTCTCATGGGCAGAGCATATAAGCCGACAAAAGAACGGCAATCCGGACGCAGAATGTTTCCTTCAACTCTATCTCCACCGATTGGATTAGGCCTGTCAAGAATAACGATTTTCTGACCACACTCGGCCGCTCGCTCCATACAATAAGCCATTGTATAGAGGAAGGTATACACCCTGGTGCCAACATCGACAAGGTCGATCAACAGTATGTCAAGCTCTGCAAACATCTCTGGGGTTGGCTTTCTGTACTCACCGTATAAACTATAGATTGGCAAGCCAGTGACTGAATCAATCTGATGACCGGATTCGATCATGTTATCCTGTTTTTCTGAAAAAAAACCATGTTGAGGTGAAAAAAGACAGCACAAACTTTCACCAAATCTTCTTTTCA
>MAXH01000186.1 GCA_001750925.1 Desulfobulbaceae bacterium S3730MH12
AAATTTCTGATCATCGGCGGTGGCATTATTGGACTGGAAATGGCCCAGATCTACAGTGCTCTCGGGTCGAAAATTACCATCGTGGAGATGCTGAATCATATTATTCCACCCGCCGATAAGGATCTTGTTCAACCGCTGTTCCGGAAATTGAAGAAGAGATACCGGATTCTGACCAAAACTAAAGTGACCGGGATTCAGGCGACAAAAGATGGTATAAAAGCAAGCTTTGAGGGAGCAAGGGGTGTTTCTGAACAGGAGGAATTTGATGCTGTTCTGGTTGCCGTTGGCAGGCGACCCAATAGTTCAGAGATGGGGTTTGACACGCTCGGCCTGAAGATAAATGAGCAAGGTTTCCTCGAAGTGAATGAGCGACAGGAAACATCGGTAGCCCACTTCTATGGTATCGGTGATGTGGTTGGTGAACCAATGCTGGCTCATAAGGCGACTCATGAGGCAAAGGTGGCAGCAGAAAATATAGCAGGACATAATGTTGCTTTTAATCCGATGACTATCCCTTCTGTGGCCTATACGAAGCCGGAGGTAGCATGGATGGGGTTGACAGAAAAAGAGGCTAAAGAAAAGAAAATTGATTTCTTAAAAGGAAAATTCCCCTGGGGTGCAAGCGGTCGGGCCCTGAGTGCCGGTGCTTCAGCAGGAGTGACGAAAGCACTTTTTGATAAAGAGACAGGACGACTTATCGGTGCCGGGATCTGCGGCTTAAACGCCGGCGAGCTTATTCATGAAGCGGTTCTTGCCCTGGAGATGGGGGCCAATGCTGAGGATATAAGTAAGACCGTCCATGCCCATCCCACTCTTGCCGAGACGTTTGCATTTGCAGCCGAGATTGTCGATGGTTCAATTACTGATATTCTTCCTTCTAAAAAGAGAAAAAAATAATCTTTGTTATTGGTGATGCTCATCTAAAAGTGCAAGTTGCCACCAGTTGTTTGTCTGCCCTAGCCGATCTCAACGGCCGAAAAAAGTAAGCAGGGAATGATCAGGGCAGGAGGAGATCAACCTGGATATTTATCTGCGATATAATCCTTCAGGTATCTGTTTTCCACGTCTTTAGCTTTTAACAGCAACTTCACAACATCTCCGATAGAAACCAAGCCCTTCAATTCTCTACCATCAAGAACAGGTATATGACGGATTCTATTTTCAGTCATAATTGCCTGAATATAGTCAATATTGTCATCTTCTGTGGCAACAATCAGTTCCTTGGTCATTATTTTACTAACGGGTAATTCGGTAATACCCTGCAGGTCATTCATGACAGCCATAAGGATATCACGGGCTGCAATAATACCAAGAATAGCATCATTTTTATCAACAACCAGCAGGGAGCCGACCCGGTTTGAAGAGAAGACAGACATTGCATCGAGTACAGTAGTCTCTTCGCGGACTGTGATAACCTGACTCCCTTTTTTTGCTAAAATATCTTTTACTTTCATGGTGAAGGCTCCTGATTTTTAAAACAGCGATTATTCAGCTGACTAGATTTGTTGTGATAAAAAACAATAATTCTTATCTGTAAAAATACTACCAGATATCTTATACGACTATTGGGTACAGACCAATTGCGAATACAAAAAACACTAGAATGAATGTACAGGCGGGCGCAAAAACAGAGCTTTCTATCTCAAAGGCATCCTCTGCCTCATGAAAATACATAATGATGATAAGGCGTAAATAGTACCACATGGAGAGGATACTGCTGACTACAGCAAAGACGGCAAGCGCCATCTGACCAGCAGAGATTGCACTGGTGATGATATAAAATTTTCCCATAAACCCGGCTGTTGGAGGAATTCCGGCCATTGAAAGGAGAAATACGGCAATGGCTGCAGCAGAGTAGGGACGAACCTTGGCAAGTCCTTTGAAATCATCGAAGGACATTCTCTTTTCTCCTTTACCGCCCAGGTAGGAAAGTGCCGCAAAAATACCGAGAGTTCCTACGGCGTAGGCAGCAAGGTAGTAGGCAATAACAGATCCGGTAAAACTTTCAGTGGAGATGGCAACCAGTCCAATAAGGAGATATCCGGTATGAACGATTCCGGAAGCGGCAAGCATTCGTTTAATATTTGCCTGGCCGATGGCAATCAGGTTGCCGCCAAACATGGTAAAAAGAGCAATGTAGAAAAGAAAATCAACCCATTCTTTTTGCAGCGCGCTATTAAGGGCGAGGAAATTGGCAAATACAGTGAAAATGGCTGCTTTTAAAGCGGTGGCCATAAATCCTGTAACAGGAGTAGCGGCACCTTCATAAACGTCAATCACCCAGGCGTGGAACGGGAAGGCGGCCACTTTGAAAAGAAAGGCAATAAAGATAAAAAAAGTGCCGCCGATCAGGAGAGGCGTGGCTGCAGAATGAGTGGATATAAAGATACCAATATCGTAAAATTTAGTGGATCCTGCGCCGCCATAAATCAGTGCACTTCCCATGGTAAAAAATGCTCCGGCAAAAGCACCCAGCAGCAGATATTTGAGAAGGGCCTCTGTGCTGGTGACTCTTTTACGGTCATAGCCAACAAGAATATAGATTGCAAGAGACATTATCTCAAGAGAGATAAAGGTGGTGATCAATTCCCGGGAGAGGGTAAGCAGTAGCATACCGAAGGCGGCAAAAAATAAAAGGGAATAAAATTCCATGGTACAGGGGTTGTTTTGCCTGAAATAAGTATGGCAGCTCATGGAGGTGAAAAAGCCGCATCCAATGATTACAAGGCTCGCCGCATGGGTAAAACCGTTGCTTACAAGCATGCCGTTAAACGTATCAGCATAGAGGGTGGACTCAGGAATACCGGATGCTATCAGCTGCATAACAAAAGCGGCTCCAAAAATCCCCATGCTCAACACTGGTGCATTTTCAAGTTTTACTCTTTCAAAGGCGGATAAAAGCATCAACAGGATTCCACCTGAGCAGATTATGAGTAGAGGGAATAATGACAAAAAATCATTCATAATGGTAACCCTGTCTTAATTCTTTTGGTGTTTGAGTCCAGCTGTCGGGACGATTGTATCAACAACATGAGTCTCGGGCATGGATGAGAAGTTGGCTACATGTTGCTGAGCTGCGGGTTCTATCTTTTCAATAAATGGCTGCGGGTAGATACCCATGAAAATTATGAGCAGAATGACGGGAAGAAAGGTAAGGGTTTCAACAAGACTGAGATCCTTAAATTTCTCGGTACGCTCATTCGTTTTTTCAAAAAAGACTCTTTGGAACATCCAAAGCATATAACAGACACCAATGATGATGGTGGTTCCGGCCAGAAAACCAATAAATACATTAAATTTAACAGCCCCAAGAATTATAAGGAATTCTCCAATAAATCCACTTGTACCTGGGAGACCGACAGAGGCCAGCATGGCAATGCCAAAGAACGTTGCAAAGATAGGAGCGCGATAAGCGATCCCGCCTAGATCCCCAATATTCCGAGTTTCCATTCTTTCTTCTAAAAGTCCGACAAAGAGGAAGAGAACACCGGTGCTTGTTGCATGGGCAACAATCTGGAACAGGCTTCCAGTCAATGCCTGGACATTCATGCAGAAGACGCCAAGGGCAATGATACCCATATGTGAGGCCGAAGAAAAAGCGAGCAATCGCTTAATATCTTTTTGCGCAATTGCCGCCAATCCACAGTACATCATGCCAACTACACCGGAAAGGGCGAGGAGCAGGGCAAACCGGGCAAATTCAATTTCAAATACCGGAACAACAAAGCGAACAACAGCATAGACACCAATCTTTGCCATAATGGCAGAGAGGACAAAGGTTGTTGAAGTCGGAGCTTCGGTATACGCATCGGGCAGCCAGGTATGGAACGGAAAGAGCGGTATTTTGATAGCAAAAGCCAGCATAAACATGACAAAGGCAAGTACCGCATAGCCTCCGGACAGGTCAAGCCTGCTTAATTGAACGATATTAAAACTCCATTCACCAAACTGGGTATGGTAGGAAACACCGACATAAATGAGTGCAGCCAGCATAAGCAGAGAACCTGCTATGGTGTAAATGGTGATTTTAAGGGTTGCCGGTAGTCTCTTGGGCCCGCCATAAAGGCCAATCATGAAGAAGATAGGCAACAGCATGATTTCCCAGAAGATGTAAAAAAGAACCATATCTGTTGCACAGATGGCACCGATCATGGCTCCCTGGGTTATCAGCAGGTTGGCATAAAATCCTTTGGTGCGGGTAGAGAAAACGACAAATATTATCGGAAAGAGCACAGCACAGGTAAAAAGCACAAGAAGGCTTATGCCGTCAATGCCCAGGCTGTAATTGATCCCCAGTGATTCGATCCAGGTTCGGTTTTCAACATACTCCATTGCCGCTGTACCTGAAAATCCAATAAACAGCTCAACGCCAAGGATCAGGATAATAGTGGCGACAATGAATCCTGCGAGTCTGGCTACCCCTTTGTTGACAGGGGAGAGGAACATAACCAGCCCGGCAAGAATTGGCAGAAAAATCATGACTGAAAGGACATTTTCAAACATTCTTGCACCTTACCTAATTAAGCGATTGAGAAAGAAGCAGGCTCATGATACTCAAACCTATGACCATATAAATTGCATAGATTCGAACGTAGCCAACTTGAAAGACTTTAAAAGCGGCCCCCGCCTTCTGGTATAGCCATGAAGAGAGTTTAACGGGAAGATCCGTTACATTAGGCTCAAGGGATTTCCAGATAACGGAGCCGATAGCCTTATAGGGTTTAATTAAAACAGTATTGTACAGTTCATCAATATAGAACTTGTTATAACCAAATTTGGCAAAGCCTGTGTATTCCGGCTCTTCTGCACCCATGCCAAATTTCCGATAAGCTATAGTAATACCAATAGCAAAGGCGATTACACTGGTAGCGATGGCTAGCAACTCAACCGAAATACCGACATGGGGATGATGGTCAACCAGGCTGGGTGCGAGCCAGTGTGAGACGTTGAGATTGCCTCCAAAAATAGAGGGAAGATTGAGAAAGCCGGCAAAAAGAGCTCCAACCGCCAGCACGATAAGTGGGATTGTCATCACACCCGGTGCCTCTTCAGCATGATCGAAGGCCTCTTTATCTCTTGGTGTACCGTGAAAGACAAGGAATATCATACGGAAGGTGTAGTATGCGGTAATTCCTGCAACTGTTACACCTATAACCCAGATTCCGGTGTGCCCTGTTGCAAGTGCTGAAAAGAGTATTTCATCTTTGGAAAAGAATCCGGCAAAGGGTGGACAGCCTGCAAGAGCAAGGGCACCAATGAGCATAGTCCAGTATGTCTTGGGCATTTTGTCTTTCAAGCCACCCATTTTCCAGATGTCCTGCTCATGGTGTAGGGCATAGATAACAGCACCGGCACCAAGAAAGAGCAATGCTTTGAAAAATGCGTGGGTGAAAACATGAAAAATACCGGCTGAATAAGCGGCAACACCAACACCCGCAAACATATAGCCAAGTTGGCTGACGGTGGAATAAGCCAGTATTTTCTTAATATCCCGCTGGAACATACCAAAGATTGCAGCCAGGAGAGCAGTGAGTATACCTGTCCATGCGACTACCGTACCGGCAATCGGCACGTGGGCATAAATAAAGCTGAAGCGGGCAACCATATAGACACCGGCAGTTACCATGGTGGCTGCGTGGATCAGAGCGGAAACTGGTGTCGGGCCGGCCATGGCATCAGGCAGCCAGACGAAAAGTGGAATCTGCGCTGATTTTCCACAGGCACCAACAAAGAGTAACAGGCAGACCACAAGGCCGATTCCGGGAGTAAGGAGATGCGAATTTTCTCTCAAGGAGAGATAGTCAAATCCACCGGCACCAATGGCCCAGAAAAGAAAGGCCATGCCGAGCAGGAATCCGAGATCGCCAATTCGGTTTACGATGAAAGCTTTATTACCGGCAAGAACATTATCAGTGTCTTCACTGTAGTAGCTGATTAAGAGGTAAGAGCAGAGGCCGACGCCTTCCCAGCCGACAAACATGACAACAGGACCACTGCCGAGCACGAGTATCAACATAGAGCCGAGAAACAGGTTCATATAAGAGAAAAACTTGCCAAAGTTTTCATCTTTGGCCATATAGCCGATAGAGTAAATATGGATGAGGGAGCCGATAAAGGTAACAAAAAGCAGCATCAAGGAGCTGAGCGGGTCGGCAAGAAAACCCATGGTGATGTGAAGATCACCTACACTGAACCAGGTAAAGGCATCGTGAACGAGGAACCTGGACTCCGGTGGCATACCTTTTAACTGGAAGAATACTATCAGGGCATAAATGAAGGAAATAACCGGACCGACACAGGCGATTCCAGCATAGAGTTTCTCCGGGATTTTGCCCCTGCTGCAACTGTAAATGTGCATCACTCCCAGCACCAGAGCTCCCATGAGGGGAAACAATGGTATTAATCCGAGATAGCTTACTGTATGTTCCATGAAATCACCCTTTTAACAAGCTGAACACGTTGGTATCCAGTTTGCCTTTATGCCTGTGAAGCAGAATTACAACTGCAAGAGCCAGTGCTGCTTCAGCTGCGGCAACCGCCATTACCATCATTGCCAATACGTGACCGTCCATACTCACATGAAACCTGGAGAAAGCGATAAATGCGAGGTTGGCTGCATTGAGCATAAGTTCTATTGACATGAATACGATCAGCACGTTTCGTCTGGAAACCACACCGAGTATTCCAATGCAAAAGAGAATGACACTTAAGATAAGATAGTCCTGAATCACTGACTCATCCTCCTCTTACCCGCCAGCAGAACGGCTCCTACAAGAGCCACCAGCAGGAGAATTGATACGATTTCAAAGGGAAGGAGCCAGTCCCTAAAGAGTACTAACCCGACCTCTTTGACGCCTCCAAACCCGCCTCCAACGATAGTTGCCTCGCTTCCGGGAAGACTCGTTACAACTTTTTTAAGAAAGAAAAAGACAGGAGCAAGAACCACAGCGCCGCCAAAGAGATAGAGGAAGCGGTTTTTCTCTTCAGGC
Source organism: Desulfobulbaceae bacterium S3730MH12 (assembly GCA_001750925.1). GTDB lineage: Bacteria > Desulfobacterota > Desulfobulbia > Desulfobulbales > Desulfocapsaceae > Desulfomarina. The sequence continues at coordinate 6,990 of MAXH01000186.1, forward strand.
AGATCTTCTGTCTGAACGTTAAGAAACATGATGATGAACACCATGAGGGACATGATAGCACCTGCATAGACAATAAGCTGGATGGCGAAAATCAGCTTGGCTGAGAGCAGTGCGTATAGCCCGGCCAGGGAGATCATAGTAATCACCAGGCTCATTGCGCCATTCATGGGGTGTCGAAAAATGACAAGCCCAATGGCGCCAAGCACAGATAAAATGGAAAATCCGGTAAATAACCACTCGGCAAACATAATATCAAGCGCCCCCTTTTTTATATTCTTCTTCGGAAAATGCACCAGGGGTCTTTAATAGATCCTCGAGTCCGAGAACGAAAGATTCTCTGTTGTTATCAGTAACAGAGTAGATCCCTGTATCCATACGGATAGCATCGAGAGGGCAGGCCTCTACGCAGTAGCCGCAGTAAATGCACTCCAGCAGATCGATATTGAATTTCACCGGCATTTTTTCAGCCTTGTCATCCAGCCGTTCACCTGCCTCGATGGATATACATTCGGCAGGGCAATTAGTCTGACACATGAAACAGGCCACACATTTAACAGTACCGTCATCGTGGCTGGTTAATCGATGGCGTCCTCTCCAGCGGACCGGGATTTCCGGTTCAACCTCAGGATAGTGGCGAACGTACAGGTTGGAATTATCGAGAAGGTTCCTCCAAAAATGGCCAAATGTTGTGGCCATACCTTTAAAAATTTCAACGAAGTAGATCTTCTCGGCAAGAGTGGATCCCTCTCTTTTCAATGTTTTGACTTCAGCACTCATATCATCCTCCTTTAGCTCAAAGCAACGACAAACGCGCTTGTGATGAAGATGTTCAGAAGTGCCGCTGGTAGAAGCACCTGCCATCCTATTTTCTGCAGCTGATCATAACGAAAACGGGGTAAAGTCCAACGAACCCAGATATATACAAAAATCATCATCGTGACTTTCATAAGAAAAGTACATATTTGCAGCAGGACTACAAATATGTGTGCAGCGGCTCCTCCGGATTTACATAACAAAATAGCAAATAAGATGAGTTCAAGGAGAATTACCAGGCCCCAGAAACCCTTAATGTAGATATTGCCTTCATAGACCCGTGGATCGTTTTCCCTTGGGTAGTGACTGACGTTGTTCTTTCTGATCCAGCCGGCGAAGAAATACATTCCTGCAGGAAGACCAAGCATAAGAAGAAAGGCAACCGGCTTGGCGTAGTTAATCAAAGTATCAGTGGCCAGGAAAGGGATCTGGTATCCGCCGAAATAGAGAGTTACTATTATTGCACTTGAAGCGAACATCGCAATATATTCACCCATAAAGAAAATGGCGAACTTCATAGCGCTGTATTCAATATGAAAACCGGCGACGATTTCACTTTCACCCTCTGCCAGATCAAAGGGGGTACGATTGGTTTCTGCAAAGGCTGCAATAACAAATATAAGGAAGCCTACCGGTTGCAGGATGATACCCCACATCGGTATGAATCCGAAGAGAAGCTGCCCCTGGTACTGAGCCATGCCATTCAGGTTAACTGTGCCGTACACTACCAGAAGACTGACAATTGCCAGACCCATAGGTATTTCGTAACTGATAACCTGTGCTGTTGACCTGAGACTTCCCAGTAAGCCATATTTATTTGTTGAAGACCAGCCGGCTAAAATAATGCCATAAACACTGAATCCGGCTAGAGCGAGAAACCAGAGGATACCAATATCAATGGGGATGCCCTGCATAACGTAGCTTTTACCGTTTAAAACCAAGGTATCGGCAAATGGAACCACCGCAAAAGAGACAACAGCGGTAAAGAAGACGATAAGCGGCGCAATCACAAAGTAGAACTTATGCTGAATATGGTCGGAAATAACATCTTCTTTAAAGAAGAGTTTGGCTCCATCAGCAAGATTCTGTACCAGTCCGGCAGCTCGGAAGCCAAAAATATTTGCCCTGTTTGGGCCGGCTCTGTCTTGAAAGAAGCCGGCGCCCCTACGCTCCATCCAGACGCAAACTGCAATAAAACAGAGCGGCACAAAAGCCGCAAAGGCAACTCGTATAGCAACAAGTAAAATATCAAGCAGGGACATTGTCAGCCTCGCTATCGGTTAGGTTAGTTTCAATCCCGTGGCCGGGATAGTGTCTGGATCAAAATCATTCAGCGAAACGACGATCTTTTTCAGCTCATCATATCGATCCCTGTCAGTTTTAAGAGGTCCGCCAAACAAAGATGCAACCTCACAGATATCCACAAGTGTATCGTTTTTGGTAATGGCCCTGTTAAAAGTTTGCAGGATATTGTCGCAGCTAATGATGCTGCCGCTGTACTCGGTAAATGAAGCCACCGGGATTACAAGGTTTGCCATTTGGAATAATTTGGTATTTCTGCTTGTAACTCCAATAACACGTTTTTCCTTAAACAGTTTTTTGAGGCTTGATTCGTCGTAAAAGAGTGAGAGATCATTATTGAAGTTGATCAGCAGGCCGGCTTTGGCCAGAGCTTCCTCAAAACCAGTCTGTGAACTGTCAATATTGAGAGCTGCAAGACCTGCCCGATTAGCTGCTTTATCATCCTGTATCAGGTAGTCATCTCCGTCGCCTTTTTTGATATAGCCATCGCTGAAACCGGAGAGGGTCGCTCCCAACTCTTCGGCCAGTGATTTAACCGAAACCATCTGCTCCAGAGAACAGTCGGGTGAAATCAGGATAACAATTCCTTCAGCTCTCTTGATCTCTTTCAGACCGGCAGTAACAGCCTTGTCCAGAGACATTGTTGTCTTACTCAGTCTGGCCTCGGTCAGCCTATTTTCATTTTCATCCCTGTAGCTTAATCGTCCCTCATCACAGATGAAATACCCGTTTATCTGCTCATTAAACAGGGGGCGAAAACGATAGATTAAATCATCCTGGTCTTTTTCACGATTGTGATCAATGGTGATATTGCAGCCTTTGGAACAGCCATGACAAACACCCCTTTCTTTTTTCATGAACCAGACACGCTGTTTAAAGCGAAAATCAGCACTGGTCATGGCACCGACAGGGCAAAGATCAACGACATTTACGGCATATCTATTGTCAAGCGGTCTGCCGGGGAAGATTGCAACCCGGGCCGTGTCTGTTCTGTTGACTATACCGAGCTCTCCGGTCTTGGTGATCTGTCGGCAGAAGCGTACACACCTGCCGCACAGAACACATCGTTCCTGGTCATGAATGACGCCGCAGCCAAAATCCATTTTTTTGGATTTGGTTACCTGGGGTACCGTCATGCGGCTTTTCTGGCCGTCATAAGTCATGTAGTAATCCTGCAGAGAGCACTCTCCAGCCTGATCGCAGACAGGGCAGTCTACAGGATGGTTTATAAGTTGAAATTCGAGCACATCATGCTGGATCTTTTTAATATGGTCAGCGTCAAGAAGTACCTTCATTCCTTCAGCAGCAGGGGTTTTACATGCTGCGACAAGGGGAGGACCACCTTCTTCAAGGCCGACAAGGCACATTCTGCAGTTGCCGTCTGCACCAAGTGCAGGATGGTAGCAGAGGTGGGGGATTTCAATACCCACTGCACCGATGGCATCAATCAGGTTTTTGCCTGCTTCAACCTCTACCTCGTTTCCATTTACAAAAAGCTTTATCATTTCAGCCATGGTGTGACCTTATTCCTGGTTCGCTGCTGCTGTAGATATATCTTCTGAAACATACGCATCAAATTCGTCTCTGAATTTAACGAGATAACTGCGTACCGGCATGGTACATGCGGCTGACAGAACACAGACTGTCTTCATTTCTATGTTGTCGCAGAGTTCCAGTAAAAGATTGATATCTGACATCTCGCCCTCACCGCGGACGACTTTTTTAATGATTTTTAACATCCATCCCAACCCCTCACGGCAGGGAGTGCATTGCCCGCAGGATTCGTGATGATAAAAGTAGATCAGGTTCTCCACAAGTTTGACCATATCGACAGTTTCATCGAGAACCACAATGCCGCCCGAGCCGAACATCGTTTTATGCTCGGCCATGGATTCATAGTCGAGGGTGACAGTTTTGGCTTCATCAGGGGTCAATACAGGTGTGGAACTCCCACCGGGAATAACACCCTTTAATGTTCTGCCCTTCCAGACACCTCCGGCCACTTTTTCGACTACCTCCAGCAGCGGTAATCCCAGAGGTAATTCATACATGCCGGGTTTTTCAACATGGCCTGAAATACCGAAAAGGTGCGTTCCTGAACTTTTTTCTGTGCCGTAGGCCTTATATGCCTCGGCACCTTTTTCCAGGATGAAAGGCAAAGAGGCAATAGACTGGACATTGTTAATGATAGTTGGACAACCGTAAAGACCTGAAACAGCAGGGAAAGGCGGCTTAGCCCTTGGTTGACCCTTTTTCCCTTCGATTGATTCAAGCAGCCCCGTTTCCTCGCCGCACACATATGCCCCGGCTCCACGATGAACAGTGACCTCAAGCTTAAAATCGTGGCCTGCAACCTTATCGCCAAGGTAGCCGGCCTCGTAAGCTTCATCTATCGCTGCCTGCAGAGCTTTTACCTGGCTGGTATATTCTCCTCGAATATAAATGTAGGTATCATGGGAGCCAATGGCATAGCTGCATATGATGATGCCTTCTATCATCATATGGGGATCCTTTACCAGGATGTAGCGATCTTTAAATGTGGCCGGTTCCGATTCATCGGAGTTGACAGCCAGGTAGACTGGTTTGCCGGTACCCTTGGGTAGAAAGCCCCACTTCACACCGGCTGGGAATCCTGCACCGCCACGGCCTCGCAGACCACTGGCTTTAACTTCCTCGATAACCTCTTCGGGTTTCATTGCAAAAAGTTTGTCTAGGGTTCCATAAGCGCCGTGCTGTTTTGCGATTTCGAGCTTGTGTCCATCCTCTAAATCGAATTTTGCGCTGAGAATTTTTACTTCCATGTCTGTACGCTCTCCTTAATTCAGCTCGGCCAGCAGTGCTTTCAGCTTTTCCACGTCCATTTCTTCGTGAAATTCGCCGTTAATCTGGACAACCGGAGCTGTACCGCAGTGTCCCAAACATTCAACTTCTTCGAGGCTAAACCTGCCGTCTTCGCTCTTTTGACCAGGCTCAATACCTATTTCATCTTTCAGGAAATCAACAATTGCCTGCTTATCCCGCAGCCAGCAGGAGAGAGTGCGGCATACACAGATGTGATATTTACCCATCGGGTGAAGATGGTACATGGTGTAAAACGTAGCACATTCAAAAACTTTGCTGGCGAAGGTTCCTATGCGGTCAGCAATGTAGGCGATCGCCTCAGCACTGATCCAGCCTTCCTGTTCCTGGGTAAGCCACAGGGCGGGTAGAATCATCGACTCCCGTTCCGGATAGCGTTTTATAAGACGCTCAAATTCAGTGTCTCTTTCCTGGTCGAACTTGAATGGTTCTCCAGTAGATATCAGTTGTGAACGGTCGCTCATCTGTCCAACTCCCCGCCGATTATATTGATGCTTCCCAGGTTGATAACTGCGTCTGCAATCATGTTTCCTTCAACCATCTTATGGAAACCACCCATTATGTAAAAACAGGGTGGCCGTACTTTGAGTTTGTATGGTCTTCCTGATCCGTCTGAAACAAAATGAAAGCCCAACTCACCATTCGCCGCTTCAAAAGAATCGTACCATTCTCCGGCAGGCGTTTTAACACCCTCAAATATCAGTTTGAAGTGGTTGGCCAATCCCTCGATGTTGTTATAGACATCGGCTTTCGGCGGCAGTACAATCTGTGAATCTTCTATAAAGACAGAACCATCAGGAATGGACTTCATTGCCTGGCGGATTATGCGGATGGATTGAAACATCTCTTCGAATCGGATCATGATCCTATCGTAAATATCGCCTTTGCTCCCCACCGGGACATCAAAGTCAAACGATTCGTAGTTGTAATATGGAGCATCTTTTCGAAGATCAAAGGGGACTCCGCTGGCTCTCAGGGTCGGGCCGGTAAACCCGAAAGAAAGTGCATCTTCAGCTGACAGTACACAGACATCTTTGGTGCGGTCATGAACTATGCGGTTTTTGAGAACCAGTTTTATGGAATCGCCAATACCTTTTTCTATGTCTCTCAGGTGGAGTTCAAGATCCGATTCCCAGCCTTCATAAAAATCGCGGTACATACCGCCGATTCGGGTGAATGAACTGGTGAGGCGTGCACCTGTTAACCGACTGATAAAATCGTATGCAGCTTCCTTCTCATTGTACAGGTACCAGTAGTTGGTCAAACCGCCCATATCAACCATATTCGCAGCAATACAGACCAGATGATCCAGGACACGGTAAAATTCGCTGAGTACAACCCGCATGAACTGGGCACGCTCTGTAATCTCTACTCCCAGCCAGGATTCCACCGCCTTGACATAAGCGATATTGTTCATCATGGATGAGCAGTAGTTTAACCTGTCGGTCAGTGGGATAATCTGGTTATAAGTCAGGTTCTCAGAGGTCTTTTCAAACCCTCTGTGCAGATAACCAATCTCATTGACATTAGCCATGATGGTTTCACCATCAAGTGCTGTCAGAATACGGATTGCGCCATGGGTTGCAGGATGGGAAGGCCCGAGGTTGAGAAACATTATTTCGGTGTTGATATCCTTCATGGTACTTTCTGCAACACCATTGATGGCAAGGCGTGCCCTTATCTCTTTTTCAAGGCTGTCGTTTCCTATGCAAACCTGTCCTTTACGGATATCATAATCTTTGCGAAGAGGGTGTCCTTCAAACTGGTAGTGGTTGAGGATCCTTCGCAGGTCTGGGTGATTATGGAAGTTTATGCCATACTGATCCCAGACTTCTCTTTCTCCCCAGAGTGCAGAGTCAAAGAGATGAGTTGCCGTCGGTATCCCCTTTTCAGGGTCAACCACCGGTGTGCGCACCTGAACAAGCAGGTTGTCCTGCCAGTTTCGAACAGTATAGACCACATAAAACCTGGTATCTGTTGTTTCCGGATAGTCTTTATAATCAATACCGGTCACATCAAGAAGTAAGCCGCAGTTAAATGCGGGATCATTCTTTAAACCGGCAAGAGTGCTTTCCAGTTTGTCAGGTTGCACGTTGATTACCACAGATTCCAGAACAACTTTGCAGGTCGCGTCCGGAAATGCGGCTTGAAATTTTTCTAGCGCCGTCGCATTCATATCAGTCGAGAATTCCTTTAAAGTCTTTATGGCGATCTTCAAGTACAGTTTCGCCTTTTATCTGGTCCTGTATCTTCATCAGAGCATCCAGGATTGCCTCGGGTCGTGGTGGGCAGCCGGAGATGTAAACATCGACGGGGATGATGGTGTCAATTCCCTGTACGGTGCAGTAATTATCGTAAATTCCACCGGAACTTGCGCAGGCACCTATTGCAATAACCCATTTAGGTTCAGGCATCTGTTCATAAATTCGCTTAAGAATCGGAGCTTGTTTATAACTGACAGTGCCGCAGACAAGTAAAAGATCAGCCTGACGTGGCGAAAACCTGACTACTTCCGCGCCATATCGGGAGATATCGTGGAGACTCGCTGCTGTGCTCATGAATTCTATTGCGCAGCAGGCTGTTCCATAAACGAATGGCCACAGTGAATTTTCCCTGCCCCAGTTGACAATATAGTCAAGTGTGCTGGTCATTACATTGTCGCCTAGCTTTGCTTCCAGTCCTAACGCCAATTGAGCACCCCTTTCTTTAAAATATAGATAAGTCCGGTGAGAAGAAGCAGCATGAACACGACCATTTCAATAAATCCGAACCAACCAAGTTCACGTAAAGAGACTGCCCACGGGAACATAAAAACTGTTTCAATATCAAATATCAGGAACAGAATAGCAAGCAGGTAAAACTTGACGCTGAATTTCTGGTCAACCGCGCCGATGATGGAGCCGATCCCGCTTTCATATGCTTCGTTTTTTACTTTTCCCTTGGACCGTGGGCCTAAAAACGCTGTCATAGCCATCATGATGGGAACAAGGGCAGCAATACCGATCAGAGTTATTGCCGAAAGAGCCAGTTCTGTTGACATCACCTTCTCCTGCCGTTTTTTTCTACTATGTGGTATGTAGCCGGAATACAACCGGCGCTGACCATAAAAATGAACACTCATTCATTAACAGGCCGCAATATTCTGTGTCAAGGAATTAATTAGATTTCAAGGCATGCACGCTCTTTAAGTGTTTGATTAAATAGTGATAGTTTGGCCAGATTCAGGAACAATTGGCAGGTATTCATAAGCCTGAACAAAATAATCAGATATAGTTATAGCTGGGTGGCGGGAGGAAGGCGGTTGGGTAAAAGCAAAAAATCCTGTCGGCTACCCGACAGGATTTTTTGTTTGAATCAATAAGAAAATACAAATTCTGTACTTTAAAAAACTACCAGCCCAGTGTCAGAAAATCATGGATAGAATCAGCAGCTTCTCTTCCGGCACCCATTGCCAGGATAACCGTGGCGGCACCGGTAACGATATCACCTCCTGCCCAAACGCCCTTCTTGGTGGTTTTTCCGGTATCTCCAAGGGTGATGACATTGCCCCACTTATTCAGTGCCATGTCAGGAGTATCACTGGTCAGCAGCGGATTTGACGCGGAGCCTACTGCAACGATACAGAGATCACACTCCATCTCAAATTCTGAACCTTCGATTGCAACCGGTCGACGTCTGCCGGAATCGTCGGGTTCGCCAAGCTCCATGCGCAGACATTCCATACCGGTAAGGCGACCTTTTTCATCACCACGATATTGGGTTGGATTAGTGAGAAGAAATAATTCAATTCCTTCCTCTTCCGCATGATGGATCTCAGCTTGACGAGCCGGCATCTCTTCGCGGGATCGGCGATATACAATTTTCACACTATCTGCACCGAGGCGCATCGCGGTACGTGCTGAATCCATGGCAACATTACCGGCACCCAGAACCACTACATTTTTTCCAATTGGAATAGGAGTATCAACCTCCGGGTACTTGTATGCTTTCATGAGATTTGCCCGGGTCAAGTATTCGTTGGCGGAAAGAATACCAATATAATTTTCCCCCGGGAGATTCATAAAGCGGGGAAGACCGGCACCTACTCCTACGTAAACTGCGTCATAGCCCTGTTCAAATAATTCATCTATGGTGACGGTTCTACCAACGACGGCGTTGCACTCTACCTTGACACCCTGTCGTTCCAGGAAGTTAACCTCCTGGGCAACGATATCTTTAGGCAGACGGAATTCAGGGATGCCATAGACCAGTACCCCCCCGGGCTTATGAAAGGCTTCGTAAACTGTAACATCGTGGCCTTTTACAATAAGGTCGCCAGCCACTGTAAGTCCAGAAGGACCGGCACCAACCACCGCAATTTTTTTGCCTGTGGAATCAGCTTTTGGGGGTAGTTCTCCTGTTCCGTGTTCTCTCTCATAGTCAGCACAGAAACGCTCAAGGTTGCCAACAGCAACTGGTTCACCTTTGCGGCCGACAATACATAAACCTTCACACTGAGATTCCTGGGGACAGACACGTCCACAGACTGCAGGGAGAGCATTCTTTCCCCAGAGGTTTCGTATCGCCGCGGTCATATCACCCTGGGCAATAAGATCAATAAAGCCGGGAATATCAACTTCGACAGGGCACCCTGCCACACAACCGGGTTTTCTGCATTGCAGACATCTGGAGGCCTCTTCCTGTGCCATTTTCATTGTATAGCCGGTGGGAACTTCGAGGAAATTACGCGCCCTTATCTGTGGCTCCTGTTCCGGCATTGCCACTCTGGGTGTTTTGGTTTTCTTTGCTGCTTTTTCTGCCATGGTATCCTCCGTAGAAATCATGTCCACGTCAATAATTAAAAAACCCTGTGTCTAAAATGGTGTTTCTTTTGATTCTGCGCAGCCGTAGTTTAACATCTGAAAGCCGGGCGCGAATGAAACATCATGTTCCTAAACAAAAATCGATTAATTAAAAACGGGTTCGTTTCGAGTTTTATTTATTTAGCATCCCGGATTGTGCAGTAGTCGCTGTGACATTTCTCCTCTTCTTCCCTGTATGCATTGAGTCGGAGCATGAGTTCGTCATAGTCCACTTGATGACCGTCAAATTCAGGGCCGTCTACGCAGGCAAATTTAGTTTTGCCACCGATAGTTACACGACAACCACCACACATTCCGGTACCATCAACCATGATTGGGTTGAGACTGACCATGGTCTCGACATCATACTCTTTGGTGATGTTGCTTACAGCCTTCATCATGGGTACAGGACCGATAGCTACAACAAGCTTGGTCTCTCCCTCATCCAGGATCTCTTTCATTACATCGGTCACGAAGCCATGATGGCCGTAGGAACCGTCATCGGTACAGACACGCAGATCGTGAGATGCCGCTTTCATTTTCTCTTCAATGATCAGTAGATCTTTGGTGCGGGCCCCGATGATACATGTCACGTCGTTGCCGACCTCTTTTAAACCGCGGGTAATCGGATGGAGTACGGCAACGCCGGTTCCACCGCCGACACAGATAACTTTGCCGACCTTTTCCAGGTGAGTTGCTTTGCCGAGAGGGCCAATGACATCCTGAAAGCCGTCGCCAATCTCCAGGTCTCTGAAGACAGCGGTTGATTTACCGACAACCATGTAAATAATGGTAATGGTTCCTTTCTCGGGATCCGTTTCCGCCATGGTAAGAGGGATTCTCTCTCCTTCTTCATTTGCTTTAAGGATTACGAATTGACCGGGAAGGGCTTTTTTCGCGATTAGGGGTGCCTCAATTTCGTTAAGGATCACCGTGCCGTCAGACATCTCTTCACGTCGCACAATTTTAAACATTTGTTCCTCCAGGGTGAAAACTAATAAAATTTACAACTATAAAAAATATTTTGTGGTTATATAATTTGCCAAGGGTAAATAATCATAAAGTTGTATTTAAAGCAACCTCTATATATCGATGGCAGAAAATATATGACAAACAATAGGTGTTCTTTGTTCTTCTATCCGCGTACAAGTACAAAATATGCTGCAGATCTATTCTGGCAGCAGCGATACAAGAGATTGAGATGAACCTTAAAGAAACACTTGGTTCACTGTTTTCGCAAGATGAGTTGCAGCTCCTCGTCCGTGGTTATGATGTGGTGGGGGATATCGCCATTATTATTATTCCGCAAGAACTCGAATCAAAAGAACAGGTTATCGCTGAGGTTATCCTGGCGAATAATCCAAATATTAAGGTAGTAGCAAAGAGAGCAGCTCAATATGGTGGGGAGTTCAGAACCCTGCCGGTAACAATCATTGGCGGGAAAGATCGCAGGGAAACCGAGGTCAGGGAGTTCGGAATACGTTTGCGCCTTAATGTGGAGAAGGTTTATTTCTCCATCAGGAGTGGTAATGAACGAAGACGAATTGCTTCTCTTGTGCAGCCGGGGGAAAACGTGCTGGTTCTCTTTTCCGGTATCGCGCCATATCCTCTGATGATCTCCAGATACAGTCTGGCGAGAAGGATTGTCGGTATTGAGAAAAATCCTGTTGCCCATGATTATGCACTACTTAACCTGAAGCTGAATAAAAAACTTAACAATATAGAGCTGCTTCAGGGAGATGTTCGAGCTCTTCTGCCCCTATTCAGCACTGAATTTGACCGGGTTGTAATGGTTCTACCAAAATCGGGTGAAGATTTTCTTGAAGCAGCTTTACCGCTGCTGAGACCTGGCGGCTATCTGCATTTCTATGATATGCAGAAGAGTGATTCATTTGCAGAATCGATTACAAAGGTGCGATCGGTATGTGAGGCGGCAAAACGGTCCTTGCCTGCAGCTGATGTTGCCGTCTGTGGACACTGTGCTCCCCGAACCTGTAGAATTTGTGTGGATTGTCTAGTTGGCTGAATTATCCCGCCCTTATTAGCCGGAATTGCAGTTGAATATTATGTTTTCGTCTGGTATGACAAAAGTCTGTCAGGTAAAATTATAATAAAGGAGCAACTATGCATGTTTCATTCTATGGAGCTACGAGAGAAGTCACCGGGTCATTTCATACAATAACAACAGATCATGATACCATATTGCTCGATTGCGGTCTCTTTCAGGGCAGAAGAAAGGAAGCGGAGGAAAAGAATCATGTGCTGCCGGTAAGTCCCAAAATTTTAACGAACATAGTGTTGTCACATGCCCATATCGACCATTCCGGTCGTCTGCCTCTTGTCACCTGGAAGGATTTCAACGGCCGCATTTTCTGTACCCGGGCTACGGCCCATGCTTGTGAATATCTGCTGGAGGACTCGGCAAAAATACAGGAAGGTGATGCCTCCTATCTGAATTACAAGACGGCAAAACACTTTCTTGCCAAACTCAAAACCGGCAATGGGAAGAAGAAGGTGTCAAAAGATGAACTGCGGGATATCAAATCCCTGTTGAAGTCCGGTGCGCACAGGCTCAAGACAGAAGCGATTGAGAAGTTGCTGCGAAAACATCAACTGGAAATTGTCAATCCTCTTTATACCATGGAGATGGCTGACGAGTCTCTTGAGTATTTTCGTGGCGTACCGTATGAACATCCGGTAACAATCGGTCATGATCTTACCTGCACTTTTTATGATGCGGGTCATATCCTAGGTTCGGCAATGTCAGTGATTCAGTACAGCGGCGGCAGCAAAACGAAAACTGTTTTGTACAGTGGTGATGTCGGTCGTTTCAATAAGCCGATAATTGAGGATCCGACACTCATTTTTGCCGAAGAACATCGGGATATTGATCTTATGATCATGGAATCGACTTACGGCAACAGGGTGCACGATCCTGTTGTGGATATGAAGCCTCTGTTGAAAAAGGTTCTCGATGAAACGTTTGACCGGGGCGGATCGGTAATTATTCCAAGTTTCGCCTATGGGCGTACCCAGGAACTACTCTATTTTCTCCATGAGCTCTATATTGCCAATGAAGTAAAGCGTGTGCCTGTATATGTGGACAGCCCCCTGGCCACAAAGATTACCAATGTCTTTGGAGAGCATCCCGAGACCTTTGATGAGGATACCCATGAGGCTTTCCTCGAAAGAGGGATGAATCCTTTTCAATTTGAGGAACTCAAGTTTGTGCAGTCTGTAGAGGAATCAATGGCACTGAACCGGGATACCAGTCCGCATATTGTTCTTGCAGGGTCGGGAATGTGCGAAGGTGGGCGGGTTCTGCATCATCTCAGGCATAAGATCCATGATGATCGCAATACTGTTCTTATTGTCGGATATATGGGGCAAAACACCTTTGGCCGGCTTCTCCAGAATAAGGGAGAGAAATATGAGGCAGATGGACGCAGTGGGCCCCCTCCCAAGGTTCGGTTCTATAACAAGGAATATCCTCTGAATGCAAGAGTTGTCACCCTTGGCGGTTTCAGTGCCCATGGAGATAAGAATGAGTTGACCAGGGTGTTGAAAGAGTCAAATCTCAGGATCAAGCAATTAGTCTTGGTTCATGGGGAAGAGGAGCAGTCGCTTGCCTTCTCAAAGTATCTCAAGGGAGAAGGGTTTGATGTTACGGTACCCTATCATGGTCAGAGCATTGATGTTTGAGCTCGATCCTGTGTCATAAGCGCTGAATGGTATAGAGATATGTTGGCAGTCTGCTTAAAATTTTTAGCCGATTGAATGCAAAGAGTTTGGATCGCGATGGCCGGCCAAAGGTCAATGGGGAAAAATATACTGCTCCCTTAGGTTTTTTATGCTGTTGGCTGTCGCGTATTAGTTCTAGAATCTTCGAGTAATGGCCGGAGGGCAAGTTTTCGTCCATTATAAAATTTGAAGTTATTTCCACTGTTCCAAATTCCCGGTTAATTTCCTGGATGCGTTGGAATGCATCACGGACATTGCTTTCCTGTATCGGTTTTCCTAAATGATCAAGGGTCGCCTGGTCGGCAGATTCTAATCCAATGTTGATAAAGGTATTTCCAGGCAGTCTGTCCAACTCCCTGAATAGTTCAGCGGGGGTATTAAGAAGAGAGTCGACCGATCCGAAGAGGAATGTGTTGCTCCCCAGGATGTTTGACTTGTGTAACTGCAATTTGTCTGAACTCTCCTCAACGGCATGGAGAATCAGTTTGTAGTTGACTCCAAGAGCGTCATGTTCACCGAGAAAAATGCTGTTATAGTTCACCAGATCTTTATCGAATAGCAATTTAAGCTGGTTTAGCTGACCTGTTATCTCTGCTCTGCTCAGCTCGGTAAAGGGTATACTGTTTTTTACTTTACAGAACCGACATTTATAGAGACATCCTCTTGATATTGTTAATGGAACAAGGTTGTAATCAACATGTCTTGCGTCAGGAGGAAGTACGGAAATCCTTCCACCTATGATCTCGAAAAGCTTTTCTGCTTTTTTTTCGAGAGTTTGAGGGGTATGGGGTAGAAAAATGTCCAATGAGTGTTGCAGACTCTTTGAATCGTACGGAGACTTGGAAATTGGAGAAACAGAACCTTGCAGTTCCTGTAACATAGAATACCAGTTGTCGGTAAGATCCAAAACTTGGGGTAGGAGAAAGGGATTGCCCCCCAGGATGTTGTTCGTGGGGTAGGTGAAATTTGGCAGATAATATTCACCCGTAGCATCAAAAACTCCGGTATACCCGCCGGTTGAATAATAGACCCAATCATTTCCTATTGTTCGTTTGAGCCACTCATGGGGATGACTCCAGTTGTCTCCCTTCTTTTTTGCCCTGATAATTTCATTATTCAGATTGAAGTGGAAGATAAATTCGTCAGTTTCAAGTTCACTGTAATTGCCGCAGTGTACCGGGAAACTCATTTTTAAAAATTCCCTGCTCCCATTTTTGTTAAGGGTAAGAGAGTAGTTGCATGATTTCAGAATAATCTCTCGGAACATGCCTGTTGGTCAATAAAAGTTGGACTCTGCGTTGGATTCAATCCAGACTATTGGAGCCTGTGCGATTGTTCGTCCACCCTGATCGTAGTTGAGGGTGATCAACAGAAGCAACTCCATATCGAAGGAAAATCTTTTGTCGACCATTTGTTTAAGAGTGTCAGTCAAAACCTCGGCCTTGATTGCCTTGAAGCCACACTGGGTATCAACTCCCGGGCCAAGCTGGGGCAGCAGTTCAGCCCGGACATAATGTCGAAAGATCAGCTTGAGTCTGTCGTTGTCGCTCAGGCCCTGGGCCCCCTTCGGGGTACAGTAGATACCGCCAGGATCATACCTCGATCCCAGAGCACACAGGGTTTTTTTGTTAGACAGCCGTTTAATTAATAGACCGGCCTGGCCAATGTTGGTAGACAGATCGGCGTCGGTATACAGGACGATTAACTCAGCTTGCTTCCGGGGTTGGTGGATCGCCTCCCAAAGGCCATATTGTATGGCCCCGCCCTTTTGACTGTCCTCAGTGGATTTGAGCCCTTTGGCCATGGGTGACCCTGAAGCTATGGCATGCTCCAGGAAAAGGACCCGGACATTGCCATAACCCTCCTTTGCGATAATGTTTGAAGCGATTAGACCGCTTTTCTCTGGACAGCCGTCGTCCACAAAAATCAGATCAAAAGTGTCATCGGCTTTCGAATCGTATAACCAATTTAACTCAGCCACTTTTCTGCGAATGAAATCTTCACCGGCCGGATGGATCTTCCTGGACTGGATTCTGTTATGTTCTTTGAACAACGGCACGACAACGGTCAAGTGGATCTGGGTGGTGAGGGCGTTTAATTGCGTTTTGGACAGGGCGAGTTTCACCGCCAGGTGGAGGATGGCCGGGTACTTTTGAGGCTCAGCTACGACTCGGTTCTCTATCCCGGTCAGTTCGTTTTCGGACGGGTAAAGATCCAATAACAAGTCAGCCAGTTCAAAAGTCTGCAGGGCCTGATTTTTGTCAGTCAAATCAAGAGAGACCGGGGAGATCGTGACCATTTCCTCAATCCTGATCCAGCGGTCGTCGGGCTGGGTCAGTCGATTGATACAGTCCTGGTCAAAGTTATACCGGGGCACTGCCCCCTGGCCTTGACTGAGCAAGGTCGGCAGCCCTGCTAAAACCCTATCATATTCAGGAGCATCTAAGTCTCGAATGAAAGAGGCAACCCTATCACTTTTTTCAGTTTGATGTCCGGACTGTTGAAGGTGCTGATCATAAAGATCGACCATTCGCTTCATCATTTTGAGGTAACTATCCATGTGATTTCTCTTTTTTCTGACCACCCTTGCCAACACTCCTTCAAATCCCGGTTACATTACTTCCATGCTTTGTTGTGAAATTCATTTCATGGGTGTTAGAGAGAATTAACTCTTAAATGCATAGTTTATCGGTTTAAAAACGTATACGTAAGTTGATAAGTTAAGTCGATGCCAGTAATTAAAACTTGTCAAATTGAGTCAGGATTTCTGCACTTTACCCCATAAATAATCGATGAATCATTGGCAGCCTTGAAAGAATGGCGGGTTATGGATTCAACCCCTCCTTCTGACAACATTCCTGCAATCTCCTTTTCTGAATAAGAACGTCCGTCAGTGTTGGCGAGCAGCATATTGAGAGAGAACAGAGCCGGAAACTGTGGTCCGTCTTTGCTATTGTCCAGGATGAAGTCATGGACGATGATCATACCTCCCGGCTGCATGGCCGCCACTGTTTTATTTATAATTTTCTGACATTGCTCTGTAGAATTGGAGTGCAGGATATGAGAGAGCCAGGCAACATCATAGGGGCCTCCTGCGATATTGTCGACAGTAAAATCTCCCCCTATAAAATCGATTCGATCTGTCATGCCAAATTTTTTTGCGGTTTTTCTGGCAAAGGGCTCTGTGGTGGGGCGGTCAAAGATTACTGCTTCCAGTTCCGGGTTGGCAAGGCAGAAATGGATTGCATAGGTCCCCGGCCCGCCCCCCAGGTCAAGCAGACGTGAGCGACCGGAAAGATCAATTTGCGCTGCGATCTGCGGCCCGTTTCCCATGGCCATGTTAAACATCCCCATCAAGAAACTTTCCCGTTCTATCTCCTCTCCATATGGGCGCCGTTCTATTGGTCCTCCGGTTTTCACGGCCTGGTCAAGCTGGGCCCAGCCATCCAGAATATGGTGATGATGGAGTATGATATGGCCCATATATCGTGGTGATGCAAGCACCAGCAAATTCTGAGCAGCTTCACTGTTCCGGTAGAGGTTCTCTTCCTTTACGATCAGATCCATAGCTGCCAGAGCATCGAGCATCAGGCCGGTGGCCCGGGGATCACTCCGCAATACGTCGGCAACCTTATCTGCAGACAAGGCTCTGTCGGCTAATGCTGTGAAAATTCCTAAACGTACTGCAGCCTGCAGAGTACAACCCTGCCAGTAAGCTCCTGAGGTTTCGAGTAACATGCCGGGGTTCCATTCTCTTTTCATATTTATCTGTCTCCAATGTTGAAGGCGTCGTAAATTTTTTTATCCGGAGCCTCGCAGGCTCGTTTACCTGCTTCGCTGCTGCAAGTAGAGGCAGTTATTTTTTACTCCAAAGGGGATCTTGGCCGAATCGACTCATCCACCATTCTTCATCGTCCAGATCCAGCTCCTGTTCATCGTACACCAGAGGGAAACTGAAGTTTTCACAGTAGGCAAGCATGATCCGGTATGCTTCGTTTACCTGCTGCATCTTGTCCCTGTTGTCTCTGGTATTGCCGGCCAAATCGGGATGGTGCAGTTTGGAATAGCTGCGAAAGACCAACTTGATCTCTGCCAAGGTGGCGGTATCACCCAGACCAAAGAGTTCCTTTGCCGCCAGAATCTTCAGCCACTCTTTTTTGGTCATCTTGTTTCTCTTTCTTTAAAATCAAGGATGATTTCGTCGAGTGTGTTATGTATATCATTCTGATTATAATCCATGCTCCATCTTCTTCATAATACTAACCCGAATAAATCGGATTTTAGAATGCTTGGATAAGTGCCATGGAAGTATATTCAACAATATAATTTTAAACAACCTTCCTGGATTTCTTGTTTTTTATGACAGTAGTTCTGGAGTAAGGCACTAATACCCATTTCCTGTAAAGCTTGATGTATAATTTCAAATCTCAGCAAAAAGTTCCCCTCCATCTTCCGGTCGCGGTCTCGGCATGTTTAACACCCTGGTTTGAAGATGATGTTCTGGAAGAGGGCCTTGCTCTTCTCCGTGAGACTGCTCTGGCCCATTTTTTTTTTCACCGCCATGTCGCTGGAGCTCTTCTTCATGATGAATACCCACTGACGATCGTCTTTGAAAAAACGAAACGAATATATCAGGGATTCACTCTTAAAACTGAGCATTGTTCTTTATGTGGCACCTACCGTCACAACAAACGGTGCAAACACATTGCAGCACTCTGTCTTTTGAGCCTGATCGAAAAACAGAGTGGACCACCTTATCCCATGCCGCTTCTTTTTCAAAATTCAGAGTGGGGGAAACTCGCCAGGTTTCTCTATGACTGGTTGAGTAAAGAAAGAGGAAACTTTAAAAGCACTTTCGATGAAAAGAAAACTTGCTTTAAGCGCACAGCGTCGGAAGGAGGGCTCCAGGCCCGGATATCTGTATCCACGGCTATGGCCTGGGAAATATTTGACCAGAAATCCACACCTGTAATTGCTGATAAGTTATTTAAAACCGCCCAAAAAATTTCTCTCAGCAAAACTGAACGGGAGCTTATCGATGCCGGTTCAACCAGTCGGGCTCATAAGCGTGATACTTCTATCTGGACTCGTCTCTGTGCTCTTTTTTTCGGCCTTGGTGCAGAAAAGCTGCCCAGCCTTTCTTATGAAAAAACAACCGGACTTTTTCGCCTTGATTTTAAAGATCATCAAACCTTTGATCTCTTAAAAGTCCACCTCCCCAGGCATCGTACCCTGGAAATTCTTGGACAGTTGGAGCTAAAGGAACCCTCATTTGTCACGCTTCGGCCTGTCCGACAGGGATTTCAGGTGAAGATGGACGGCAATGGGCACATAGCTGTTAATCCCTTGATCTGGCGAGATGATCAACAAACTATACTTCTGGTTGATATTTCAGACAAAAGATTCGGCAACAGCTATTTTTTCCCCGGTGAGGGGTTTCTCTCCTTAAAAAAACATGATCCGAAAGGGAAAATCCTCCGACCCTGTAAAAAGCATGCAGCCAACCCTCTTTTTGATTTTCTCGAACAGGGTTCTTCGTTCGTGGTTGATGACAATGAATTGGATGGATTTCTAAAAGAAAATAAGTCCGCTCTTACACATCCGGACAATCAGGTTGATAAGAAGATACTCGAACTTAAAATCAAGGTGCTTCCCGACTCCCTGATCATCCATGAATTTAAGGAAGATCAGGACTGGTATTATCTCTCCTGTGATTATGGCCTGGGAGAGGGCTTAATATCGCTGGAAGAGTTGCTTGGAAAAAGAGAAGAAAGAGACGCACTCTATTCCGGGTCAACCGCTTTACAGCTCCATGATACACCTCTTTCATGGTTTCACGATCTGGCTGAAAAACGAACATGGATTGACAGCAGGGGACACCGTGGAGTACGGCTTCTGCCCGGCGAATTTATTTCTCTTATTTCGATTATCGAAGATGTGCAGAGCAGGCTCAAAGATAACTCTTTTCAGAACCGTTTGAACACTCTTTTGGACAGTGGCTCCTGGGGTGGTCCTGCAAAAATCGAATCTGTTCCGGATCATCTCCGCAGCTATCAGAGAAACGGCCTTGGCTGGCTTCATACCCTCCATGAACTTGGACTTGGAGGAATCTTGGCAGACGATATGGGACTTGGTAAAACCCATCAGGGACTGGCTCTTTTAGAAATTGTCGGAAGAAGAAAAAAGAAACAGATCATGCTTGTTATCTGTCCTGCATCGGTACTACCACACTGGCGGGATAAAATCGACCGTTTCTATCCGGCAATGAAATACAGTGTCTACTATGGTCCGACGCGTGATCTCAGCAAAGCTGTAGAGTCGGGCCTTATCTTGACCACCTATGGTATTGTTCGCTCTGATCAGGAACAGTTGAGGGAGATTTTATTTGAGATTATCCTGCTCGATGAGATACAGAACCTGAAAAATCGCAAGACAGGAATTCACAAAGCAGTTGATTTCTTGCAGTCCCGGGTAAAGATTGGTTTGTCCGGCACCCCGATAGAAAATTCACTTACTGATCTTTATGCTCTGTTTAATATCTGCCTTCCGGGAATCTTTGGAACTATAAACCAATTTCAACACTCCTTTATAAAACCGATTACAGATGAACATGACGAGAAACAGAAGAACAGGCTTTCCCGGCTTATTCAGCCTTTTATTCTTCGGCGTTCACGGAAGCAGGTTTTAACCGAATTACCGGAATTGATAGAAGATAATCGAGTATGTGAATTGAGTGAGGACCAGGTAGGGCTTTATCGACAGGCGGTTGATGAGCAGCAGCTCTTTCTGGATGAACTGGAAACTGGAGAAAGTGTAAATTTTCTCAATATACTGACCCTTATTACCCGTTTAAAACAGATATGCAATCATCCATCCCTTGTGGAAAAAGAGAGTGATCCCGATAAATATAAAAGTGGAAAGTGGGATCTTTTTGTTGAACTGTTGAGTGAAAGCCTGGGAAATGAACGGAAGGTTGTTGTTTTCAGTCAGTATACAGGGATGCTTGATATTATAGAATATTATCTGAATGGCGCAGGGATCGATCACGCAACTTTGCGAGGCAGCATGAGTATAGGTAAGCGGCAGAAAATGATTGAAAAATTCACTAGAGAAAAGGATTGTATGGTTTTCTGCGCGAGTCTGCTGGCAGGAGGCACCGGTATAGATCTTCTGGCAGGTCAGGTTGTGATCCATTATGATCGTTGGTGGAACCCGGCAAAGGAGGAGCAGGCAACAGCCAGGGTTCACCGGATGGGACAAAAAGATGTGGTACAGCTTTTTCGCTTGATTACGAAGGGTACCCTGGAAGAAAAAATCCACAGCATCATCAGCAGAAAACAGGAACTCGCCTCTTCAGTTATCAATGAAGATGAGGCGGGCATGATCAAGCAACTGGATCATCGCCAATTAGTGGAACTGTTCAGGTGATCTCAGAGTTTTAACGAAATTCAAAAAAAGGGTAGGAATAATGTTAAAAAATAATTTGAGGCGCAGGGTGGCAATTCTCCCTTTCTTGATAACTCTTCTTGCAGTGTTTACTGTTGGGATAGAAAACCAATCATCTGCAACTGCCGGGACGGAGGATATGCTGGTAATAACAGGTAGCGTCTGGTATCGAGAACGCATGATGGCGTGTATGGGAGGCATGGCACAGGAGAAGCACTTCCTGGATGCTTTTGCACGCACGAAGAAGTTTAACATCAGCGGCGAAAGTCTGGCGGTTTACGATGATGAGGAACAGCTGATTCTGCGTTTTGAGTCGGTTTACCTTAAATAAACCTGGTGTCCTGTCAAATCTA
>MAXH01000187.1 GCA_001750925.1 Desulfobulbaceae bacterium S3730MH12
CAAGTTGGAGAAAAAGAATGAATTACCAGCGACAACGACAGCCGGGTTGTGGTGGATGCCTGCTCATCGCTCTCCTTATCGTCTTCATTTCAGGAGGGGCTCCCGCCCTCATTAAGTTTCTCGGGACTCTCTTATATACAGGAATTGCAGGAATTCTCCTCTTCGCGGCAATTTTCTGGGGATTTAGCTACTGGGTGCAAAAAAAAGTTGCAACCTACGAACAATCCCAATCTGAAAGCCGCAACAGATTTGTCTGGCTCCTTGTTCACATATTGATGCATACAGCAAAAATAGATGGGCGCATCACCAAAGATGAAATCCAGACAATTCATCGCTTTTTCCAGTACAACCTGCACTACAACCAGACCCAGATGCTCTGGGTAAAAGAGATTATCAAAGAGGCGACCAGTTCTTCTCCGTCCCTCGACTCCCTGCTGGAAGAATTTAAATCCACCTTTGCTTACGAGCCACGCCTTATTCTGCTGGAACTTGTCTTTCAGATCCTCTACACCAAAAAGGATGTGCCTGAGGATGAATTGCAGATTGCCCGTCGTATAGCTGCGTATCTGGCAATATCCGCATACGATCAGCGAACTATTGAAGCAAGATTTAAATATGGTCGCCAGTACACTGCTGCCCCTGGCAAGGATACAGTGGACCGATACTATGCGACTCTGGGACTCAACAAGAGTGCAAGCATGGAAGAGATCAAAAAAGCATATCGTAAATTGAGCATGAAATACCATCCGGACAAAGTACGGCATCTCGGTGAGGAGTTCCAGAAAATTGCTGAGGAGAAAATGAAGGAAATAAACGGTGCATATGAATACTTTAAAAAGAAGTAGAAAAGATCACCAGATGAAATTCAAGCCGTAAAAATATCGATAATTAAAGGAGATATATAATGTCTATTTCTGAAAAAATGAGATTTTTTGCCGAGAAGTCTTCATGGATAAGGAAGATGTTCGAAGAGGGTGCCAAAATGAAAGCGCAGTATGGGATCGAGAATGTTTTTGACTTCAGCCTCGGTAACCCTGACGTACCCCCACCTGATCGGTATAATGAGGTGATCCGGGAAATTGTCCAGGATGAGAGCCCCGGCGTGCATTCGTATATGCCAAATGGTGGATACCCGTGGGTCCGAGAAGCCATCGCGACCAGAATGTCGGCTGAGCAGGAAATGACAGTCAACCAGGGCGATATGCTCATGACATGCGGAGCGGCCGGAGGTCTGAACGTTGTGATGAAATCACTCCTTGATCCCGGCGATGAAGTATTGCTGCTGGCCCCATATTTTGTTGAATATAATTTTTATGTAGACAATCACGGCGGAGTAAGCAGGATTGTTGCAACAGATTCATCATTCAATCTTGATCTGGCTGCCCTTGAGGCGGCAATTACCGAAAAAACAAAAGCAATTATCATTAACTCACCCAATAATCCAACGGGCCAGATCTACTCTGAAGAATCCCTCCACGCCCTTGGTGAATTACTGGAAAAAGCAGGTTCAGAGCATAATTCTACAATCTATATGATTTCCGATGAGCCATATAGAAAAATCATTTTTGATAGCCATACCGTGCCATCTATTTTCAAAGCATATAAGAACAGCATCGTCGTTTCGTCTTATTCTAAAGATCTGTCCCTTCCAGGAGAGCGTATAGGGTATCTCGCTGTTCATCCTCAGATCGAAGATAAAGCAAATCTAGTCAATGCTCTAACCCTTGCCAATAGAATACTCGGCTTTGTCAACGCACCGGCACTTATGCAGCGCGTAATTGCCGAGCTCCAGGATGTCTCCGTTGACAATTCCATCTACGCAAAAAGAAAAAAGCTGTTCTGCGCTGTTCTTGAGGATGCGGGATTCACTTTTACGCCCCCAAAAGGTGCCTTCTATATTTTTCCGGAAACTCCTATAGCAGACGATGTAAAATTTTGTGCCCTTCTTCAGGAAGAAAACATACTTGCTGTCCCGGGAACCGGATTCGGCTCACCGGGGCATATCCGTCTAGCCTTCTGCGTCCCCGACGATGTTATCAGCCGTTCAGCAGAAGGTTTCAAAAGAGTGGTCGATAAGGCCCACGCCCTGTAGCCCGGATAAATTTTTTTCTTTTAAAAAGCGGGGTAAATAATCCCTGGAATCCAAACATTCCATGAATTATTTACCCCGCTGGCCAGACTTGTCCTTGAAGATGAGCTGGATGGGAACCTTATCAAGATCCAGTCCCTCCCTGAATTTGTTAATCAGATATCTCTGATAGGAAAAATGGATCCCCTTATAACTATTTGTCATCACCACAAACCTCGGTGGACGGGTACCGATCTGTGAGGTGTAATAGAACTTTAGTCGCTTATTTCGGTATATGGGTGGTGAATGAGTTTCTATTGCATCGCGCAGCAATCGGTTAAGGGCAGAGGTGGGGAAAATTGCCGTATATTGTCTGAAAACTGAACCTATAACTGGAAACAACCGTTTAATTCCATATCCTGTCAGGGCCGAGACATTGAGTATCGGAGCAAAACCGAGAAAAGGCAGGAGACGCCCCACCTCTGACAGCACATTTTCCTGGCGTTTTTTATCCCCCTGGAGAAGATCCCATTTGTTTACCAGTATTATCAGCCCCCTCCCATGATCCAGAGCATAGCCTATCACCTTGGTATCCTGCTCTGTGATACCCTCTTCAGCATCGAGAAGAACCACGGCAATATCACATTTAGTGAGTGCTGCAAGAGCTTTTAAAATACTGAATTTTTCGAGTTTTTCAGTGGTTTTTCCTTTTCTTCGTATCCCCGCTGTATCGATAAGCAGATAATTGTATTTGCCATGAGTAAGCAATGTATCGACGGAATCTCTTGTGGTCCCTGATATTTCTGAAACCACCATACGGTCTTCGCCGAGTATCTTGTTAATCATAGAAGATTTACCGACATTTGGTCTGCCGAAAAAGGCGACCTTTACCGTATCCTCCGGCAGACTCAGATCAACTTCCTCCACCGATATCTTATCACACAGCCCATCCATCAGTCCTTGAAAACCGTAGGTGTGCTCTGCTGATAGCGGCCACAACTCTTCGATGCCCAGCTCATAAAATTGCGATAAAAGTTCAATCTCCTGCTTGGGACTGTCTATTTTGTTAACCACATGAAAAATAGGTTTTTCAGTTCGACGCAGGATTTCAACAACCTCATAATCGGCAGGAGTCACTCCCTGCCTGCCATCCATAAGAAAGAGGATGATATCTGCTTCTTCAATTGCCGCCATCGCCTGCTCCCTGATATGATGAACCAGCAGGTCTTCCGGGTTGTCATCGATGCCACCGGTATCAACAAGAATGAACGACCTTTGGTTCCAGGTTACACGATCATAATGACGATCCCTGGTAACTCCGGGAGTCGAGTCTACCAGTGCCTTTCGCGACTTGGTAATTCTGTTGAACAGTGTTGATTTACCGACATTTGGCCGACCGATAAGGGCGACCATGGGACAATTGTTATTTGTCATATTGTTCCATCCTTATAAGAACTACCTTGCCCAGAGAGCAATCCCCTTTTTCACCATACTCCGAATTATCGGATATTGAGAAAACTGTGGTAACTGCAGCCGGGCAGCAAGATCAGAGAGTGCCGGAGAGATGTAATCAGCAAAAAAAACCTTGTTTTTTACCTGATAGAGAAAGGAAAAAGCACCAACGAACTGCATATTCCGTTGAAATGCAAGAAGATTATACTGATGGACAAATTGATTTTCCTCAAGTTTAGTATACTTGCCGATACAGGTAATATAGTAATCGAAAAGGTTTTCCCTCACGGCCTGAGATAAACCGGCGTAGGGATCGATAAGCAAAGAGGCAAGGTCATATCCGAGAGGACCCATTCTCCCACCCTGGAAATCAATAAACCTCACTCGTCCATCCTTGACCATAATATTTCGACATTGAAAATCCCTGTGCAAAAAATAATCTGCCCCGGCTTCTGCAGCCCTTTTTGCTATATCCTCCAGTTCTTCCTCAACTCCCTGCACACTTTCTCTACCCAGCAGCCCCTGCCAGAATGCCCGGAGAAAATAACCTGACTCCCGTTCAAGCATCAGTTCCTGATCATATCTTGGACTATCCCAGCACCAGTTCTTATCAAAATCAACTCCACATGCATACTGCATTTGGGCCAGTTCTTCTATGACCCTGGAATAACTTATGAGCAAATCGGCATCAGGCTGCAGCAAAAGATCTTTTTTACCCACAATAAAATCATGTAGACGAGTATCCCCCAAATCCTCAAAGAGTAAAATGCCCGTCTCAGCATCCCAGCCATAAAGCTCCGGCACCGGCACATTGCGGGTTCGAAGATGATTGCCTATAAACCATGCAGAACGAGCCTCGGCCAGGTCATCGTCTCCTTTTCCCGCCGGGGCTACAAGAATACAGACGGGCTCCTGCATATGGTAAATACGAAAAAACTGTCTGTTTGAACCGTCGCCATGCAGCTGGCCGGAAGATGATAAATCGAGTGCTTTTCCAGCCTCACTCCGCTCGAGCAGACCAGCATCAACAAGAAGAAATTCAGCTCTTTTTTTTAATTTGGAGGATAAGGAAAAAACCATCGAATAACACAGTCAATTTTTATGGTTTCGTAACACCACTAAGCCAGGAAATGTCCACAACCAGAAAGATAAGTCTTCTCACCACAGGTTTAGTAATTCTCGTATCCCGAAACTATCTCATCCACCAGCCAGCTGCCGGCAGGAATAGAGACACCGTCCCATACAACAACCCTTTCAAGATGACTCCCACCTGCTATATAGGCCTCTCCAATACAGGCCCAGTCAGCAAGCTCTGCCTTCGTCCGCAGTCTGGCCTTTTTATCGATACAGTATGGTTTTTGAGCTGATCCAGCTTCCGACCAGCATGGAATATCATTTTTTAATAATCCCTCATGAAGATGAAGGTAGTCAGCCGGACTGCCCATATCGGTCCAGAAACAATCATCTACCCGAAAGCAAGCTATTGTCATGTTATCGTTCAGGAGTTTTCTATAATGATCTATAATGCATGAATAGCTGTTCTGTTTAATCTCTTTCAAAATTTCCGGATCAATCATATGAATCCCGGTAAAGGCCAAGAGGGAAGATTCGTTCCGGTTGTCAAAGCTTACAACTTTTTCGCTCTTGATCATTACACTGTTAAAACGATTATAATCATGCATTGCCAGTGTTACCGGAGC
>MAXH01000188.1 GCA_001750925.1 Desulfobulbaceae bacterium S3730MH12
GCGCCTCGCATATGAAGTTTTTTACTTAACCATCTAACATTTAGGGTATTTACGAGTTTATCACGATTGATAGGTAACGTATTATATGACATCTGAGAGCGTAATGAAGAAAATTTTAGTAACCGGTGCAGCCGGTTTTATCGGTGCTCATCTTAGCCATAAGCTGACTAGCGGTGGGGTGGAAGTCGTCGGCCTGGATAACATGAATGACTACTATGATCCGCAATTGAAACGGAATCGTATGGCTGATCTAACAGGCAGAAGTGACAAATTCACCCATGTCAATATAGAACTATCCGACAGGGGCGGTATAAAAAATCTTTTTGAACAGCATCAGTTTGACGCGGTAGTTAATCTTGCTGCCCAGGCAGGGGTTCGTTATTCTCTTATTAATCCGCACTCCTATGTGGACACCAATATTGTCGGTTTTGTCAATATCCTTGAAGGATGCAGGCATAGCGGTGTTAAACATTTTGTGTTTGCATCGTCAAGTTCTGTTTACGGAGCCAATACAAAAATGCCGTTTTCCGTCCATGATAATGTGGATCATCCGGTATCGCTCTATGCCGCAAGCAAGAAATCAAATGAGCTTATGGCGCATACCTACAGTCATCTTTTTGGCCTGCCCGTAACCGGCTTGAGATTCTTTACCGTATATGGGCCCTGGGGACGGCCTGATATGGCTCTGTTTCTCTTTACCAAGGCTATCTTGGAAGACCGCCCCATCGATGTTTTTAATAACGGTAATATGGAGCGGGATTTTACTTATATTGATGATATTGTCGAAGGTGTTTACAGGGTTATCCAAAAAATTCCTCAGGGGAATACAGCCTGGAGCGGAGACAGTCCGGATCCTGCCACCTCCTACTGCCCATATCGGGTATACAACATTGGTAACAATAACAAAGAGAAACTGCTGCATTATATAGAGGTACTGGAGACGTGCCTTGGCAAAAAAGCGGAAATGAATTTTATGGGGATGCAGCCGGGAGATGTACCTGCCACCTATGCCAACGTTGACGATCTGGTGGCTGATTTTGATTATAAACCGGATACAACGCTTGAATATGGTATCAGTAAGTTTGTCGACTGGTATAAAGAATATTACCAGGTTTGATGGCGTCGTAAAACCTTCACCTACTCTTCTTCACGCATCAGTTTTATGGCGGCGCGAATAATTGAAGGAGGATCGATATGGCTGTTCTTCCATAGCGTTCTTTGCGGGCCTTGTTCTATAAAAGTATCCGGATGACCAAGAGTACAGGTCTTTATCCCATACTGTTTCTGCCTGCTGAACAATTCAAGTACTGCACTGCCGAACCCACCCTGCCGGACATTATCTTCAATGGTAACAACCCTGCCGCATTTTCTGGCCCATTCGCAAATCAACTCTGCATCCAGAGGTTTGATAAATCTCGGATTAATAACGGCTGCGTTGATGCCGACTTTTTTCAAACCACCAGCTGCTTCAAGAGCAGGATAAACCCTGTTTCCGATCGGCAGCAGCAGTACGTCCTCCCCCTCCAACATGAGTTCTCCGCGACCGATTTCCAGCTTTTTAAACTGGTTTGCCAGGGCCACACCGCACCCGGAACCTCGTGGATACCTGACAGCAGCGGGACCGTTGTGGTGAATTGCAGTGAAAAGCATATGCTGCAGCTCTTCCTCATCTTTCGGTGACATAACTATTATGTTGGGAATAAAACGGAGATATGAGAGATCAAATACACCATGGTGGCTTGGGCCATCATCGCCAACCACTCCGCCCCTGTCGATCGCCAGAGTCACCGGCAGGTTGGGAAGGCATATGTCATGGATTATCTGGTCAAATGCTCGTTGAAAAAAAGTCGAGTAGACAGCAACAACAGGGCGCATACCCTCCGATGCCAATCCGGCGGCAAAGGTTACGGCATGCTGTTCTGAGATGCCGACATCAAACAAACGGTCGGGAAATTCCTCTGCAAATTTTTTTAATCCTGTTCCTGAGACCATAGCTGCAGAGATGGCGATGATTTTATCGTCTTTCTCAGCAAGTTCGGTCATTGTATTACCGAAGATTTCGGTATAACTGGGGGGAGCACCTTTTATTTTGTGAGGCTTGCCACTGACGATATCAAAGGGACCTAAACCGTGAAAAATGTCGGGGTTCTGTTCTGCTGGTTCATATCCTTTACCCTTTTTAGTTAAGACATGTATGAGCACAGGGCCCTGGGCATTATCTCTTACTGTTTCAAATGTTTCCAGTAAATCTTCAAGGTTATGACCATCGATCGGACCAATGTAGTCAAAATTGAAAGCCTCATAAAGCATACCGGGAGTAAAAAAACTTTTGAAACTTTCCTCACTTTTCCTGAGTATATTCAGGATGTTTTCTCCAACATCAGAAACATGAAGTTTTTCCACAAGATGGTCTTTTACCCGGCGCATGGTTTTACCGGATAGTTTGCGGCTCAAAAAGCTGGAAACTGCTCCCACGTTTGGTGAAATGGACATCTCATTGTCATTGAGAATAACGATTAGATTTTTTTCCAGGTGCCCTGCCTGATTGAGGCCTTCAAAAGCCATACCGGCGGTCATGGAACCGTCTCCTATTACAGCAATGGCTCTGTTCTCGTCATCCTTAAGGTGTTTCGCCAGGGTTATCCCGAGAGCTGCAGAGATAGAGGTGGAGCTGTGTCCTGTTTCAAAGGCATCATATTCGCTCTCTTTGAATTTAGGAAAACCACTAAGTCCTTTATATTGCCTTAAGGTTGCAAATTGTTCCTTTCTGCCGGTAATGATCTTATGAGCGTAAGCCTGGTGCCCTACATCCCAGATAAGCTTATCATTCGGTGTATCAAATATAGCGTGTAAGGCAAGAGTCAGTTCGACAACACCAAGGCTGGGGGCGAGGTGTCCGCCTGTCCTGGAAACTGTCTGTACAATTGTATCCCTGATTTCTCCGGCAAGTATTTCCAATTCCGCCAGTGACAGGTTTCGAATATCTTTTGGTGAGTCTATATTATCCAGCAGAGAGGATGGCGTAACTGGTTGTATTTTTGACATAACAGTATGAATTAAAAATCAATAAAAAAGAGTAGTTACATTGCTTTCATAACAGTGAAGCGGCGTCATCGTTGTGAAATTCATTTTATGGGTGTTAGTTGCTCCTGATATAAATATACTCCGCCAGGGCGCGAAGTGGTTCAGCCTTATGATCAAAGTCTTGCAACGAATCTTTGGCCGCCTCTACAGCCTGTCTTGCCTGCCTTCGAGTTTCTTCAATACCGAAGAACGCAGGGTAGGTAGCTTTTCCCCTGTCTAGATCACTTCCCGCAGCTTTTCCAAGCTGTTCAGTTGTTGCGGTAGCATTAAGCAGATCATCAACTATCTGAAATGAGAGCCCGATTTTATTACCATAAACAGTAAGTTTGTCAACTTTATCTGCTGCTGCTCCGGCACCGACAGCACCGGCCTGGATGGAGCTTGTAATCAGTGCGCCGGTTTTATTTCTATGGATGGTGCGCAGAGTGTCAAAGGGAAACTCCCTGTTTTCATTGGCGATGTCCAGCGCCTGACCACCGACCATTCCCAGCGGCCCGGCGGCGCGGGCAATAATATTAGTTATTGCGATCTGTTTTTCCGGGGATAAAGAGGTGATTTCAGATTGACTGAGTAAGTCAAATGCCCAGGTCAACAGGCTGTCACCAGCCAGAATAGCCCCTGCTTCACCAAAAAGTGTGTGGTTCGTTGGCTTTCCACGGCGCAGATTATCATCATCCATTGCCGGCAGGTCATCATGAATCAGGGAATAAGTATGAATACATTCAAGAGCACAGGCTGTGGGCAACAGACAAGCCTCAACTTTCGGGCTGTCGTCTATGGCCGCCGCAGCAGCCAGACACAGAATAGGTCGAATTCGTTTTCCACCGGCAAAAAGGGAGTAGCGCATTGCTTCTATATGCTCTTTAAAGGGATCGGAGGACTGAAGCATGTACTTTTGCAGGGCTTTCTCTACTTTCTGCCGCTTACTATTCAGATAACTCTTGATTTCCACTGTCGGATCCGTCAAAAGGGATTGCTTCAAGCTTACCGTCTTTTTCAAGCAACAGTTCAACTTTTGCCTTAGCTTTTGTCAGCTGTTCACTGCAATAACCCGCAAGTTTTATTCCTTCATCGAATTTCTTCAAACTGCTGTCAAGACTCAGCTCACCATCTTCCAGCTCTTCAGTGATCTGTTCGAGTCGTTCCAGGGCTGATTCAAATGTTTTTTTTGCCATAACAGGTTGTGCTCGTTAAAAAGAGAGTTGATTCGTTTATACTTTCCGGCTAGAACTACACACAGTCAAAATACCAGTGATTCCACCAAATCATACTCGGGATAAAAAATCATCGTTTATCTTTTTTTAAATAACCATAATCCGAGTAGAAAACTCTCATTGTTAATAAGAGTCTCTTCAACTGATTCAGTTTTTCGGGTGCTGATAAAAACACTGCGCTTCGGAGTCTTCGCTTACCTGTATATGAAACTTTTTAACTTAGCCATCTATAGCTGCAAGCGACCTTTTTACGAGTTCATCACCAATGATAAGACGGATTAAACAATTTACCAGATGGCTGACTGCTGAGAAAGGGTATTCTGAGCATACAGTATCGGCATATAGTCGGGATCTCATGGAGTTGTATGACCATTTAGGCGAACATAAAGGTGTCGAAACTATTACAGGTGATCTGGTACGTTCTTTTGTTGTCAGCCTGCATGGTCATAACAGTGCTGCTACTGTTGGCAGAAAACTCTCTGCTCTGAGGACATTTTTTAGATTTATGCTGCGGCATGACGTTATAAAAACAGATCCTCTGTCTGGGATTGCCGGACCGAAGACAGGCAGATCTATTCCGGTTTTTTTAACTGTCGATGAAACTTTTGCACTGCTTGAGACTCCAGGGTCGGGTGACAGATATATGCTGCGGGACAGGGCCATTCTTGAGCTTCTTTACTCTACAGGATTAAGGGTATCTGAGCTTGTTTCAAGGGATCTTGATAACCTTGATTTTGAAGGTGAAGTGCTTAGGGTGAGGGGCAAAGGAGATAAGGAGCGATTGGTTCCAGTCGGAAAACCTGCTCTGGAAGCGATTCGAAGCTGGCTGCCTCAACGGTTACAGCTCCTGCAGGCACGGGTTAGCAGGGGAAAAGCTGTCGAGAAAAACAGCTTGTTTCTGAATGGCAGGGGGGGGCGCTTATCTGCCCGTAGTGTCGAACGGATTGTGAAGGGGTATGGTGTGCGGGCGGGCATAAATCAGATTGTGACCCCCCATGCATTGCGGCACTCTTTTGCCACACATCTGCTTGAAATGGGGGCTGATCTGCGATCTGTTCAGGAATTGCTTGGTCATGCGAGTTTGTCTACCACTCAAAGGTATACACATGTAACCCTGGACCATCTGTCTGAGGTGTATGACAAGGCTCATCCGCTATCAACTTCAAAAAAAAACAACCTAGACAAAGCCTGACAGGACAAAGTACAACTGGAAGGTGAAAAAATAGAGAGTCAGTATGAAAATTCGATCCACCACAATTTTGGCTGTACGCCATAAAGGTGTAGTTGCTCTGGCCGGTGATGGCCAGGTGTCTTTGGGAAATACGGTCATGAAGCATCATGCAAGGAAGGTCAGGCGGCTGTATCATGACCGGGTGATAACCGGATTTGCCGGTGCCACCGCGGATGCCTTTACCCTTTTTGATAAACTTGAACAGAAACTGGAACAGTATAACGGCAACCTTATGCGATCCTCAGTTGAGCTGGCAAAGGAATGGCGGACAGATAAATATCTTCGCAGACTTGAGGCAATGCTGATTGCAGTGGACAAGGAGCATTCTCTTCTGCTTTCAGGTACAGGTGATGTGATAGAAGCAGATCAAGGCGTACTTGCCATTGGCTCTGGCGGGCCCTATGCTCAGGCTGCTGCTCTGGCTCTGGTCGAACATAGTGACCTTGGTGCCGAGGCGATATGCAGGGCGTCAATGGAGATTGCGGCCAATATCTGTGTCTTTACTAACGGTTCTATTATCGTTGAAACAGAAAAAGAAGAAGAGAATAAAAAAAATAATGAATAATCAGTCGTTTACACCAAAAGAAACCCTGGCAGAACTTGACAAATTTATTGTGGGACAAGCTGCTGCTAAACGTTCCGTGGCTATTGCATTAAGGAACAGGTGGCGTAGGCGGCAGGTGGATCCGCCATTGCGTGAAGAAATCGCACCAAAAAATATTATAATGATAGGACCTACCGGGGTTGGTAAGACGGAGATAGCTAGGAGACTGGCAACTCTGGCACAATCGCCTTTTATAAAAGTGGAAGCATCAAAGTTTACAGAGGTTGGGTATGTAGGCAGAGATGTGGAATCTATGATCCGTGATCTGGTTGATCTTGCTGTCAATATGGTAAAAGAGGACGAGAAGAGACGAATTGAAGGACTTGCCGCAGCCAACGCTGAAGATCTGATCCTTGATCTGCTTTTACCACCTGCTCCCCAGGCCGCAAGTGGACCGGGTGGGGCGAATTCTTTCACCATAGACCAGCCTGATCTCCCGGTAAAAACTGATCGGCCAGGGGAGGATTCGACAAGGGAAAAATTTCGACGGATGCTGCAGGATGGCAAGCTTGATGAGCGGGAACTTGAAATTTCTCTAAGTGAATCCAAATCCATGCCGATGGTTGAAATTATGACAACTTCCGGTATGGAAGATATGCAGTCAAATCTTCAGGATGCCTTCAGTAAAATTTTTCCGCGGAAAAAGAAGAATCGGAAGATGAAGGTACCTGAGGCTCTTGATGCGGTAACTAAGGAAGAGATGGAAAAGCTGGTTGATATGGACCAGGTGATAAAGGAAGCCCTTAGAAGAACCGAAGAATCCGGGATTGTTTTTCTTGATGAGATAGATAAAATTGCCTCCAGTGGCGGTGGTTCCGGTGGTCACGGACCTGAGGTCTCACGGGAAGGTGTCCAGAGGGATTTATTACCTATTGTGGAAGGTGCTACAGTTTCAACCAAACACGGTATGGTAAAGACGGATCATATTCTTTTTATATCAAGCGGAGCCTTTCATATCAGTAAACCTTCAGATCTTATTCCTGAGCTGCAGGGTCGTTTTCCTATCCGTGTTGAACTCCACTCTCTTGGTAAAGATGAGTTTATCCGTATCCTTACCGAACCTGAAAATGCATTGATTAAGCAATATATTGCCTTAATGGAGACAGAAAATATCGAGCTTGTCTTCGAAGATGATGCAGTAGACGCAATTGCCAGGATCGCCGTTGAGGTAAATGAAAAGACGGAAGAGATTGGGGCTCGTAGACTTTATACGGTGATGGAGAGGGTATTGGATATTTTATCTTTTGATGCCTCCGAAATGGATGCAGGTAAGTTCGTCGTTACGGCAGAGTATGTTAATGAACAGCTATCCGATATTGTGGAAGATCATGACTTAAGCAGGTTTATCCTATAACAACAGTATGTTTGGTAAATTATTCGGTAAAAAAGTGAAGCAGAGGGAGACATCAGGGGTCATAGCTGTGTTGCATGGTGTTGATCCTGAGATGAATTATTGTCCGGTCTGTGGTGATGAATACAGATCTGCCAGCAGCCGGTGTGCGGCCTGTGATGTTGATCTTATAACCGGAGTGGAAAAACTTGATCAGGTGGTGGGAAAGGAGCAGGTTGTGGCTGGCCGTTCAATGGAACTTTCTGTGGAAGATGAACTGGTCACCCTGCGCAAAGGTGCACTCAATGATATGAAGCACCTCAAGGCGCTGCTTGGTAAAGAGAGGATACCGTCCATTCTGGCCGGGGACGAAAAAACCTGTTCCAAAGGATGTTGTGGTTCGGAGATGTACCTGCAGGTGCGAGAAAGTGATACAGAGGCGGCCCTGGCCGTACTGGCACAAGATTTTATTGAGTCAACTTCACTGTCGGGCCACGACCTTACCCATGTCGATGCTGTTTATGTTCATGAGGCAGAGTCAAACGTCTGTCCCGCCTGCGGATGCCAATTCCCCTCCGATGAGCAAATGAACTGTCCGGAATGTGGTCTCTGTTTTGGTTGAGTTGTCCCCGGAGAATTATCTCACCTTGATCGGGAATTTTCCTTGTTCCAGCGTTTTTTTCTTGGAGCTGGACTAATTGGCTTTTTTATAAAGGATATTGCCTTATAGCCCAATATTTTTTCTACGTTATCCGTTAACTGCTTGCATGGCTGGATTGTAAGATCTTTTATAACTTCTATATCCACCTCCCCCTTACCAGGGAAATGGAGGGTAAGAAGGACAGGGCAGGAACCGTGTAACTGATAAAGGATCTTTTTTACCTTCTCCAGTTGGTGTCTGCTCAGTTTTGTGGATTCTAATCGGATTTTAACGGATTCAGTATATTTTTCCCTTGCCTCCGGCAGCAAATCAATACTGTCGGCAATGATTTTGGCACCACGTTCGTCCTGTTGCACTATCCCCTGAATAATTACAGGATCAGTTGATGCAAGGATCTCTTCACAGCGAGCATATGTTTCTGGAAATACAATGACTTCAACGGTGTTAAAGATATCTTCCAGGCTCAAAAACGCCATTGGATCCCCTCGTTTACTTCTGTGCTTTTTGTAGTTGCGAATCAGTCCTCCGACTCGTACCGGCTGGTCATCACCCCAGCTTTTCAGATCCTCAATGGTAGCATCTATCACCGAATTGATTTCCCTGGCAGCATCATCCAGGGGGTGGCCGGTAATATAGAAACCGACAGTTTCTTTTTCAAAAGTAAGCTTTTTTCGGTCATCCCACTCGTCTATGTCGGGCATTGATATTGATGTGACGTCAGCTTTTCTCTTGGTTTCGGGGGCAATTGAGAAAAGGGACATTTGTCCGCTCTGCAGATCCCGCTGCACCGCTTTGGCCTGATCCATAGCTTTCTCAAGTATTTCAAAATACTGTGAACGTTTATAGCCGAGAGAGTCAAAAGAACCGGATTTTATCAGACTTTCAATGACCCTGGAATTTACCCGCCTGGAGTCTACTCTGTTACAGAAGTCACTGAGAGAAATAAAATTCCCGTTCTTTTGCCGCTCTTCAATTATCGAATCAAGAGCAGATCCGCCCACATTTTTGATCCCGGCCAGGCCAAATCGAATCCTGTCACTGATAACACTGAAGTTGGCAACACTCTCATTTATATCGGGTGGCAGAACTTCGATGCCATTCTCTCTGCATTCATTGATATAGAGTACGACTTTGTCGGTATTTGCCATATCACAGGAGAGCAGCGCCGCCATGAACTGCGGGGCATAATGGGCTTTGAGATACGCTGTCTGGTAGGCAATCAGGGCATAGGCAGCTGAGTGGGATTTGTTAAAGCCATACCCGGCAAATTTGGCCATCAGGTCAAAAATATACTCTGCTTTATCTTCGGGATGATTGTTCTTGAGAGCGCCGGCCATAAACTTGGCCTTCTCGTCTTCCATCACCTGTTGAATTTTTTTACCCATGGCCCTGCGGAGTATGTCCGCATCGCCAAGGGAGTAACTTGCAAGAATATTGGCGATCTTCATCACCTGTTCCTGGTAGACAATAACTCCGTAGGTTTCTTCCAGGACTGGTTTAATATCTGCCAGAGGGTAGCTGGCCGGGGCTCTGCCATGTTTAGTCTCAATAAAGTCATCAACCATCCCGGAATCCAGGGGGCCGGGACGGTAAAGGGCAACCAGGGCGATGAGGTCGCTGAACTGCTGAGGAGCCATTTTTATCAACAGTTTTCTCATCCCCGAACTCTCCAGCTGGAAGACACCCAGTCCATCTCCCCTGCAAAGTAGATCGTAGGTTTTAGCGTCATCCATAGGAATGGCATCAATATTCAGATCCGTACCCACATCCTTTTTGATATGTTTGAGTGCCTTGTCAATGACAGTGAGGGTTTTCAAGCCGAGAAAATCGAATTTAATTAATCCGGTCATCTCTGTATGTTTCATATCATACTGGGTGAGCGTCTCCTCCTTGCTTCCCCTGCAGGTTGGCAGGTAGTGGGTCATGGGTTCTGGAGAAACAACAACCCCGGCAGCATGGGTTGAAGTGTGGCGGGCAAGACCTTCCAGAGTTTTCGATACGGAAATGAGTTCTGCAATCTGTGGGTCACTTTCCATCATAATCTGCAGTTGGGGTTCTTCGCTCAAAGCTTTTTTAATCGTCATATTCAGCTGGTCGGGAACCAGTTTGGCCACTTTGTCAACATCTCCGAAGGGGATATCAAGTGCCCGACCAACATCGCGGATAACCCCCCTTGCCTTCATTGATCCATAGGTGACAATCTGGGCAACGTGGGCAGCACCGCCATACTTATTTCTCACATATTCTATCACTTCACTACGTCTTTCCTGGCAGAAATCGATATCGAAGTCCGGCATTGACTTACGTTCAATGTTGAGGAAACGCTCAAAAATCAAACCATAGGGGATGGGATCGATGTTGGTTATGCGCATACAGAATGCAGCCAGGCTGCCGGCACCGGATCCCCGGCCCGGGCCGACAGGGATATCATGATCCTTAGCCCAGTTGATGAAATCCGCTACTATAAGAAAGTAGGCAGGGAATCCCATGGTTTGTATAACATCAATCTCTGTCTGCAATCGGTTGGTATAGGTCTTTTCAACTTCTGCGTTGAATGTGCCAATTGTTCGCATGTCATTGAATCGTGCATTTAAACCATCCAAGCAGGCGGAGGTAAAGAGGGAATCGAGACTTTCCCCCTCCGGAACCTCGAAATTAGGGAAGTAGAAATTGCCGAATTCAATTTCAAGGTTGCATCGGTCAGTAATTTCTCTAGTATTTGTTATTGACTCAGGACAGTAGGTGAAGCTCTTCTTCATTGTTTCAGAAGATTTGAAATAGAATTCGTCTGTTGAAAAGCGGAACCGTTTAGGATCGTTTATAGTCTTTCCAGTCTGTATACAGAGGAGGAGTTCGTGGGCATGTGCTTCCTCACGGTTGAGATAATGGCAGTCATTGGTGGCAACCAGTTTTATACCCATCTCTTTGCCGAGTTTAATGAGTCCCTCGTTGACAGGAGTCTGATCAGGGATACCGTTTTCCTGAATCTCAAAATAGAGTCTGTCTCCAAATATATCTAACAATTCCTGTGCTTTCTTACGGGCCCCTTTCATGTCATTTTTTCTGATCAGGTAGGGGACTTGACCGTGCAGACATGCGGTCAGGGCAATGATGCCTTCATTATTTTCTGCCAGGAGCTCCAAGTCAATTCTGGGTCTGTAATAAAAACCTTCGAACTGAGCGATACTGGCCATTTTCATAAGGTTTTGGTAGCCGGTATGGTTCATGGCAAGCAGGACGATGTGAAAGGCAATATTGCCTTTTATCTTTTTTTTCTCCCGCATGTCGGTGGGAGCAACATAGAGTTCACATCCGACTATCGGTTTTATACCGGCTTTTTTCGCCTTCGTATAAAATTCTAGAGCGCCAAACATTGCACCATGGTCAGTAATGGCAACGCTGTCCATGTTGTGTTCTTTACATTTATCCAAAAGATCCGCGATACGTATAGCTCCATCGAGCAGGCTGTATTGGGTATGAACATGAAGATGGGTAAATTCTGCATTCATTATGTCTATTTATATCCTTCTATTGATTCAAGGTGAGCGCCGGTAAATGTTGTGCCGTCAAGATTTGCACCGGTAAGGTTTGCTTTAATCAGATTACTGCCGGTAAAATCGGCGTTTGACAGGTTGCTGTTAACTAGGATTGCACCCGAGAGGTTGGTTGTAATAAGCTTAGCTCCGGACAGATTGGCACCGGTCAGGTCGGCTCTGCGCAGGTTGGCACCACTTAAATCTGCTCCAGACAGATCGGCTCCCATAAGATTGGCTTCGACTAACCTGGCCTTCCTCAAATCGACTCCAGCCAGATTGCAGTCAGGGCAGTTACGTGCCAGTCTGGTCATGGCGAGGTTCTTATCTTCCTTAGAGAATGAAGGAGGGGACTCAGGAGGTGGAGAGATGTTCTTAGAACCCTGTGAGTCTTCTTCTTGAACTTCCTGGGTCAGCTGATCCCTGATGAATTTCTTTTTGTTCCGTTTACGAATCTGTTTTGCAAGATTTTGTGGATCTCCTGTCAGGTATTCTGCAGAATAGTATCTGGCGCCATTTTCAGTAAAAAAAATGAATGAGTCGGGTTTTTGACCACTGAATATGGAGTAACATTTTGTATCGCCATAATACCATATTCGAAATTTCAGGCAGAGTTGATCTTCTGAGGAAATATCCCATTTCCCGGTATCAAGATTATTCAAACGATCCCGACCGGAAAGGTAGCCATCTTTTTGAAAATAGAATGTCCCGTCAAAATCAAACGCTTCAAGGTGGAGGCTGTTGTCCGCTATTAAGACAAACAATTCTTCACCGGACAGTGTGCTTTGTCCTTCTTTAACCAGTTGGTTTTGGGTGCCGGGTGCGCAGCTGCTCAGCAAGAGAATGAGGATGATGAATTGGGTGAGAAATAACTGGTGCAGCATGTGATCCTCCTGACAAGCAATCCGCAAAAAGAATTTTATAGGGTACTAATATTCATGAAATGTGCTCACAACAATGAGATCGCTTCGCTGTTATGGCAACACTCCTCCAAACCCCTCCCCATCCACGGAGTGGTATAACTTTCATATAAATTCAATCAGGTCTGTCTTCCAAATCCTTCTGTGTTTCATTTTTGTCAATGTTGAAGCGTTCTCTGATTTTGGCATAAGGGACGAGAGCTTCTTTCCGTTCTGAGGGTGTCAGAAATGACTCCAGTTTTGTTTTTAAAATGACAGAATTCATTTCGGAATTGATGGCGATGATACCCTCCAGGATTATTTTTTGCATGAGGAGCTCCCGGTTGGTTCTTTCTTTAATGACAGAAGCAAAAGGCAGGAAAAAAAAGTTGGCAAATATCAGCCCATATAATGTTGATGTCAGGGCTATGGGAATCGCCTTTAAAATGATCGAGGTATCACCGATTCCTCCAATCATAGTTATCAGACCAACTACAGATCCGATAATGCCAAAAGCCGGAAAATAATCAGCTATAGCACGCAGGATTCTCTCTGAGTTTTCTCTGCGCAATTTAAAAAAGTACATCTCTGTATTGAGAATATCCCGTATCTGTTCAATATGATATCCGTCAACAAGACAACCCAGTGCTCTACGGAGAAAAAGAATGGTTGCTTCATTTTCCTGGCTCTGGAGAGAGAGGATCCCCTCGGCCCTGGAGCGTATGGATAGATCGATCAGAATATTTATTATTTCGGTCTCTTTTTTGATAGGCCTTTTATATGCTGAGGTCAATACCTTGGTAACAATGACAAGCTGCTCATATTTGAAGCTGATTAGTGACGCTGTAAGGGTTCCGCCACAAACTATAAGAAGTCCTGAGAGATTAAAGTAGAGAGCAATATTGCCATGGATTAAAAAACCAAGGATAAAGAGGGAACAGCTCAGAAGGAGGCCGATCAGGTATTTATTTTTCATTTATCTCTTCTTTGAGGTTGTTGGCAGTGGGAGCGATTGGATGGGGCAGTCTTTTGCTGATAATTATTTCAACTCTGCGGTTTCTGGAGCGATTTTCAGCATTGGTATTAGGTAAAATTGGCCTGTAGGAGGAGTATCCACTGACTACAAACTGATTTGGATTCATTCCCATTTTATTAATTAAAAATCTCGCAACTGTACTTGCACGAGCTACCGAGAGATCCCAGTTGCTTTTAAACCGATCGGATCTCATCGGTATATTGTCGGTATGGCCGACAATATTAATCATATAAGGAGTCTGTTGGATTACTGCCGCGATTTTTCCAAGGGATTTTTCAGCGCTGTCAGACAGTTCGCTTTCCCCGAGTGCAAAGAGTAAATCACTTGTGAGGATTATACGCATTGTCTTGTCAGGTATAATATCGATAGCGGCAAATTCACCAAGGCTATTGTTTTCAAGCACGTCTTTGCCCATTGTGAATATTTCCTGAAGCTGGTTCTGTAGGACGGGCTTGAGTGTGGTAGGACCGAGTGGCAGAGGTTCAGGTATATTTTCAGGAAGTTGGGGAGGAGTCTCTGATACGGATATCGTCTTTTCGCTCATATCAACAGGTACAGGAGAGGGAGAGAGGGGCGTGTCTGACTGTACGGGTTCAACCTTTTTTATGCTTTTGGTAGAAGCCAGAGGGAGTTCGGGGCTGATGGGGGAAAAAGGGAATGTGGCGCCGCTTGAATCCATCGATTTTAATGCTTCAGTGGTGTCACCACCAATTATTTCCGGCTCTTTTTTCTGCAGGAACTCTTGATGTGCTGCTTGATATACAAACATGGAAAGGAAGAGAACAAACATGGTCATCATTAGATCAG
Organism: Desulfobulbaceae bacterium S3730MH12; assembly: GCA_001750925.1. Taxonomy (GTDB): domain Bacteria; phylum Desulfobacterota; class Desulfobulbia; order Desulfobulbales; family Desulfocapsaceae; genus Desulfomarina. Next base: position 14,400 of record MAXH01000188.1, read on the forward strand.
ACCATGCTATCGACCAGTGGGTAGCTCGAGGCATTGATGAAATGAAGGAGGAGTCGTCCACCTGGAAAACCGTGTGACTCTGTACTCTTCTCTCTATATTGACAAACTCGGGTCTGTGCCTGTCCTTCTTTTGTTCAGCAGCAGATTTTGAAAGTCCGGGCTCCCCCTCCTGAGAAGGATCTGTGGGGATAGTGTTAGAATTCGAGGTATCTGTGCTCATCCTGAATCACTAATGTCTGAAGAACTGGAGGAGTCCGTTGGTGATAAGATGTTGTAATACATGAATTTTAAATTTTTTGACTCCAATCTACAGCCTGTGAGGACGTTTGCCGACACTCCTCCGAATCCCGGTCACATTACTTTCATAACAGTGAAGCGGTGTCACCGTTGTGAAATTCATTCCATGGGTGTTAGAAAACGGGCTTATAATCAAAAAAGTGTCGGGTTTCCAGCTTTCTATACGTACGAGTTTCACCCCGGGCTATAAAAGAGGTTGTAATTGCTCCGTTAGGTGTGAAACGTACCCCCTCCAGAAATTCACCATCTGTAATACCCGTTGCTGCTATAGCCACTTCCTTACCCTTTACCAGATCCTGGAGTCTAAAGGTCATGTCAAAATCTGTTATTCCATGTTCAGTAGCCTCCTGCTTGTCTCTGTCATTTTCATAGATGATTTTCCCTTCAAAATATCCACCGAGACAGCTTATTGCTGCTGCGACAAGTGCCCCTTCAGGAGCATAGCCATAGCCTATATAGATATCAGCTTTTTCCCCTGTAATCGCTGCAAGACAACCGGATATTTCTCCTTCCTCTATGAGTTTGATTCTGGCACCGCATTGTCGAACTTCATTGATTAATTTCTGATGACGTGTCTGGTTCAGGATACAGACAGTAACATTTTCAGTATACTTCTTCAGTGTTCTGGCTACACGTTTGACATTTACTGTTGGTGGTTGGTTAATATCGATAACCTGTCCTACCTGAGGCCCGACGACAATCTTATACATACTGAGATTTGGGATTGACTGAATAGAACCTTCCTTGGCGATTACGGCATATGAAGTTGCGTTGTTTTTTCCGTCGGCAGCATTGTGGTGAGCCTCCAGCGCAATCGCCATGAGGTCAGTTTTTTCCCCGCCCTGGCCAATTACTCTAGGTAACTGGAATGTATCCGGTCGATTGCTGAATCGATCATTAACTACAATTCCTTCAATATCCAACCTGTTAAGCGTTTTGGTAATAGCTTTTCTTGTCTTGTTGAGAATGTCGTCATGATCCCCTAGTCCCTGCAGTCGGGCTGCGGTAAGCGCGGCAATTTCTGTAGCACGAACTATCTGCATACCATAATTTATATCCATAAGAACTCTTTAGTGCCTTACTCTAGAACTTCTGTAATAAAAAACAAGAATTCGAGGAAGGTCGGTTAAAATTATATGGTTGAATATATTTCCATGGTACTTATCCAAGCATTCTAAAATTCCGATTTATTCGGGTTAACACATAGTTGTTGATTGATTTTAAAATGGCACATTCCGTGAAGACGCTGATCAAGTGTGGTAAGAATGAAACTCATCATGCTCTGCGCACTCGCGTAAACGATCCATAATCTCATCCCGTTTCTGCTCAAGTTTTTTGCCGACAATTGTGTCCCTAATCTTCATAGGTTGACGGAATTCATCAATAAGCTCAATATCAAGAGGGGCTGATTCAAGTTTTTTTTCTGCTTCTTTTATTTCGTCTGGTGTGGGTAGAATAAGGCCGTAAAGCTGGTGCGGCGTATGAACCAGGGAATGGCCCCTGTTGTAATAAGCCGCAGCAAAGCCGCCATCTACATTGATAGCAATGCCATCCTCGCTGGCCATAGCAATTCCTTCCTTGTAGTTAACCGGAGTGTGGCCGAAAATAACCCTCTGTACGCCAAATTCATCCAGCATCAGTTTTTTAAATGCAGTCGTTTGCATATTGTCTTTCCAGAAAAGACTTCTTTCTGTGTGTGTTTCTTTGTCAGTAAGAAAATATCTTTCAAATGTTTTCATCGCATGTTTGCCAAAAAAGGGTGATTTAGGACCACACCAGAGGTAGAAGAAAAGAGCCTGATCCGGTCTGGCCTGTTTTTTATTTGCCAGATAGTTTTCACCAACGCGTTCTATTGTTTCCTGAATGAACGTGAGGAGATTTTTTCCTTTCCTACCAAGAAATTCTTCGAATTGACCTTCCGAGGTAGAAGGAACAAGGGCATGAATATTAAGGAAATTGTTTTGGATATGATAAGTTTTACCCACAGTGAAGAAAAAATGGAGAAGTCTTTTTAGCCGCACATTGGTGGTAAACTGCTTAATCAGATCGTTAATAATCTGCTGCTCTTCTTTGCTAAGCTTCCCCGGATTATTGAGATCGATGGTTGGAAAATGGGTATCATTTAATCCCTTAACATTTCCGGTTTCGAGCATTTTGGCAAGACGATTAAGCCAAAGCCTTGATTCCATATCATACTGAGGATATTCCCTGATGGTCTGTTCCTCAAGTTTGAATTGGATAATGGCAAGAGCCTTTTCCATGGAACGGCCTTTATCAGTTTTGGCCTTGAAGTTACCAGTGGCCAGTTCTACCGGGTAGGTATGTTCGGCAAAATCCGCCAACAGAGAGAAATCAAAACGAAGTCGCGTCAGAAAATCAAAATGATCGTATCTTGAAGTTATTCGCAATGCTTCTGCAATAAGTGACGGGTTTCCTGAAGCGGCTCCCATCCATAGTATATCATGGTTGCCAAAAACATAATCAACCATATGTTTGTAAGCATTTGATGAAAGAATACGGATGATTTTGTCTGGCTGGGGACCCCGGTCAAATACGTCACCAAGGACTTGAATACGATCGAGGAGTACCTGTCGAATAGTATGGGATAAATGCGAAATTAACCGATTTGAAATAATCGGTTCTTCAAAGATGGGATCAGGTACGGGCAGACCGGACAGCAGGCGATTTATGGTATCGCGAAATTCAGGCAGAAATATCTCATTTGCAGAATTACTGATATTGGTCATTTTATACTTGAGAACTTCAACCAGGCAGAGAATAACATCCTGCATATCCATACGGATTAATTCATTATGGATATAATGTTTTTTCCGAATAATTTTAGTGAGGTACTGGATTTTTTCTGAACTGAAAGTCGCAGGAAGAGCCTCTCTGCAGGTCTGGTAAAGCATACCAAACCTCCCTCTTAGAATGGATTTGAACCGGTCGCCTTCACCGTGGAGATCACTTATCCAGAGGGTTGTTGGAATATTGGAGTTGAGTTGTTGTTCTAACTCTAAAAGTTTCTGTGCCAGTTTGTCAATCTCGTGGACTTGCGTTTTGACCGCATGGTGGTTTTTAGAAAGCTTTGAGGAAGGATTCATATTTCCACCATTTTGGAAGGAGAGAAAAGGGGTATTGTTTCGGATAACAGATTGAAGTTTTATTTATCTTCAATGTTACTCTTAGATTAACAAAAATTCAATATCTGAAAAAGCAAAACCCCGTTAATCCAGGTTTTGGATTAACGGGGTTTTTATATAAAAAACGGCGGCGACCTACTCTCCCACACAGTTGCCCATGCAGTAC
>MAXH01000189.1 GCA_001750925.1 Desulfobulbaceae bacterium S3730MH12
ACAGGAGCACTTCTGGCAGAAGAGCATGAAGGCATTGAAGCTGATCTGACCCTTATCGGCAAGGCACTTTCAGGTGGTTTCTATCCGGTATCCGCTGTACTTTCTAATAAAGAGGTGCTGGAAATTTTAAAGCCCGGCCAGCATGGCTCCACCTTTGGCGGGAACCCACTTGCCTGCAGTATTGCAAGAGCTGCGCTGAATGTCCTTATCGATGAAGGCATGATTAAAAACTCCAAAGAAATGGGCGACTATTTTCTCTCAGAACTTAAAAAGATTAAGAACAAAGACATCAAGGACATCAGGGGCCGCGGTCTGATGATCGCAATCGAGCTGCACGAAGGCACTGAAGGCGGCGCCAGAGCAATAGCAGAAAAATTGCAGAAACTTGGAATCCTATGTAAAGAGACCCACACCTACACTATACGATTTGCACCTCCTCTTATTATTAAAAAAGAAGAGGTCGACTGGGCATTGGCTAGAATTAAGCTGGTGCTTGGACAGTAAATTAACAGACCCAAGAGATATTATGAAAATTATTGCTGCACCAAATGCTTTTAAAGGGGGTTTAAGCGCAATGGAAGCGGCAAAAGCCATTCAAAAGGGAAAAACAAGACACCAAGGAGTATATTTTGAAATTATGCTGTTCCGTTAATTTTCAAGGTACTTATCCAGCGTGGCTTTGAAACACAAATCTCCTCGATCGTTATTGATGCCATCTGACAAAATATAGTGCAGAATATTTTCTGCATTAAAGAAAAAATTCTCAGGCTAAATTAAGTCTATTATGATAGTCTGCTGCTTTTTGGGTAGATTGGGAAGTAATCTTTTAGCATTCTTCGCAGAAAAATCGTCTGTACCTGCTTGACAACTTCCCCGAGGAAAATGATACGTGCCGAAAAAAACCAAGATAGTTGCAACTATCTCCACTCTAAATTGTTCAGTTGATTTCATACAGGGCCTATATAAAGCAGGGATGAATGTCGTCAGGCTCAACACTGCCCATATGAGTCATGAAGACGCCCTGGTGGTGATCAATAATACCAGGAAAATCTCTGGAAAAATCGGTATCCTGCTGGATACCAAAGGCCCTGAAATCAGAACCTGTGATGCCGTCGAGGAACTTTCTGTAAAATGCGGTGATAAAATTCGGATTAAGGGTTATTCCGGCGAGCGTTCCCAGGGCGATATAATCTGTGTATCCCATGAAAAGTTTGTCCAGGATGTCCCCGTGGGCAGTTCAGTGTTGATCGATGACGGCGATATCCTTCTGGCGGTGGAAGCAAAAGACGAGGAGTATCTCTGCTGCTCGGTTGAAAATGATGGGATCATCAAGCAACGAAAATCGATAAACATCCCTTCAGTGCATGTAAAACTGCCTGCACTCAGCGATAAAGACAAAGAATTCATTCGCTTCGCCGCAGATAATGACCTGGATTTTATTGCTCACTCCTTTGTCCGGAACAAGGATGACGTCGTCGCTGTCCAGCAAATTCTGGATGAAAAGAAATCATCCATAAAAATCATCTCGAAGATTGAGAACTATGATGGTGTGCAGAATCTCGACGAGATTCTGGACCACTCCTACGGAGTGATGATAGCCAGAGGTGACCTTGCAGTGGAGATTCCCGCCGAACAGATCCCACTTATTCAGAAAAGAATTATTAACACCTGTATTGAGAGGCGCCGACCGGTGATTGTTGCCACCCAGATGCTCCATTCGATGATCGACTCCCCGAGACCAACCCGCGCCGAGGTCTCCGATGTGGCTAACGCCTGTCTCGATCATGCCGATGCGCTCATGCTCTCCGGCGAAACAGCTAGTGGTAAATACCCTGAAATGGCTGTAAGAATAATGAACAAGATCATCAGGGAAGTAGAATCGAAACAAAAGCCCTTTATCAACGTATCCTATAATCATGAAAACAAGATAACCGCCTATCTGGCAAAAGCAGCGGTCAAGGCGGCCTTGAGGCTGAATACAAAGGCCATCATTGCCGACTCACTTACAGGTAAATCCATCCTTGCACTCTCCGCCTATAGGGGAAGCAACGTGATTTATGCTCAGATTTATGACAATAGAGTCATGCGCCAGCTCTCTCTGTCCTATGGGGTATATTCCGAATATACCATGATGGATATCACCTCCACCGAACCCTTGAGAAGATCTATTTGCCGACTTATCGGTGACAATAAATTTCATGATGAAGACCTGATCATTGTCCTCGCTGGAAGCTTTGGCACTGCTCAAGGAGCTTCTTATATAGAGATCAGTACTGCAGCTAATTTTAAAACTAAATGCGGCTGAATACTTCCAGCAGCGATAGATTGACACTGGATGCAGGCAATCACCTTAAATTTAATAGGGGACATCTATGATACGTAAAGTCAAGAGGACTATGGAATTGCTACATGGCAGGCGACCATGCTGCCCCCGACCTTCCTGATTTCAGGAACCGTGCTCGAGCAGATGTCAATGGCCTGCGGACAGCGGGGATGGAAGGTACAACCAGAAGGGGGATTCATGGGAGACGGCAGCTCACCATGAAGAATGATACGGTTTTTTTCTTTAAAGGGATCTGCGACCGGGGTTGCCGAAAGTAAAGCCTGAGTATAAGGGTGCTTTGGATCTTCGAAAATAGCATCACGAGTGGCAAACTCCACGGGAACTCCAAGGTACATAACCATCACCTCATCTGCTATATGATGAACCACAGAGAGATCATGGCTGATAAAAAGATAAGCCAGGTTGAGACGCTCCTGTATTTCGGATAGCAAATTCAATATCTGGGCCTGGATAGATACATCAAGGGCTGAGACCGGTTCATCAAGTACCAGGATTTCCGGTTCCAGCATCAACGCTCTTGCCACTGCTATGCGCTGACGCTGCCCACCGGAGAACATATGCGGATAGCGATCGTAATGCTCAGGCCGCAACCCGACCATGGAAAGCATTTCCCGGGCAGCCTTTTGCCGCTCGGCCTTAGATTTAGAGGTATTGACCAATAACGGTTCTTCCAGGGCCAGACCAACCTTCTGCCTCGGATTCAGAGAGCCATAGGGGTCCTGAAAAATTATCTGAACCCTGGTATGCCACTTTTTACGCTGCTTCTCTTCTATCCTGCTTAAATCAACACCGGCAATCTTAAGAACACCAGAAGTTGGCTGCTCAATCAGAGTCACAAGCCTGGCCAAAGTTGATTTCCCGCAGCCGGACTCTCCAACCACAGCAAGAGTACGCCCTTTTTTCAGTGTAAAACTTGTGCCATCAAGTGCTTTCACCAGGGACGGAGGCTTAAAAACACCTCGGCTTACCGGGTAATGACGGGTGAGATCTTCCGCTTCGAGAATAACTTCCGGTTTCATACAGCTGCCTCCCTTGTCAAAGGATATCCGGTAGGTTCACCATACTGCAATGGATAATGGCAAAGAGCCCGGCCAAGATCAAAAGAGGCGGTTTCAGGTTCAACAGTCAGACATTGTCTGGTGGCAAAGGTACAGCGCGGGGAAAACAGACAGCCTTCAGGCCTGTCATACAGCCCCGGTACCACCCCCGGTATGGACGGAAGGAGTTTTGACTTCGCCCTCTCCGGCAGTGATGCCAGAAGAGCAGCAGTATAGGGATGGTGAGGGTTGGAAAAAAGTCCTTTAACATCCTGTTTTTCAACCTGCTGCCCTGCGTATTGCACCGTCACCCGTTTGGCTGTCTCGGCGACAACACCCATATCATGAGTGATCAGAATCAGCGCCATATTCTGTTCCTGCTGTAATTTCAGTAGCAAGTCAAGAATCTGGGCCTGTATGGTAACATCAAGGGCAGTGGTCGGTTCATCGGCAATCAGCAACCGCGGATTACAACTAATAGCCATGGCTATCATCACCCGTTGATTCATGCCTCCGGAAAGTTGATGTGGAAAAGCGGTAAGCCTTTTCCCGGGCTCGGGAATTCCAACGAGGTCGAGCAGCTCAATCGCTCTTTCTTTACTCTGCCTGCGGTTCATTCCACGATGCACCTTGAGTGACTCTGTCAGCTGAAAGCCGACGGTGAAACAAGGATTCAGACTGGTCATCGGTTCCTGGAAAATCATGGTTATTTCAGAACCGATAATTTTCCTTCTCTGTTTTTTATTGATAGTCAATAGATCCTGACCATCAAAACGCAAAACGTCGGCAGTCACTGTTGCAGTCCATGGCAACAGCCCCATAAGGGCAAGCATGGCCACTGATTTTCCTGATCCTGACTCACCGACAATAGAAACAATCTCACCGGGTTCGACATTCAGGGAAATTCGGTCGACAGCCTTCAACAGTCCACCGGCTGTCTGGAAGGTGACGGATAAGTTCTCTATCTCAAGAAGTGGCATGGTACTCTCAGGAACGTTTGAGTTTAGGATCAAGGGCATCACGCAGTCCATCACCCATCAGGTTAATGGCAAGTACTGTCGTCAGGATGGCAACGCCGGGAAATGTTACTACCCACCAGGCTCGCAGTATGAATTCCCGGGCTTCTGCCAGCATGGTCCCCCACTCAGGAGTCGGCGGCTGTGCACCCATCCCGAGAAAACCAAGGGCTGCCGCATCAAGTATCGCCGAGGAAAAACTAAGCGCAGCCTGAACAATAAGCGGGGCCATACAGTTAGGCAGGACAGTTACGAACATCAATCGTAACGTTCCTACTCCGATAACCCGGGCAGCAGTGACATAATCCCTGGTCATCTCACCCATCACCGCAGCCCTCGTCAGTCTAACATAGTGAGGCTGTTGAACGATAGCGATCGCTATCATTGCATTTATCAGACTTGGACCGAGGATAGCTACCAGAACCAGTGCAAGCAGAAGACTGGGAAAGGCAAGTACAACATCCATCACCCGCATGATAACAGCATCGACCCTGCCACGAAAAAAACCGGCACAGAGGCCAAGCATCACTCCGACTACAAGAGACACAGAGACCACAATACAGCCGATAAAAAGGGAGTACCTCGATCCATGGATAAGGCGGGAAAGAACATCACGCCCAACAGCATCGGTACCAAGCGGGAATCGCAGTTCACCTCCATCCTGCCAGAAAGGGGGCTGCAAAAATGCCTCACGAAACTGCTCAGTTGGACTATGGGGAGCAAGATAGTCGGCGAAAATCGCGATAATAACGACGCAGACAAAAACGATCATCCCCAGCACTGCACCGCGATTTTCACTGAAATATGACCAGAACTCAGTCAGCAGGGCCAGGCGGCCACTTTGTCTGTTATCAATATCTTCCTGGTTGATAATGGATTCGGTCATCTTTAATCCGTATGTCGTATTTGTGGATTGATCAGGCCATACATCAGATCAACAAAAAGGTTTACAATCATAACCACTGCGGCGATCATCAACAGGCCTCCCTGTACAGACGGATAGTCCCGCCGAAAAATTGAGTCGACCATCCATTTGCCGATTCCCGGCCAGGAAAAAATTGTTTCTGTCAAAATAGCACCGGCAAACAGCACACCAACCTGCAATCCAATAACTGTAATAACGGGGATCATTGCATTTCTAAGGGTATGAAGTCCAATTACCCGAAATGCTCCCAGCCCTTTTGCCCTGGCAGTCCGAACATAATCTTCCCCCAGGACTTCAAGCATAGCCGAACGGGTCTGACGGGCAATAACCGCAAGTGGAATTGTGGCCAGCACCACGGATGGCAATATAAGATGAGACATGGCGGAGATAAACGCACCCTCTTGACCAGAAAGCAGACTGTCTATCAACATGAAGCCGGTAACCGGCTCAAAAAAGAAAAAGAGAGATATCCGGCCGGACACCGGGGTCCATCCAAGAATCCCGGAAAATAAAATAATAAGCAGCAGTCCCCACCAGAAAATCGGCATGGAGTAACCGGTCAGAGCACCCGTCATCACCGTATGGTCAAATGCTGACCCGCGCCGGGTAGCGGCAACCATCCCCGCGGGCAAACCAAGAAACACCGCAATAATAATAGCACAGAGGGACAATTCCACAGTAGCCGGGAAGAGCGTCATAAATTCCTTGAACACCGGCTTCTTAGTAATGATCGAAGTACCCAGATCACCCTGCACCAGATCCCCTAAATAAGAGAAATACTGTTCATAAATCGGTCTGTCATAACCGAATTGTTTCATCATTTTAGCATGTCTTTCCTCCGACATACCACGTTCTCCTGCCATTAACAGCACAGGATCTCCGGGCAGCATCCTGATAAAGACAAACGCCACCAGAGTAACTCCGAAAAATGTGGGAACAAGAACCCCCAGCTTCTTCAACAGGAATGTAAGCATAAGAAATTACTTCAGGAAAGTATTCAGCATGTCAGGATGAGACAGCACCCTGGTAAAATAAAAGGCCGGACAACTTTGTAGATTGTCCGGCCCGGCCAGCCCTGATTATTTCAGGTCAACGCCATAAAAGATATGGCCGCCAAAAGGATCGATACGATAACCGATAACCTCTTTGCGGACAGGTTCAAATACAATAGAGTGAGCAATGGTGGTCCATGGAGACTGCTCTTTAAATACGACCTGCGCCTGCTCGTAGAGTTTGGTGCGCTCAGCGGGATCGGCGACAACTTTAGCTTTCTGAATCAGAGCCTCAAACTCCTTGTTGCACCACTGGGCGCGATTCGCGCTGCCAACGGCATCACAGCCCAGCAGTACTGCCAGGAAGTTATCAGGATCACCGTTGTCTCCGGTCCAGCCAAGAAGTACTGCACCATCACGATCCTTGTCTTTTGAGCGCTTCAGATACTCGCCCCACTCATAGGAAACAATTTCCGCCTTGACACCGACTTTTGCCCAGTCGGCCTGGATCAATTCAGCCATACGGCGGGCATTAGGGTTATAAGGACGCTGTACAGGCATTGCCCAGATCTTGGTGGTCAGATCTTTGACTCCGGCATCCGCCAGCATTTTTTTGGCAGCATCAGGATCGTAGCTGTCATCAACAATTGCATCATTGTACGACCAGATAGTCGGTGGAATAGGGTTCTTGGCCACTTTTCCAGCCCCCTGAAAAACAGCTTCCAGGATTGCTTCTTTATTTATTGCCTTGCTGAGAGCTTTGCGAACAGCCGGCTTATCAAACGGCGGTATCAGAGTGTTATATGCCAGGTAACCGACATTCAAACCTTCTTTCTGCATCAGGTTGATAGCAGGATCCTTAGACATAGCCTCAAGATCTGCAGGATTCGGATACGGCATAACATGACATTCACCCGCTTTCAACTTCTGATAACGTACAGAGTTATCAGGGGTAATGGCGAATACAAGATTATCGATTGCAGCTTTCCCGGCCCAGTAATCCGGATGGGCTTTGTAGCGAATTACTGCATCTTTCTGATATGCCACGAGCTGAAAAGGTCCGGTACCCACGGGTTCCTGATCAAGAACATCAGGAGTTTTTGCCGCCATCATCTTATCCGCATATTCGCTGGAGGTAATTGAGGCGAAGTCCATTGCCAGGTTGGCAATCATTGGCGCTTCCGGCCTGTTCAGAATAAATTTGACAGTATAGTCATCAACCTTAACGATGTCCTTGATCAAGGCAGGCATGGACATACTTTCAAAATACTCATAATTGCCACCGGAAATATTATGGTAGGGATGATCCTTTTTAAACTGCCGCATAAAGCTGAAGATAATGTCGTCGGCGTTGAAATCACGACTGGGAGTAAAGTTCTTGGTGGTATGGAACTTTACTCCTTTTCTCAGATGAAAGGTATACTCCTTACCGTCTTCTGAAATGTCCCATGTTTCAGCCAGAGCAGGAACGATCTTGGTTGTACCACGCTCGAACTCAACAAGCTTGTTGAACAATTGACGGGATGATGCGTCAAAGGTGGTTCCGGCAGTATAGAGTGACGGATTAAACCCTTCCGGACTCCCCTCGGAGCAGTACACCAGGGTTTTTGCCTGAACCCCGAGCGCACCCATGGCCATCAGTGAAAAACCGCAACAAGCGGCTAACAACTTCGATGATCTCCTCATACCTGTAATCTCCTCTTTTATTGTTTTTACATAACTATTCTTGGTGGTCCAATACCACACATAATCAGGTGGAACAGGAAACTTTATAATCTATCCTGTTTTTTCATCCACGACAATAGTTTTTAGCGAGCTGCAACCAGATCTGCTCATGTACCTCTCATCAATGTTCTATTTGCATATTAACCTGATTTGATCTAGTTTATATTTATCTTAAACAGTGTCTCCAAATGTAGGCTGAATAATTCATAAAAATTGCGGAATGACAAAATGTTTACATACTTTTTGAAACGACTGACACCTTATTTTGTTTCTATCCTGTTCTTTCTCACCCTGTTCCCCATTGCCGGCTTTGCAGCATTCAGAAGCGATATGACAGCTGATTATCTACATGGGCAAATCGTTTCACGCACCGGTGACTATGATGAAATGGTCAAGAATAGAACAATCAGAATTCTCATGCCCCACAATAAAACGTTTTTTTTCTTTGATGGTGCCAGACCCAGAGGTCTTAGTTATGAAAATGCCATGCTCTTTGAGAAATATGTAAACAAAAAGCAAAAAACCAAAACCGTAAAAATCAACGTCATTGTTATTCCTACGTCCCGAGACAAACTGTTTTCACGGTTAAAAGAGGGTTACGGCGATATCTCCATCGGCAATTTGACCCCCACCGATGAGCGAAAAAAACTCGCTGATTTCAGTGATCCCTTCTTGAACAATGTGAGTGAAATTGCAGTAACAAACGTCAAAACACCGCTAATGAAGACATATTTCGACCTGGCCGGAAAAGAGGTTCATGTCCGAAAGTCTTCGAGTTACTATGAAAGCCTGAAAAACCTCAACGAATTACTGACCTCTGTTGGTAAGCCCCCCGTCAAGATTGTCATTGCCAATGATCACCTTGAAGACGCTGATCTACTGGAAATGGTAAATGCCAATCTCATCCCAACCATCATCATTGATAACCATAAGGGTCTTTTCTGGAAACAAATTTTCAAAAATATCAGGCTTCATGAAGAAGTCAAGGTTAGCCATAGCGGACATATAGCCTGGGCCTTACGCAAGAACAGCCCCAAGCTGAAGGCGGTTATCAATGGATTTGCCAAAAACCACAAGAAGGGCACTTTACTGGGAAACGTAGCGTTCAACCGCTATATGAAAGATACAAAATATATAAAGAACTCAATCCAGGGGAAAGAGTTCAAAAAATTTCGCAGTACCATCAAAATCTTCAAAAAGTACGGAAAGCAGTATGATTTCGACCATCTGATGCTGGCGGCATTGGGATACCAGGAGTCACAACTCGACCAAAATGTTAAAAGTCATGCCGGCGCTATTGGCGTTATGCAGATGCTGCCGTCTACAGCCCGGGATAAAAATGTTGGTATACCTGATATCAAAAAAATCGAACCCAACATTCATGCAGGAGCCAAATACCTCCGTTTCATGGCTGACAGATATTTCCCCGTTAAAGACGGGCTGGATGCAATGAACAGTGCCTTTTTTACCTTTGCAGCCTACAATGCCGGGCCGGCAAGGGTTACCAAATTGAGGGCTGAAGCAGAAAAAAAAGGGCTGGATCCAAATATCTGGTTTAACAATGTAGAACTGATTGCAGCAAAACGTATTGGCCGGGAAACCGTACAGTATGTCAGTAATATTCTGAAATATTATGTGGCATATAAACTTCTGGCAGATAAAATAGAATGATAGCTCAGGTTAAACTCCCCTCCCTGATCCTTATCAGCTGATCCTCAAGATCTCTGATTTCACTTTGCCAGTATTCACCCGAACCAAAGCCGTCTATTGCTCTGGTACCCCCATCCTCCTCGACCTGATGAGCACACCAGGCCATATAGTGGATAAAGCGCATGGCGCGAAGAGGTTCAATTAAGCGCAGGGTCCGTCGGTCAAATGGCCGAAACGTTTCATACCCTTCTAAAAAGAAGTCAATCTCGACGAAGGAATTGTCAAGCTCTCCGGGAAGAAGCATCCAAACATCCTGCACGGGCGGCCCCATCGCCATATCATCAAAATCGATAATAAAAAACGATTCTCCTGGACGATATATCATATTGGCAAAATGGCAATCGCCATGGATACGGATCTGCTCAATTGAACTAAAAAGTGGCGTCACCTCTTCAATAATCTGCTCAATTGCTTTTTGTAACTGCGGTTTAAAATCCTCGGGCACGCAGTGGGCAGCCATCAGGTAATGCAACTGGCTGCGTACAGAATCCTCGGGGTGCATGGAAATGCGGTGTTCTGCCTTTTTTGTCGCCCCCACATTATGCACTCTGCCCAGTAGACGTCCAAGCTCCAGCCACTGGTCATCGTTGTACTCGTCAAAGCTGCGGCCACCGCATTTGGGGAAAACTGCAAAAAGGAGTGACTCGGAACCGGCCAGCGTAGTGCCATCCTGAAACCGAAAAGGGGCGATGACCGGCACTTCCTGTTCCGCCAGATCGAGCAGAAAAGTGTGTTCATCCAGTATACCATCCTTCGACCAGCGACCGGGTCTATAGAATTTCGCGATCAGCCCGGTGCCATCCTCCTGTTCAATCTCATAAACTCTGTTGATATAACTTGTCAGAGGTCGAAAGAGATTTGTACAGCGGACTCCCAGTCCATCTTCAACCAGCCCGAGTACCCGGTCAGGTCCAAGATCATCAAACACCCCCTTTTTCTGCTGCACATTATTTTCCATACTTTCCTTTATGAGGTTTTTTTCTTATCCTGTGTTCGGGCTATCTATTTATTACTCGATATTCTTAGCCGACTTCCGGATAAATTGCCTGCTATTTGATAAAAACAACAGTCACCAGACAAATGCACCAGACACCCCATGACCACTCACCTCAGACCATAAGCAGCGGCTACTGCAAAAGGTGTAAAACCGTACACAGTCTGGGTAGTGCTAAGGCGATCGCAGGCTGTCACAGGTTAATGGCAGAACTTGACTCGGAGGATGCTACCAAAGATTATCTCTTTGGCCCGGCCAGGGGAAAAATGTTTGGCGTTATGGAATGTATGCAGCTGGATGGCAGCCTTATAACCCTTCGCGCCTTTTCCGGACAATATAACGGTCTCTGGGAAGTTGAGGGCTGGGTCCCTCCTCTTTTTATTGTTGAAGACTTTTTCAGAATAAGCGATAAGGTCGAAAAACAGATCAAAGCTATTGGCAG
>MAXH01000190.1 GCA_001750925.1 Desulfobulbaceae bacterium S3730MH12
AAAAGCCGGCCCACCTGACACCATAAGGACCATTGCCATAGCCACTGCCAAAACAAAAAACCTTGGTGTCCTCAACTCCATCTTGCTCCTCCTTTCCCTTTTTTCCTTAGATTTGTTGGCCATACCCAAACCCTCCAGGGGTTTCCAAAGCAGGCCCCTCTGGGGTCGGATTTTTACTCCAACACTCCGTGAACGTTTGTACGGAATCTTATGGTACTATTACCTTAACTGCCTTACACAATTCTCCATGTGTTTCCCAATCTTGCCAGCAGACCACTATGGTGTATTTACCAGGCACAAGGCCGGCAATTTCTGTATAAATATTGTAGCAACACATACAATTACAAGGCATCGTAAGAATTTCTTTTTCATAGAGTGTCAATATGTTTCCTTGTGAAGATAGAATTACCTCTACATAATCCGGGCAACAATTGTATGTGGCATTTTTATGGGTAATAAGAATGCTATTTCCTTCAACTCTTGCAACAATCTCATCCTCACCGCATCCCGGATATTCCTCTGGGACTCCATAAGACATGTCAAGGCAACCACTGTTTGAGTATCTTTTAATATAAGGTAGTTCCAGAGAATCCGGACAATCTGTCCGTCCAAAGTCCGCGGCAAAAACGGCCAGGTCACTGCCATCTACGTCGCCATCATTGTAAAAGTCTCCCTGACAAGGATTTTCGGGCAAGCAGTCAGTGCGGCCAAAATCAGCGGCAAAAGCTGCAAGATCACTCCCATCGACCTCCCCGTCGTGATCAAAATCTCCTCGACATAGTGGTTCGCAAGGCCCATAATAGGCTAACGATACACCACTGGCTGCTGCTACGCATTCGTTGCCGTAGGTGACACCATCACAGCCGCAAACAGGGTCATAAATGAAGGGACAAATTTCAGGCATTTCAGCACAAACCCCCGGTCCGTCACATAAGCCCACTGGCGTTGCGCAATACTGATCTGACCACCAACAATCGAAGTTGCTCAAACAGCTATCTCCCATGTCCTGAAACGCAAAGGCATTTATTATTGAGAAAAGAAAATAGATCAAAACCGCGAGCATTACTTTGCAAAAATAAGTTTTCATACTTATGCACCCTCCCCCCTTAAGAGATTAGTTTCGTAATTCACCTGTTAAAGGATCAGCTACAAGCAGATCCAGGTTGGCACTGCTTACCGGCCCGTAAGCTGATATACCAGCCTCATCCTCCAAAAAAAGATGAGCCTGCCAGTCCTCCACATCAGCATGAGGCGAGAGATTTTCCATACATATAATCAGGACAATAAACCCTAATGAACGTGGACAAAACAACTTCCCCAACTATGCATCACAGCTTCAGGTCACGTTTGCCCGATCTCAAATCACAAAAACATCAAAATAGATAGGCTATTTCATCAACTTTTGTGATCTGAGATCGAACAAATCTGACCCAAATCTATGCGTCTACTTGTGGAAATTATTTCGTCCACGTTCCTAATCATCTGTCAGTCATCAGCCGTCATCAATCATGTATTCGCCCCATTTACGCCCATCGCCGTAAGAAATTACGTACATCGTATTGGCAAATCCGAGTATCAAGTGCAGTCCATCAAAGGCCGTATACCAATAACTACGATCAGCCAGCGTTGAACAGCTATCAAAGCAGATCCACTCCAACTCCTTGTTGCCATAAGAACGATAAGCATCCCCAGGCACGAGGTGATTATCATCATGGGTAGAACCAAAATAAACTGACTGATTAGTTCTTCCCCAGAGCGGATCCCAGGCCGTTGAACATGGGTACACAGCGTCTGCATTGTCGGCATACGATTGCTCCCAGTCACCTGATGCTGCACGCTTAAAGTCTTTCTCCCGGGCATTCTAGTTCGTCCACCGAAATTTACCAGTCCATCCGGCATTTCGCAGCTTATTGTAAAAGCCGTCGCCAGATTCATCCCAGTGAGAGCGATTATTCACGGTACCGGGGAAATTCATTCCGAAGCACCACCAGACCCGAGGCGATGCTGATGGAACCGTATTGAGGGACAAAACAGTCGGTATCGCAATTACCAGTAAATTTTTCTGTTTCATTTTTTTCCATCTTGCTCCTCCTTCCTTCAAAAGATAGTCGGGCAATTGCTATCTTCCACGCCGCAACCCAAATATGCACCTATATAGCATCCGTCACCGAACGGGAATTCTCCTGCAGCATTTACAGGGGATTGAAGAAAAAACAAAATTGCCAAAAAGAGTAAAATTGCAAGCCCTGTTTCTCTCAAAGATACCACACAAAAAATCTTGAATTTTTTATGTGATCCATCATCTTTGTTTCTCCATATCTCAAGTCAATGAACCGAATCAACCCGATCAAGTCCTTACAGGCAATCGGTCCGCCCGAACGCTGCTGCAAATGCGGCAAGATCGCTTTCGTCCACATCTCCGTTTTCATCGAAGTCCCCGTCGCAATTGCCACTACAATCTGTTCGGCCGAAGTCTGCCGCAAATACTGCCAGATCAGAGCCATCCACATCTCTATCGTCGTCAAAGTCACCGTTACAGTGATAATTGACCGTAGCAGACAAGCCTGTTTCATAAACTGCCTTTTGTGGGTCATCCGAAAAGATCTGAAATAGAGCCGAATAGGCTCCCTGCTTGTTAGGAATCAGCTCTATCCCTATTTGTTCATTTGCGCCGGGTCCTATGGTAAAGGGACAGTCTCTGTCCACATTGAAGGCCTCTTTGTCTGATCCGACAAATTTCAGGCAGGTTATCGCCAGGTCTTCATTGCCCATGTTGCTGATCGTTGCAACTTTCACAGTAGATGTTTCAGGAGATACATCACCGAACTTGATAACAGCAGGTTTAACTGAAATTCCGGGACGGTCAGGTATGGTTACAACAACTGGAGCTGAAATAAGGCTTGCTCGCATCTCTGTATGACCTTCGCCTATCTCAACTGCGTGAACCGCCTGAACCGCAAATTTAACATCCTTTCCTGCCAAAGCGGCGTCTGCGATCCAGTGATTCTCATCAGCCAGAGAAAAATATGAGTCGTAGACCCCGGATGTTATGTTGTCAGTGTAGTGAAGCATGTACACACAATCAACCACAGCATCCCAGCTCAATTCAACCACCTTGCCATTAACGGTCGTCTGAAGATTCGTGGGTGTGCCGGGGTAAAGCGGATTAATTACCTCCACCATACCAGGCGCGTAACACCGAAGAGGGGCGTTTTTCTTGTCATCAATTTGCGCATATATGTAATACCTCCCAGTGGGAATGCTTGTCACATCCCAGACATGGCTGTCTGCCACGTCGTCCTCATTGATCCCGCTAATGATAAGGCTTCCATCGTATCCTTCCTGGTCCACGTCGTACCAGAGGCTGACAGATGCATTGTCATCGGGATCGCTGTTAACCCAACTGATATCCGCACTTGTATTTGTTGAGATGTCCACAGATGGTTCTGTCAATTGAATTAACGGCTTGCTGTTGCTTGTGATAACATCCACAGCAATATCACCCAGGTTCGCGGGATCTATAATATCAACTTGCCACTGTCCACTATCAGGGTTACGTAAAGCGTACCAGGCTTCCTGCGGCGCATCGTCCTGATAGTAACAATCAGGATCAGCCCCACAAGTACCCGGTGTGATCCGGGTTGAATCGGGTTTTACAAGCTCAACAGCAGAGTCTCCATCGCCTGTCCACGTTACCTTGATATAGATAACTTCCATTCCCTCAGGAACATATACGGGCATGAGCTGCCCTTCTAAAGACAGGAGCCTCTGTGAGGCCATATAGGTTTTTGAACCCAGAGACTCCAGATTTTTTGCCACCGAGAAGTTGCCTTCCCAGTCAAAACCAAAGGCTGCGCTCAACCATCCAAAGCCGCCAATCTGCACCTCCCCTTTGATTCCATTGTTATCAAGCAGGCCCAGGACATTTGCCAACTCTTTACCCCTTAACGGCCAATAGTACCAGACGTCTGGCACAGAGAGATTTCCCACACCACTGCCTGAAATATTGTTTTGTGCGTCTATAGTTAAGGTGGTATAGGCTGTGAAGATGTCCAGAGCATTCAGATCGCCATTTGCACCGAATTCCACGTTATGCCAGTCCAGATAGGCTTCGGCATAAGCCAGTTCGTAAGATCCCCCCACAATCAGTGTCCCACTGAGGGTAGCCCTGCTTGAGATATCAATTTCCATACCCGCATTATCCAGTCCTGCCAAATAATAGTCTTGTATCGTAGGCCCGGCCGTGATATCAGCCGTGGCTTTGAGAATCAGCCTGCTGGGATCAGGGATGTTTTCTACTCCGCCGCAGACTTCTTGCAGGAATACGATTGGAACAGGAGGTACAGAGGATGTGTACAGAATACGAAGACCTGGTTCATCAAATCCATAGCACATACCCACGCCATAGAGTTGACCCTCAATAAAGGATATATCTGCTGTTAAATCAAACTTGGCCATGTCCAACGTTGCATGCCCATAAAAGAGACCTTTTCCTGAATCAAAAGACAACTTTCCGTCTCTCAAGATCCAGTTGCATCCTTTAATCTGTATACCCTGCTCTTCAGGGTCAAGATCAATGGAGCCGCTTATGCCGTCCGCTCGGCTGATAACAAGGTTGTTAACATTTACCGCGCCACTGGCAAGATACTCCGGAAACTTCATCTCTGCGCTAATCCTTA
>MAXH01000191.1 GCA_001750925.1 Desulfobulbaceae bacterium S3730MH12
CTAAAACCCAAACTCATTGCAGTATTTATTGCTGTTGTTGGTACAGGTATCCTTTTTACCGGTTACTTGTTTAATCTGCTTATCTGATTAGAATATTCAAGTAGCCATAGATGGCCCTATTGGAGAGAATCATGGAAATCAAAGTATGCGGCCCAGGATGCGCGGCCTGCGAACAGGCACAAAAGGTGATCGAAGCAGCAGTTGCCACCAAAGGGATGAATGCATCAGTCATCAAGGTATCGGACTTCCAGGAAATGGCCCAACTGGGTATTTTTTCGACCCCCGCAGTTGTCATTAACGGAGAGGTCAAGTGTGTTGGCCGAGCACCGAAACAGGCTGAAGTCGAAGAATGGATCAGCTAAGTATAAAATTAAGGTAGCATCATGTTAAACTTTCTCTATAATGTCCTTCTTGCCTCATGGGACATGCTCCAGCAGGCTTCTATCTACATCCTCTTTGGTCTGATGATCGGCGGGCTTCTCAAAATGTTTTTATCCCCGGCCTACGTAGCCGGCCACCTGGGCAACGGCCGTTTCAGCTCGGTATTCAAAGCAGCTCTCCTGGGTATTCCTATCCCCCTCTGTTCCTGCGGTGTATTGCCTGCAGCGGCGTCGCTGAAAAAACAGGGTGCCAATAACGGAGCCACCACGGCATTTCTGATCTCCACTCCGGAATCCGGTGTGGACTCCATATCGATAACCTGGGCTCTGCTTGATCCAATCATGACAATTGCCAGGCCGATCTCAGCCTTTATCTCTGCGTTTACAGCTGGCAGCGCAGAAAATTTTTTAAATCCACCGGATAAAGAAAAACAGACAAAACCGGATCTGAGCTGCCCCATAGACAACTGTTGTGACGGTATCGACTGCCCGCCGGAAAAGCATAAAACACATCATAGCTTAGTCGAAAAATTGGGCACAGGGCTGAAATACGCAGGAACCAGTCTCTGGGCAGATCTGGCAGGCTGGTTTTTTGTTGGTATCCTGCTGGCCGGACTGATCAACGTGCTGATACCTGACGCCATAATATCCAGATACCTGGGCGGCGGATTATCGTCTATGCTGCTTATGCTGACCTTCGGTATTCCCCTTTATATCTGCGCTACTGCATCAACTCCCATTGCCGCTGCGTTTATCATGAAAGGAGTCAGCCCCGGAACAGCCCTGGTCTTCCTGCTGGTCGGCCCGGCAACCAATATCACCTCACTGTCCGTGCTGTTCGGCCTGCTTGGTAAACGAGCCACAGCTCTGTACCTGCTCTCCATTGCTATCGTCAGTGTACTGTGCGGCCTGGCGGTAGATGCCATCTATTTCTCCCTTGGCATCTCTGCCGTTGCCGCAGTCGGCCATGCCGCTGAAATCCTGCCCACCTGGTTGATGACAACGGCAACCCTGCTGCTGCTGGCGCTCTCCATCCGTCCTTTGTACAACGTCATCAGGGGCTGGTTTGGGGCAGACGATGGCTGCGGGTGTTCCTCGGGATCCTGTGCAACTGACGCCGATCACGGACATGACCACGGCCCGCTGCACAGCAAAACCGATGATACGGGTTGCGATTGCGGGGGTTCCTGTGAACCCTCAGGCCCAATCCAGTTACAACCTCTGATTCATCCTGGAGAAGATAAAAAGTAAATGTGGGGGGAAAGATTTATTTCACAACCTTACAGAATCCGCCACAGCCGCCAGCACAGTTTTATTATTTTCTATCCAGTGCATCTGACGAACATTGTGCTTCAGGTATGCGAGATATTCGTACTCATTTATATCGTTGTCAGAATAATATTCGGAGATTTCCCAGTTAAGCAGGTAAAGATTAGCCATTGCCATCATCGCCGGAAAATTATCAATTTCAGCCCTGTTCAGAGGGGGAAGCACTTTCGTTTTCAACAGGGTAGCCTGATACGATTTCATAAACATTTCGCATTTTTCAGGCAGCATGTTTCCATCAAGATCCATTTCCCAGTGAACAGAATTATAAATAAGCGCCAGACAGATATCAAAAAGGCGAAAATCTATCTTGGCCCAGTCCAGATCAAATACTCCAACAACCTTGCCGCCACTGAACTTCAGATTCCCGGGATGATAATCACAGTGAATAGGATTACTGACCATCTGAGCCGCATCATCTCTGAAGATAGTATTTGTTTTTATACAGAGAAGAATAGAATTAAGTACGCTGACATAATAGCCGTGAAATTCAGTGTTACGGTCTTTCTTTGCATAGTCAGCAAACAGTTGTGTCATACCAGCAACAAGTTCAAGAATACCCGGTTCAACACGATCAAAACCTTGCTGCTCAAATCCCTTCGAGCCATTATGAAAAAGAGCCATCACCTCTGCCGCACTCTCATATTCACTCTCTTCCATCAGGGGGTTGTCCCAGGCGTACTTCCCTTCTCCTGCTAAAAAGTGGTAGAGTGCAAATTTATTTTTACTGATGGCTGGGCTGACAAAGGTGCCTCCATCCCGGCAGGGGATTAGACCGGCAAGGAGATGAAATCCATTTGCCATGGTATGAGTGATCAAGGCGTGTTCAAAAAGAATCTCTTTTTCACCAATACCCAATTTGTATTTACGCAGAAAATAATCTTTTGTGACACCACGCTGTTCGACAACCACCCGAAAACTGCGATTGGTATATCCTCCGAATAATTCAAAGGTATCTATAACCTTTCCAAGATCATAGAACTCCTCAACTATCTGAATCACCTGTTCCCTCCGTCCCATTGCTATGCAAGTATCTTCTTTTGTTCAGGATCGTAGAGTACGCGATTCGATTCTCACTTTGCCGGATAGCGTTCCTTGTACGATTCAATTTCAAACCAGTCCTTTAAGGTTAATTTTTCAATGGGAAGATATCCGTAGCAGATATTCTTTCTATAAAAGTTACCAGTCCTCATTTTCCTGAAATATTTGTACCTACAGGAAGAAAGCGGGGACGGGCTACTTTATACTCTCAGCAAAGCATTAATATATTCGCAGGTTTTGCGGCTCCCACCCTGCTTATTTAAAATATAGTTATCAACTTTTTGCTGAATAGATACTTTATCAACAGGATTTTCCAGTGAGTCAACAAGCAGTTGTAACACCTCTTCTTTTGAATTTCCTTTTTGTACCAATCCCCCGTCAAAGACCTCCTCCCCGGTCCAGAGAAAATCGGAGACCGAAGAGCCCGTTACCGGGACAGCTCCGTTCATAAAGGCTTCAATGAAATTCTGACCGCCCAAGGGTGCCAGACTTCCACCAACAAAAACTGCATCTGCCCTGCGATACTCCTTTTTCAGCTCACCAAAGATATCCCCAAGCATGACAGAATATTCCCCGCCCCAGCTCCTTTCCGATTTTAGAACCCATTTGATTCCGTTGTCAGAAAGTAATTTTCCCCAGTTCTCCAGCCGGTGCATATGACGGGGGAAAAGACCAATTCGCAGGTCAGGAAATTTTTCAAGAAGCTTTTCTATCAGATAGAGGATCTCGCTCTGTTCCTCTTTTCTCACTGAGGCCAGCACCAGGTACTGATACTCCGCTTTTTCCTCTGTGCTGATCCTGCAGTGCTCCATTCGGTCAAATTTCATATTGGCAACATGAAAGGTTACAGGTTGATCAAAAAGTGCGATGAATCTCGCCTTATCATCTTCGGAAATTGCAAGAATGGCGTCAGGTTTAAGCTGTCTCCACAGGGATGTCACCTTTTTATAGCCGTTGTAACTCTTTTCGGTCATCCGCCCATTGACGATAATTATTTTTCTGCCGGCCCTCTTCATTTCGGCCATCAGAGCAGGCCAGATTTCAAGTTCGATAAGCACCAGAAGCTTCGGATCGGCAATCCTTACAGCCTTTTTCACAAGGGACGGGTTATCAAATACCATATAGGCAATTGTTATCCGGTGGCCCGGTGTATCAATATCTTTTTCCAGGATAGATCGACCCTGGGAGGTATTGGTGGTGATAAGGATATCAAGCTTCCTCTCACTGCCAAGACACTTTACAAGCTGCCTGGCAAGATAGGCTTCTCCCGCCGAAGCGGCATGTATCCAGAGATCCACCCTGGAGAATCTCACCTCCTGCAGAGTACGCTCACCGCTCCCCTCCTTTACCCTCCCGGAGCGGACAAGAAAAGGAGTCACACAGTACCAGATCAGTTGATAGGCAGCAAAAAATGACCGGAGTAGAAGGGTTTCTTTCATACCGTACTAATCAGATACGACCTGCAAGAATATCTTTGCCGAAGGCCTCTGCCCGCTGCATCTCTTCCGGATGTTCAAGTACAGCTTTTCTTTTATCGACCCCTTTTATCAGGAACTCACCACCATATTCCACATCCATCGCATCGTAGATATATCTTGTGGTCAGTATACTGCAATCAAAGATCTTCGGTCCTTTCGTCGCGGCAGAGGAGATCAGATACCCTTTTCGTTCCTCTTCCTGGCGATAACGATCCTTCAGCAGATACCTTCTGGCCCATCTGGCCTGCATCCGATCTCCAAAAATCTTACACTGTGCCGAAAGCCCGTAAAAATAAACAGGGCTGACCAGGAGTAATCGATCTGCCGCATCTACCGTGGTGTAAATATCCTTCATATCATCATCAATGATACAGTCTCCATTTTTATCGCATCCCCCGCAGCCCTGACAGGGACGCAGGCTGAGGTCATTGAGTCGAATATACTCTACCGTACCGCCACTCCGCTCTATGGGGGCAACCACAGATTTAGCGACAGTTTCACTATTTCCATTTTTTCGAGGACTACCGAGAAGTACAACAAGTTTCATAGAAGAATCTCCTTTAACCTGAACTTTACATGAGAAATAAAATAAAATTCATTATATCTATCATCTCTGCCAGAGCATACGGATCTGTTTCTTTTTGATATTAAACATATGGACAGTGAAAAACATCAATTCTTTACCGGTGTCACGAATGAACTGATACTCGGTAATCTTAAAGCACTTTCGACTGCAGGGCACCTGCTCAGGAACGTCTTTCCTGACAGCCTACAGCCTATCTACCTGCTTTTACTGTTTACTAAGCGCCTCAGCAATCCCATCACAAACATAATCGATATTTTCAGAGGTCAGCCCCGCCAGGTTAATACGACCGCCACCGACCACATAGATCGATTTATGTTCCCTCAGCCAGTCAACAACCTCCGATGAGAGCCCACTGAAGGAGAACATGCCCCGCTGGCGGGTGATATAGGAAAAGTCCCCCTCCACCCCTCTTTTCACCAGGCCGTCAACAAGAGCTGAACGCATCGCTTTAATCCGATCACGCATAGTGCCAAGCTCTTCCAGCCACTGAGCGTATAGCTCGGGACTACTGAGAATAGTTGCCGCAACCAGGCCGCCATGGGCGGGAGGGTTGGAGTAAATTACCCGAATAGTGCTCTTCAGGTGACTCATGGCCACCGCAGATTGCTCAGCTGTAGGACTGACAATTGTCAGTGCACCCGTACGCTCGTTATAGAGACCAAAGTTTTTGGAAAACGAACTGGCTATAAAAAAATCCCCTCCGGCTGCGGCGAACTGCTCAACACTATAGCGATCCGCATCCACACTCTCACCAAATCCCTGATAGGCAAAATCAAGAAA
>MAXH01000192.1 GCA_001750925.1 Desulfobulbaceae bacterium S3730MH12
TCAAAAGTTCCCTGGCTGAACACATTGTCAACAGTGGACACACTTACACCACGTCCAACCTGTGAAATTCCGCTGGAACTACTAATCGAACTTGACAAAAGGTCTGAAAAAACGGTACGGGATCCTTTGAATCCTATAGTATTGGTATTGGCAAGGTTATTCCCTATAACGCTCATTGCCTGTCCGTTGGTCTTTAGTCCGCTGACTCCACTGTACAATGCACTTGATATTCCCATTATTTCCCCCTTCCTCTAAGAGCCAGATGTTTAAATCCACCCATATCGATTAATCCACTGTTTATAGTTTTATTACCACGCCATCATTATTCAATTATTTCATTAACATCTTCAGCAAGACCAGCTACTGTTTCCAATGTTTCCTCACCGTTCTCCCAATCTTCATTGCTATGAGTCTCACCTGTTCTGGTGCCGGGATTGTAAACACCCAGGATCTCATTAAAATTAATATCCCCTGCGTGAGTTATTAGAATCCCACCTGATTCACCTTCAAGGTCAACCCCGGTTACCTCAGATCTGATTATCGGGGCTGCAGCGACACTTTCACCATCGGTTGCTTTGGCACTGATAATGATTTCATATTTACCTACAGGTGCCGGAGTCCCATTTTCGGTTAGACCGTCCCAGGTAATAAAATGATTACCTTTTGTTAACTCGATGCCATGTAAAGTAGTAATTGTAGATCCATTTTGCTGCAGGGAAAGCGTTACCTCTGAAGCAGGACCATCAAGCTGGTAACCAATTTCCTGGGGCTCTCCGGAAAAATTGAAATTGCCGCTATGATACGCAACCTCTTTTCCTATTGTATTAAGAGTAGAAAGTTTGTCGGATCCTGCATTTGAAGCGACCAGATTATCCATGCTTTCATTTAAGGTAAATAACTGCTCCAGTGAGCTGAACTGTGCCAATTGAGCTGTAAATTCTGTGGGATCATCGGGGTTAAGAGGATCCTGGTTCTGTAACTGAGTGACAAGAAGGGTGAGGAAATCGTCTTTCCCCATACTGGTTTTACTGGCTGATTCATCTTTTATACCAGCCGCTGCCACAGTGTTTGCCTGTCCCAGTGCTTCTATATAGCTGCTCATTGTAAACTCCTCAAATCTAGACTTTTATATTAACACCGGTTTTCCAACCAATTGTTTCTTCAACTGCATCCTCCAGCACCATATTGAAACTATTTGGCTCTTTAACCTCCCGGACTGTCGGAGTGTAATTATTCCGGTCGGCAAGGTGCTGTTCAAAGAGGTTGAAATCGGTGATAGAATCAGATTGGGTGGTGACCAGGATTTCTTCGATAGTAAAGCCTTGCTCTGTTAGAGAATTCCTGAGTTTAGGCAGGTTTCGTTCGACTATTTCCTGGATCTGCAGACTTTGAGCAAGGACATTTGCCTTAATAGACCCCTCTTTTACAGTAAGGTCAATTTGCAGCTCTCCAAGTTCAGCCGGATGGAGCCTCAGGGTAAGCCTGGTATCGTTCTGCTGTTTAAAAACCTGAAATCGTTCAACCACTTGGTGCATAATATCTTCTTCATAGACAATATTACCGGAAGATAAAATAATCGACTTACCGCTGTTTTGTGCGTGACTGCCGGAAACGTCCTGCAGGAGTGTAGAAACTTGCTGAAAACCGGCTGCCTGCTCCGTAGAAAGAGAAGAATTTGACTGCAGATGGGCTGAGAATTGTTGACTGTTAGTGCCATTCTGCTGTTCACTGTTCGTTGTATTCGAACTGTTGTTACCATGTTCTCTGGTGTTGATTTTAGCATCAAGATACTGGGCCAGTGCATCCTGTCGCAGGGTCTGTGTTTTATGGCCTGTTTTTTCAAAGATTATATGCGGCTCACGCATTTGACCGGAGAATCTTCCTGAATTGTCTCCTGCCAGTCCACCGGAAAATCCGTTGACCGCACCCTGGATGGAAACTGTGCCGGTTTCGCTGCTGTTGTGAATTATCTGCTGCAGTTGCCTGAGTATGCCATCGTTTCCAGTCAGAGGAGCCGGCTGGATGGTATTTCCCTGATTGTCAGTAAACGCAATATTAATTTTAAAAGGTGTATCACCACGGTGTGCAGGAGATTGCGATAAAGAGGACGAAATTTTTGCGTCTGTAGTGGTGAGTTCTGTACGCAATTGTTTGAGATGATCTGGAATTTTTGCGCCATTGGCCTGTTGATTCCAATTTGGATCACCGTTCTTAAATTGAGATGCTGAATTTCCTACTGGTGTATTAGAAGAGAAAACGTTTGAGCCTGGAGTGGTACCAGGAGTATCATCTGAATAGGGATCAATTTGAGTTGATTCGTCGGAAGAAGTGTTACTGGGAACTTGTGATTCTCCACCAACGGCATTTTCTAAATGAGGACTAAATGAGGTTTGGTTATTGCTTGAGGGTGGGGCTCCGGGGGGAGGTGGTTTTGGTGCTGTCTGGACAATCGCTATTTGGGTCATTGTTTTCACTCAAGTTGTATCGTTGAAAAAGTAGTGCTCAGCTGCGCTGCTTTTTTATTTGAAATCTGATCCAGTATTTTCGCGGCAGCTTTAACTCTCATGTTAGCTAGTAGATCTGCTGCAAGTTGCTGATCAAGTCCGGTGAGTGCCAGGGATGCTCTCTCCGGAGTCATTTTTTCATATATAGACGCTAACCCTTTGAGCCGTTTTTTTTCTTCTGCTGATTTTGCTGTAAGAAGTATTTCAATTTTATTTTGAAGTTTCCTGAGTTCTTCAAGCTTATTATCAATTTCAGCTAGTTTCTTATCGACAACATCCCCAAGGGTCTTTAGCTCCTTTTTTTTCATAACCATTTCTTCCTGTTCTTTACGAATACTTGCTCTTTCCAGGCTGACGACATGGTGCAGCCTTCTTTCCTCTACCGATGAGTATTCTGCCGCTGCAGGCTGATCGGCAGCATGAAGTGTGGCGCAAGTAGAAAGAAGCAGAGTTGTTGAGGCAAAAATAACGACTGTTTTAGTGAGTATGTTCATAGTTGACAAGTTCGTAAAAATTTCAGTTTCAATGGATAAGTAAAAAACTTCATATTGGAGGCGTGCAACTTTTCTATTGTTACTGCGTACATACGGTACGTAGTAACAATAGAAAAGATGTAACAACGAACAAGATGAAGACTTTTTACGACGCCATCATAGTTAGATTCCAGCATCGTGTCTTATGGTCGCAATTTCATCGAGCATTGCGACCTCTTTTTTATCGAGGTATTTTTTCCATGCTCGATTCTGTTGATCTTTCAGGCTCGCCATAATTTGTCTGTTTTTGCTTTTTTCTATAAGATTCTCCTGCATTTTATTTCTGTTTTCAGATTTTTCATGCAGTTTTGTTTTAACACTATGAATATTCTTTTTAAGAAAGAGAATTCTATTCTCGAAATTAATTAGATCTAAAATCGAAATAGTTTCGTTCTGTAGCTGTTCAATTTCTTTTATAAGGGCGGCAAGATTCCTCCTGTCCTCATCCAGCTTCTGCTGGATTATTTTCTCCTGCCGTTTAGCTTCAGCCAGCCGGTGAATGGCGATATCCTCCAATCGTTTTCTATAATCAAGGACAGTGTCAAGGTTGAACGGTTTCATAAAATGTCAATAATCGGGATGAAAAAGATTTATAAAGGATCTGTTTCGCGCCTGTTTTTTTTCGGGGGTTTCTCATCTTTTCTGTTACCCAGCAAGTTTCCTAACTGATTGAGACCATCTTTTATTGAAGTGGTTTCATTATAATCCTGTTTTAAGAAATCATTTATCGAGTCAATTCTGCTGATTGCATAGTCAATCTTCAGGTTGGAGTCTTTTGCGTAGGCACCGATATTGATGAGATCCTCAGCATCTGCATAGGTCGCAAGAACCTCTCTGGCTTTCCCTGCAAGTTCCTGATGACGGGGGGTGATGATATTCCGCATTACACGGCTGGTTGAATTGATAACATCAATTGCAGGAAAATGATTTTTGCCAGCGAGAGTTCTGGACAAAACGATGTGACCGTCAAGAATCGAGCGTACAGAGTCTGCGACCGGTTCAGTGAGATCATCCCCATCAACAAGGACAGTATAAAGTCCGGTAATTGTCCCACGGTTTTTGAATCTTCCAGCTCGTTCAAGTAGTTTGGGCAGGGTTGCAAAAACAGAAGGGGTGTATCCTTTGGTTGTTGGTGGTTCACCAACTGCCAACCCGATTTCACGCATCGCCATCGCAAAACGGGTAACAGAATCCATCATAAGGAGTACGTTTTTTCCCTGATTACTGAAAAATTCTGCAATGGCGGTGGCTACAAACGCGCCTCGCATACGAAGTAAAGGGGACTGATCAGAAGTTACAACAACAATGACGGAGCGGGCAAGTCCTTCCTTTCCCAGATCCCTTTCGATAAATTCTCTAACTTCTCTGCCCCGTTCGCCAATAAGGGCAATTACGTTAATGTCAGCCTTGGCATATTTCGCCATCATGCCCAGAAGTATACTTTTGCCAATACCTGACCCTGCCATAATTCCCATCCGTTGACCCATTCCGCAGGTAATAAGGCCATTTATCGCTCGAATTCCAAGGTCAAGAGGCTGGCTGATATTCTGTCTTTCCAGTGGGCCCGGAGGAAGGGAGTAGAGATCCTTGTCTTCCGTAAGGATTGGCACGGGTAATCCGTCCTGGGGGAGTTCCATTGCATCTATGACTCTGCCAAGCAGGTTATTACCTACCTTGATGCTGGCACTGTTTCTAATCACACGAATTAGACTTCCCGGACCAAGACCACGCAGGTCGCCAAGAGGCATAAGGAGGGCTTTGCCGTCCTTGAAACCTACTATTTCAGCATGGATATTTTCTCCATTATCCACCGGGGTAATCTGGCACAGTGACCCTATAGATGCATATGGGCAATACCCTTCGATAACCAGGCCGACAATACGGGTGACTTTTCCCCATACTTTAATAGTTTCGAGGTCTTTAATATGTGAATCTTCTAATAGCATGATTTTGATTGTATACCGAATAGTACGGAGTTTTTTAAAATTCTTGGATAAGTACTGAACATTCTCTTATGTTTTCTTTTTCAATTCTTCCCGGATCACGTCAAACTGGCTTGCAATAGTAGCATCAATAGTACAGTTGTCGGATTCAATTTTTGCCCCACCTTTTTCAACAGTTGCATCCTTTTTGATCACAATATTGCTAAGACCGCTAAGGCCGGCTATGAGGTCGCTTGACCTTTCTGCTACCATGTCATAATCGTCAGGATTAATATAGACATAAAATTCATCTGATTTGACTGCTCGTTGCAGAGCTTCGTCGATCGTTGCAATAATTGTATTATTATCATCCCGTAATGAGTGCCTGACAATCCTTTCGGCAACCTCCATGGCAAATTTCTGTATTTCCCGGCTGCTGTTTGCAATGATAGTATCCCTAACCGTTTCAAGTTGTTCACAAATGGTGAGAAGAGATTTTCCTGCGGATTCGAAATCAGCTGATCGTTTTTCAAATCCCTTTTGAACTCCAGCCTCATATGCTTCTTCAAGTTTTTTTTCCACCTCTGAGATTTCAATGTATTTACCAGGGTCTACTGTATCATTGAAAGATCCATTTTCCTCCAGACCGGTATGAACCTTGTCGGAATCTGCTTTTTTGTCTTTACTGTCTTGTTGCGGTGAAATATCAGTAGAGGGTGCAGAGGTTGAAGATTCCACAACCGGGACTGGTGGAACAGGAGTGACCTTAAGAATATCCTCAGGCTGGAAAGAGTCAGAATGCTTGAAATATTTAGACAAGTTCATCACCGCCTCCAGGTCCAAGTACAAGTTTCCCTTCACTTTCAAGCTTCATGGCAATCTTGACTATGGCCTGTTGCATGAGTTCTACTTCGGAGAGGCGTACCGGACCCATGGCTTCAAGATCGTCTCTGATCATATCAGCTGCGCGGATGGACATGTTTGCAAAAATTTTCTCTTTCATCTGGTCGGAAGCGGTCTTGAGAGCTACAGTGAGAGAATCGTTATTTACCTCTCTTAAAATCAACTGCAGTGATCTTCCATCAAGTGCCACAAGATTTTCAAAGGTGAACATCTTTTTCCTGATCTCGTCCGCCATGTCCGGGTCGGTCTCCTCCATCTTCTCAAGAATATCAGCATCGAGGTTGTTTTTCATATGGTTGAGGATTCCGACAACAGCATCAATACCACCTACTTTTTTATGAGCTTTACCTGAAACGAGACCTATCTCCCTGTTTAATGCGTCTTCTATTCTGCTGATAACCTCGGGAGAGACCCGTTCAATTTTTGAAATGCGGTATGTTACATCGGTTCTTAATTCTTCAGGAAGGTGCGCGAGTATCTCACTGGCATGTTCAACATGCTGGGTGGAAAGAACGAGGGCTATGGTCTGCGGATGTTCATGTTCCAGCAGGCCGGCCACCATGCGTGGGGCCATCAGAGATATAGTTTCCAAAGATCTTGATTCGGTAGCTGAAACAAATTGATCCATTAAAAAATCAGACCGTTGTTCCCCTGAAGTGGCAGCAATAGCTTTCTTTGCAAAATCTTCTCCCTTTACAAAAAGTCCTGCATACTGGTCTCGAGTTTCATGAAAGTTTGCAAATACTTTCTCCTTAATGTCGCTAGGTATATGGTTGATCATTCCCATGGTTCTGGTTACCTGTCGTACTTCCTCGTCGGATAATTCGTCAAAAATTTTTGATGCCGCCTCTTCTCCAAGGCAGATAAGCAAGACTGCTACCTTATTAAGTCCTGTCAATGTTTCAATTGCCATCTGTTATCCTTCCTGTATCCAGTTTTTTATTATAAAGGCAGTGGGTACATGGTTCTGAAGCACCTCTCTTTTGAGCATTGTGATTGTTTCATCTACAGGTGGAAGAGGGACGATCTCTTCATCCTGAATTGTATTTTGTTCCTGTTCGAGTTGTTTTACTGTCTTATAATGATTCTGTACTTCGCCACGCATGGTTTTTATTACAGGCCTGACCAGTAGTAAATAGATCAGGAGAATACCAAGAAGAATCAACCCGTATTTTATAAAAGGGATATATTGGTAAATAAAATGAGGTGCCGGTTGTTCCGTTTCAGCTAAAGTTTTATCGGTATCGATAAACGGCATAGACAATACGTTAATCATGTCTCCCCGTTCCTGAACAATACCAATTGCAGTACCAACCATGTTTTCAATAGATTTCAACTCTTCGGGTGTGAACGGGATGGTAGATACAGCATTGCCCTGGTTGTCCAGCTCCACCCGATCAGCAACCAGTACAGAAACTGAAAGATTTACAATGGAACCGACAGGATTAACAATTTTGCTTATGGTTTTGCTTATTTCATAATTGGTTATCTTCGAAGTACTGCTTGTCTGTGGAATTGGGTCTATCTCTTCCTGAAAATTTCCATCAAGATTTGACTGTACTCCGGGAATCCCACCTGCAATTTGAGTACCGCTGCTCTCCTGATTCAATTGTTCACTTCTGATAACAGGTTCATCAGCATCGAATAGTTCTTCTGTTTTTTCAACTTTGGAAAAGTCAAGTGCGGCTGTCACTCTGACAACAGCGTGGTCACTACCCATTGTCTTATCCAGGAGGTCCTGGGCACGTGTCTCCAGCCTATGTTCCACTTCCTGCTGATAGGCCAGCATGTCAAGAGACATCAGATTATTTTTGTCAGATTTTTCCTGACCTTCAAGTACTACTCCTCTGGAATCAATTACTTTGACATCTTTTGGCTCTAGCCCCATGACTGACCCGGCAACAAGGTGGACAACTCCCTGAACCTGACTCATATCAAGTTCTTTCCCGGGCTTAAGTGTAATAATTACTGAAGCAGTAGCCTTTTTTTGTTGATTCTTAAACAATCTTTTTTCAGGGAGTGCAAGGTGTACCCGAGCTGTCTCTACAGGGGCAAGTGAAGTTATTGTCCTGGAAAGTTCTCCTTGAAGAGCTCTGGTATGATTTACTTTCTGGACGAAATCTGTGAGAGCGAAACTCTGTTTGTCAAATATTTCAAATCCGACTCCGCCGCCGCTCGGCAACCCATTGGCTGCGAGATCCAATCTGGTCTGGTAGATCTGATCTGCTGACACCCATATGTCACGACCCCCATTCTTTAATGAATAGGGTATTTTTTCTGCCTTCAGCGAATTTGCAACCAATGAAGCGTCATTTGTTGAGAGGTTGGCATACAGGAGTTGTTGATCTGCAACTCTGGCCTGAAAAATCAGGAAACCAAAAAGCAATATTGAGACGAACAGCACCACACCTGTAGCAATTTTCCTTGACAGCGGCCATTCCTGAATAAGCGTGAAGAGATTTTTTCTTTCAGGTTGAACCATTGGAGGATCTGCAGTTTCAGTCGGTGCGGGAACTTTTTGTTCTTCAGCTTCCATGAATAATCCTTTTTGCAAACAATATTAAAAATAAAGTACAGAGAGTTGCCTGAAAATCGGAGCAACAGAATAGATAAAGACTGTATGCCTAGCCATCAAATTTGCATTCTCATGATCTCTTCATAAGCAGTCAGTGCCTTGTTTCTCATCTGAACTAACATACGAAGAGAAACATCCGCCTCTTCAACGGCAATCATCACTTCATGAAGATGTTTCGCCTCCCCGGTCATGAGTCTTTCGACTGCCATGTCTCCGGCTAACTGGGCATTATTTGTTGACTCTATTGTTGAAGACAGAATCTCTCCAAAACCTGACTTGGTACGACCGACATCACTGGTTCCCTGCGGGGTAATTAGAGAAGGGGGAAGAGATGTTATTCCATTAACCATATTCATGAGTATTATCTCCCGATTTCAAGAGCCTTCAGGGCCATTCTTTTTGCTGATTTGATAGTAGTGACATTCGCCTGGTACGCTCTTGTCGCAGACATCATATCAACCATTTCTTCAAGAACACTTATATTAGGCATTTCTACATATCCGTCATCCTGTGCATCGGGATGAGTCGGGTCGTATACTTTTCTTGGAGGAGTGTCATCTTCAAGGATTTTTGTTACTGCTACTCCCTGGGCAGAATTTTTCATATTGTTTTCCAGCTGTTTTTGGAAGCTCAGCGGCTGGCTTTCAAAATAGACAGATTTCTTCCTGTAGGCACCTCCCTCAGGAGTGGAGGTTGTTTCGACATTGGCCAGATTGGAGCTGATAGTATTTAATCTGATAGTATTGGCTTTAAGTGCTGAACTGCTTATCTGGAATGTGTTGAATATATCCATGCTATGGCTTTCCTTGTAATTAATATTTCCAAGTCAGGTTTACTGTCCGCCGGAAATGACATGTTTGAGAAGAGTGATTCTCTTCTTTAAGAGCTGGGCAGATGTTTCATACAGTATCTCGTTTTCAGATAAGGCAATCATTTCCTGGTCAACACTGACTCCATTTTCGTCACCTATACCGGATTGGTCAGCAACTTTGCTGATTTTTCCGACAACAGAGTTGAATCCGGCAGGTCCCTGTGAAATATGGCTGTTATGTGAGGTCTCCAGGGCAACCGCACCGGTTTGTTTGATTGCACTCCTTAGATCCTGCTCGAAGTCAAAAACAGAAGGGGAGTAGCCTGGAGTTTCAGCGTTGGCAATGTTTGATGAGATGATCTGAGCTTTTTCTGCTCTCAGATCCAAAACTTTGCTTAGAAGCTGCATTTGTGAATCAAATGGTCTTAAAGAATCCATGTTTTCCCTATTTTTTACGATTCCATTTTGTTCGAAAGTTGCAACTGATATGGTTCATGAAATCAATCACATACGGGAAGCAGCATTTGAAAATTTTAATTCTTTTTCGGCATACTGTTTCCAACGATCATCTCTTCCTGTTTCGACAATTTTCCTGAAAAATCTTAGACCATTTTTTTCTTTTCCCTTTCTTCTTTCAAGTTCAGCAAGACGATAGAGGCTCTGATTAAAGAAAGGATTGTCACTGGTTACCTGTAAAAACATATCTTCCGCCTGGAAAAAATGTTCCGTTCTAAAAAGACTCTCGCCAAACATTATTCTGTCTATGGGGCTAAAAGAATAATTTGAATCGGAAAGGATGTTATACACCCTGGTACAGTCTTTAAAGTTGTCAGTACGGTAGAAAAGAGAGCCTGCGAGTCTGATTATACCCCGGTGGTCAGGAAGAGGAGTCGGAAGAATCCGGAGCGCTTCTGTAAGTCTCCCCTCGGCAACAAGTGCCTGCAATCGAAGAAGAAGGATCTCATCTGAAAATGATCCCCGGGGATAGTTATAGGTGTATTGTGCAGCGTAATCCTCTACAAGACTGTAATTGCCATGATTAAAAGAAGCCTTGATCATTGGTAGATAAAATTGCTCCTTTTTATCGATTGGTACGATTTCGATAAGGTACAGGTAGAGCTGTTGTGCTTCGTCAAAAATGCCGATCTTCTGATATGCTTCAGCAATGTCTACCAGGTACACACTGTCTATCCACCTTTTCTTAAACAGTTCTTTGTTCTGTTTGGCCAGGACAAGTCCCTTAAGGTATTCTTTCTTATCCACAAGTCGTTTAATTTCGCCAGGAAGCAACTCAATAAGCAATGCCTGT
This sequence comes from Desulfobulbaceae bacterium S3730MH12, assembly GCA_001750925.1. Classification (GTDB taxonomy): domain Bacteria; phylum Desulfobacterota; class Desulfobulbia; order Desulfobulbales; family Desulfocapsaceae; genus Desulfomarina. Next base: position 10,558 of record MAXH01000192.1, read on the forward strand.
GCAGTGGGCTTAATGTCTCCCTGCCGGAAATCCCTGATAAGTTTTTGCAGCAATGCAATGGATCTGTCGTTTTGACCAAGTAAGGTGTAGATCAGGGCTTGCTTAAACAGTGCTTCTTCAGTAACCGTACGCCGCACTGATTTCTGGCTAATGGCTTCATATTGTTTTAATGCCCAGTTGTATCGACTGTTGTCCTGAAGTAGAAAGAGGTCATTTTTTTTCAGGGCGGCCCGGTTTCCTGCTTCACTCCCTGAAAATGCATTTTCAATTTGAGTAAAATCAGAGACAAGAGACGTGCCGATCTGAAATTTAAGCCTGGCCATATTTAATCTATATTTAACCAACCCTAAGTAATCTTCAGATAAGGCAAGGGATGAGAGTTGCTCATAGCACTCTGCACTCTCCTCAAATTTTTTATTATTGTAGAGTGTTGTGCAATACCGATTCAGAGAATATGGCCGGGTAGGAAGAAGCACTGATTCGGACAGTAAATTATAGGCAACATAAGCCTTCACCGGATGTTTGATTGCAAACCAGTAATCAGCCTGGCGGATTGCCCGGATTTCCTTGACTTGATCAGGGAAGCCTATATCGTCCCGGAGGAGAAGTTTGTTCATTTTGCTGTATTGGGATGTTACAAGTGCAGTTTCAATCTGGGAATTCAGCAGGTAAGGGGCCAGGGGGTTGCTTGTACTTACCCTCTCTTCCAGCTCTTTAAACTCTAGGTCTGCAAGATATGGGTCTGCATGAACTGCCCGGGTGAGTGCCAGAAGATATAGGAAGAAGTTTTCAATAGGCTCTTCAAGCTGTTTTTCTTTTAAAAGGTCAAGCTGTTTGAAGGCTTCTTCAAAGTTTTTCCCTCGTGCAAGCGCTTCACAGTAGATAAGTGCAAGAATGTTCTGCTGTGCGGTATCCGGTTCAGTTTGAAGTTTGTTTAAAATTAACGGCGCAAGTTGAGCCCATAGACCCTGGTCTGCAAGCTTGAACATTTCTGGAGATAACAGCTGTAAGGTACTTTTTTCACCAGGTGGAAGGAGTTGAATTATCGGAAAGGGTGGAAAACTGAATTGTAATGGAATATCAAGATCCACCGGTGATTCATATTTGGGAAAAAAAGAAAACCAGTCGCTGCTATATGGAGATAATACATATGGATTGGAGTAATCTGAGGAATTCCTGTCTAGAATAGTCAGCCCTTTCAGCCTGTCAGCCAATTTTTTATATGACTTACTGAATCGATTGCCAAGCAGTACTTCCAGGACAATTTTTTCGTCTGCGCTTTTTGAGAGTTTATAATTTTGTGGTTTGTATCGGAAAAAGAGAGAGAGTATATAGTCCTCGCCTCTATGTTGTGACAAAATTTTGACTATCTTGTCGTCGGCTTCAAATATTTGAAGGTCAGGTGCGATTTTAGATTGTGGGAAAATGAGATTAATGCGTTTCTCGTTGGCTGTATCATTGAACACAGGTGGCCTGTCAAAGCTGAAATAGAGCTGAATACTATCTCTGTTATCTACGCGTGTTATCTTAATAAGTTCAGAGGCCATGATTGGGCCATCGAACATGTAGAAGAAGATTATAAGTAAGGTTAGAAGAGATTTCATAGCATATATAATTTAATGTTTAGGTATGCTATGCAAATTATATACCAGGAACGGGGTGAGGCAGATCTAGAGAATCTTGCTCGATTTTGCTGGAGGGTAGATGGGACTGGTTAAACAGGCTGGAAATGTCAGAATGCAGGTGTGAATTGATTTAACCCGACTAGTCGGAAAACTTTCAGTCTCGCTGGATAAGTGCCATGGAAGTATATTCAACCATGTAATTTTAAACGATCTTTCTTAATTTCTTGTTTTTTATTACTGAAATTCTGGAGTAAGGCACTAATGGCAAATATATCTGAAAGACTGATATTCAACAGATATTCCTGGAAAAGTTGATATGTTCTTAATATATTCTCATCGCTGCCCGATAAGATGAGGAGGCAGTATAAGAATCCATTATCAATTCCTGTAATTATAAATGTGGAGAAAGAATCATAAAGAATTCTATTGAAATGACAGAGACTAGCGGGTTTGTACCAAAACTTGAAGATGCATCTCTATTCAAAGTCGAAAAACATAAGAACAAGGTTGAGGGAATACTGTGTGCATGTCGGGAGAGAATAGCTGATGAGGTGGGTGCTCTTTTAGGCATAAATGTACAACTGGTTCATCTTGAGGACAGGGTGGCAGGGAGAGATGATTTCAACTTTAAGGAAGGATCTTGTAGTCAGATTATTGCTAATCTGGATGTAGTTGGTGAAATTGAGGGGAGGAGTTTTCTGTCCATCAATTTAAAAGATTCAATACTGATCGCCGGCAGACTGATGTTATTTTCGGATTCCGAACTTCGAGCGGTTGTCGATGGTGAGGATTTTAAACCGGATATAGAGGATGCCTACGGCGAAATTATCAACATAATTGCCAGGATTTTTACAGCGGTCTTTGAAAATGAATACACAAAACAAATTCGATTTATCAAGGTCGGATTTCAGCAGGTTGCATCAATAACAATGGATCCCTTTTATGATAGAACCATTGTTGATTTGGAATATTACGTCAGCTCTATGAGGCTTGTTCTAGGAGAAAATGAATTTGGCATAATTCATCTGTTTTTCCCGGTTGACCTACTGCTGTTGGAGAACTTTGTGGAGACTGTTGCTGATGCTATTGAAACCACCGGCACCCAACAAGTAATGGCTGAACAGTCGGCGATAAAACCTGTTGAGAAGGAAACGACCAATGTAAACGATATACTCACTGTTGAGAATTATAATAATTCCAGCGAACATAACGATATTCTGCTGATTGGTGACGATGAAGTTGAAGTGGCAAAATTGAAAAATGTGTTGGGAATCAGGGGGTATGGCGTTCGTGTGCTCTCTTTCAAAGATAACGTTTATGACTTTATTTCCGGAGAGCTTAAAGCTGTTTATCTGGTTACCAGAGAAATCGATGAACAGGCACTCGGAGTAGCTATCAAGGTGAATAGCGCCTGTTCTCTGCCAATTATAGTTGCAGCACCGGGTTGGACCAGGGAAAAAGTGATAAAAGCCGTAAAATATGGGGCAAAAGATATTCTTCTTACCCCGGCAGCTGTGGAAGATATAGAGGAAAATATCGCCAATAACCTAACAAAGTTTGCTGCTTAGGTCTCACACCTCATACATTTTGATAAAAATCCAGGCTAGTCTTCCCATAAACTGCTGATATTCTTTTTCTTAATTTTTTCCAGCAAGGTTGTTCGCTTGAGTTTTAGAAGTCTTGCGGCTTCTTTTTTATTGCCCTCGGTAAATTTCATGGCTTTGACGATGAGTTCTGTTTCAAAGTCATTGATCAGTTCTTTGAAATCTACCTGACCTTCCTCCCAGTTTACATTGGCGCCGGAAAAATCAGCCGCTTCAGTTTCTATCTGCGCAATGTCAGGATCAGGTTGGCCTACAGGAATGGTTGGATTCTCAGGCATCTCAACATTATGAAATTTTTCCGGAAGGTCATGTAACTGTACTGTCTTGCCACTGAAGAGTATACTCATATGCTGAATAAGATTCTCAAGTTCCCTGACATTCCCCCGCCATTCATAATAAATAAGTGCTGATAATGCGGGGGAGGAGAATGTGAATTTATCCCGGCCTCTCTTGAGAATGTAGGTATCGATGAATGAGTTAATAAGCGGGATGATGTCTTCAGGCCTCTCTTTGAGCGGTGGTATGTTTAGCGGGATAACGCTTAACCGGTAGTAAAGATCCTCCCTGAATGTTCCTTCACTGACAAGTTGTTCCAGGTCACAGTGAGTAGCAGCCAGGATTCGCGTGTCAACCGGAATTGGCTTGAATGCACCGACGGGTTCGAATTCTTTTTCCTGCAGAACCCGGAGTAATTTTGCCTGCAGTGAAGATTTCATGTCGCCAATTTCATCGAGAAAAAGTGTCCCCTGGTCGGCATACTGGATTCTTCCAGGTTTATTTGATGTTGCACCTGTAAAGGCTCCTTTGGTGTAGCCGAAAAGTTCGCTCTCCAGCAGATCATCTGGGATGGCAGCACAGTTGACAGGGACAAAATTTTTCTTCCTTCTCTTTGAGCTGGCATGAATGGCTTTTGCGACCATTTCCTTACCCGTGCCGGAGTCACCTCGTATCAATACCGTTGAAAAATCATCTTCGGCAACTTTAGTGATCAGTTCAAACAGTTGCCGCATCGTATTACTTGTACCTATCATCCCATGGAAAGTTGAGGTGGCCTTTGTTTTCTTTTCAGGACTATCTGTATCGTCCGCCTGATTAATCAAAGTTTCATGGATTCTTTTCAGAGCAATTGCAGTCTCAAGAGGATCAATGGGTTTATGGATATAGAAGAAAAGATCTTTTTCCAGCATCTTTTTTATCAGGTGTGGGCGGCCGGCAGGGATAATTGGCAGAATTGCCGTTTCAGGGTGACTGCTTTTTACGGAGTCTATCAGAGACAACCCCTCATGTTTATCAGAAAAGTTCAGATCGAGTATGAGTATTTGAACAGTTTTGTTCTTCAGGGTTGATTCCAGTTCACTGTCATTGGATACATGTTGAAAGCTGCATTCAAACTCCAATGTGAGGTTGTCGGAAATTGAAAAAAGAGTATCTGGCTCTCTGTCGGCAATGAGTATAGTCGGTTGTGCATGCATGGTAATTAAAGGTTGAATTTATCAAGTTTGATAAGTGTAATCACTGTTGTTGCCTGCCTGGCTATAACTGTAGCAGATCTGGAGTATTTATCAATAAATACACCTTTGTTTACAAAAGCGTAAAATTATTGTATTGATATATCGTACTGAAATAACAATGATTATATAATATTCTGTTTATCTCGTAATGCTCCCTGGCTGGTGTCTGACCGTAAAGTATGCTGAAAATTCATTTTCTACTTCTATTCTTAACTTGTGTTATGTGGTTTTCAGAGGGACACGCTGATCCGACTTTTACTGCGGTTGTGACCAAAATCATTGATGGTGATTCTATTGTTGTCAAAAATGGAAAAAAGTATATAGAGGTTCGATTTTATGGTATTGACTGTCCTGAATGGAATCAGCATTCTGCCACTTTAGCAAAGAGATATATAAAATCCTGGATATATAAAAAAAAGGTGGTTATTGCACCTCAATACCATGATTCGTATGGTCGACTGGTGGCCTTGATTGAACATAATGGTCAGGATGTCAATGGTGGGTTGGTTAAATCAGGGATGGCATGGGTTTATCCAAAATACTGTAAGAAAAAGGTTTGTGAAAAATGGCGTGAAGATCAATCAAGTGCTAAAGGTGAGAGCAGAGGCTTATGGGAAAGTATGGAGCCTGTTCCGCCATGGCAATGGAAAAGAATGCACCATTGATGGCGCCGTAACAATAGAAAAATTGCACGCCTCCAATATGAAGTTTTTTACTTATCCATCGAAACTGAGGTTTTTTACGAACTTGTCACCATTGATTAATGATAAACAGGATATTCGCACTTCTTTCAGGAATGGGGTAAGATATCCTGTTTTAAGAGTAATTTGGATTGTTGGAATAGAGCACTTGGTGTGCATGTGGAAGTTATTTTAGGGGCGATAGATAAAAATGGTAAAAAAATTAATATTTGGTTCTGTTCTTTTTGCAGGTACTGCTGCATTTTCGTTCCTCTCTACTGCTAATGTATATTGTGCTGAGAGTGTAACTGCTAAGGAAAACCTGGAACAGTTAATCAAAACAAATGAATGCAGAGGATGTGATCTCGCAGGGGTTAATTTGAATAGAGTTGACCTTTCCGATGCTGATCTTGAAGGGGCTGATCTTTCAAACGCAAAAATGTCTCTAACTAATCTATCACGGGCGAATTTGCGAAATACAAATTTGCGTGGTGTTGTTTTTGGAGGTACAGATCTAGGCGATGCGGATTTGAGTGGATCTGATCTGCGTGGTACTTCACTCGACGGTGCATATATAGGTGGAGCTTTACTCGATGGTGTCTTTATTACTACTAAACCCTATGAAGATATAGATGCTGCAGAGATTAAAAGAGAAGTTTATATTGCTGATCCGTCTAAACCTAAGGAGAAGCCGAAAACCAAAGAGGTAGTAGTTGCTCCAAGACGGGTCTTTGAGGAACCACCACCGGCTATAATTGTAGAAGAACCTCAAAAGAAAGTAAAAAAAACGAAGAGTGATGCATCAATTGAGTTAAGCTCAAATGAAACTGAATTAAAGGAGATTTACCCTCAGGCTCCTGCAATTAAAAAACCCACTCACGTGCAAAAGGCAGTGGTCGAAGAGAAAATAGAACCAGTAGTTCCAGAGAAAATGATAGCTGAAAAGAGCGAAACAATCAAAAAACAGGAAAAAATTGTTTCTGCACCAATAGCTCCAATAGCTAAAATGGATGAAGTGGTCAAAGAGGAAGAAGTGGTCGAGGAAGCCCCTACAGCTTCAGTAGCCAAAGCGGAAGAGGTGACCAAAGTAACTCCGGCGGTCTCCACGGTTCCGGTAGTGGCGGAGCCAGAGAAAATCAGTGAAGGTCAAGCTTTTGTTGCAGATAAAGAAGAAACCATCGGCACTATAGGGGAAAAAAATCAGCATCTGGCCGCTGAGAAAAAGAAAAGAGATAATCTGACTAGGCTGTTTGACACAAACAAGTGTTATGGTTGTGATCTGTCTGGATTGGATTTGTCAAAGAAAAATCTTGATGGTGCGGATCTTGAGAAAGCTAATTTAACTGATTGTAATCTTGAAAAAGTCGATCTGGAAGAAGCAAATCTTAAGGGAACTCTCCTGATTAATGCCAATTTACGGGGAGCCAATCTTGAAGAAGCCGACTTATATAGAGCAGATCTGACCGGAGCAGACCTCACCGGGGCTAATATAAAGAAGGCCCTCTTCGATAATGCAAAAACTTCCGGTGCAGTGGGAGTAAATACGGAAGCATTTTTACTGAACAAGTAATGGCAATAGGGGGTGTGAGCGAACGCGAGGGTTCGCTCAACGGTTTTTAATTGTCACCGTTACCAGCTTTGCTGATATCTGAAAGAGTAAGGTCATACGTTAGATGATGTCCGGCAAGCGGGTGGTTGTAATCGACAGTGATTTTGGAATCATCGACTTCAATAACCGTAGCAGGAATTTTTTGTTCAACGCCTTCCTTTTCAACCTTTAGGGAGAGGATCATCCCGGGTTTAGGTTTGATATTTTTCACCATCTCGTCACTGTCAATAGTTTGTACGAGTTCTTTTTGTCTTGCGCCAAATCCTTCCTCAGGTGGAACTCGAATCTTGCGGCTATCACCAATCTTCATCTCCATTATGGCCTGCTCCAGGGTTGGTGGAATATCGCTGTTACCTATCCTGGCCATAAGCGGTTTTTCTTCTACTACTATTTGAAAGGGCTCGCCGTTGTCCAGTTTGCCTGTATAGAATAATGAAACAGTGTCATTTTTTTGTGGGTATGACATGGTTGTATGCCTCGTTGAAATTATGATAGAAAGATCGTGTTTTTATAACGCCATCAGGAGTGACATACTATATATAAGGACAAGTTTTATGCAAGATACTGATTTCAAAAATTGTAAAAGGCATGAGAGCAACTTGACAAAGCAGAGTTAGCAGTCTAGTTTACTCCTCTTTCCGGTTTAGAGTCATTTGAAAGGATTAGAAGAATGATATCACTTAATTTTAGTAAGTCCCCCGATGCTCTTTTACCTGCTATTGTTCAGGATTATAAGAGCGGAGATGTACTTATGCTTGCCTATATAAATAAATTGGCATGGGAAAAAACCCTGGAAACAGGAAAAGCTCATTATTGGAGCCGCTCTAGGAACACATTGTGGCTCAAAGGTGAGACATCGGGCCATATGCAGATAATTCATCAGATTCTTGTAGATTGCGATGAAGATACGGTTGTGTATAAGGTTGAACAGCTGGGAAATGCAGCCTGTCATACCGGTCATAGAACCTGTTTTTTCAGACGTGTAGATAATGGTGCACTTGTGGTTGAAGGAGAAAAAATTTTCGATCCGGCCGCAGTGTATGGTGAAAAATAAGTTTGAGCAATTGAATATGAACGGAGCACTATCGATGAATCAGTTAAAACTTGGGTTGCCCAAAGGAAGTCTGGAAAAAGCCACCATAGAGCTGTTCGAAAAGGCAGGGTGGCTGATTAAACCCGCTGCAAGAAATTATTTTCCTGAAATTGATGACTCTGAGCTGGATTGTTCCATATGCCGGCCCCAGGAGATGTCACGGTATGTGGAAGACGGAATGCTTGATGCTGGTATAACGGGAAAAGACTGGACCATGGAAAATGAGTCTGACACTGTGCTGGTTTGTGATCTGGTCTACTCCAAGGTGAGCAGGCGACCTACAAGATGGATTGTTGCAGTGGCCGGTGATTCTGATATTGAGACCATAGAGGATCTTGAAGGAAAGAAAATCTCAACTGAACTTGTAAATGTAACAAGACAATTTTTTGATGAAAAAGGTATTAACGTTAATATTGAATTTTCATGGGGAGCAACTGAGGCCAAGGTTGTTTCCGGTCTGGCCGATGCAATTGTTGAAGTTACTGAAACGGAGAGTACTATTCGTGCTCATGGTTTGAAGATTATTTATGAACTGATGGAGTCCAACACCCAGTTTATTGCCGGCAGGGAGGCATGGAATGATCCCTGGAAGCGTGAAAAAATTGAGAATATCGCTCTTCTTCTACAGGGGGCACTCAAGGCGGATCGAATAGTTGGATTGAAGATGAATGTTGCAAATGAAAAACTTGAGGAAATTGTCGGAATTCTGCCAAGTATCAATGCGCCGACTGTAGCCCCTTTATACAATCAGGACTGGTGTTCTGTTGAAACTGTGGTATCAGAGGATATCGTCAGAGACCTTATCCCAAAGTTGAAGAAGAGCGGGGCTGAGGGTATTATTGAGTATGCCCTGAACAAAGTCATCTAATGGCGTTGTAAAAAGTCTTCATCTGCTTCGTTGCTGCATATGAAGATTTTTACTTAGCCATTTGAAATTATTTTCAACAAGATATAACAATGGATTTTTCTAAAATAGAATTTCTCCTTAGTGTCCACAGCCTTAAGCAGCTGCCACCTGCCACTCTCCCTGAAGTTGCCTTTGCCGGGCGGTCAAATGTAGGAAAATCCAGTCTTATTAATCGTATGATTGGCCGGAAAAAAATGGTGAAAGTAAGTGGCAGACCGGGCAAGACCCAGGGGCTTAATTATTTTCAGCTTGGGGATGAATTTTTCCTGGTTGATCTGCCCGGCTATGGTTTTGCAAAAGTTTCCAGATCCATGCAGGATAGCTGGCAAGCATTGATATCAACCTATCTCGAGACCCGGGAAACGCTCAAATGTGTTGTTGTGATTATGGATATCAGGCATGAACCAAAGGCTATGGATACCCAGCTCATTCAATGGCTGCGTGAGCAATCGATTTCCGTTCTCCCGGTATATACCAAGATCGATAAACTCTCCGGTAGCAAGAGGCAGAAAAATGCCAGACTTCTTGATGCAGGGCATACCATCAACGCTGCTGAAAGAGTTCTCTTTTCCGCAAAAACAGGGCAGGGCAGGGATGAATTGGTCTCTTTGCTTGCACGATTCCTCTCTGACTGACATCCTATAATTTTGGTTGTCTTGTAAAAGTCCAATATTCTGCGCTGTAGATATTTCCCAAAGTTTCAACAAATTTCCTTATTTCCTGTAGGCTTCTCTCTGCTTGCTTTCTGTTGTTTAATCATGCTGGATACAACGCATTTGTGTTTTTTTAGGAGAGTAACTGATATGATAGAGGTGCAAATATTGATTTTCAGAATATCAACAGCATTTGAGAAGAGGGGAGAATGGAGGAACTGTCAAAACCGCAAAAGGCACGGATAGCCATCCGTACATTTAAAATTCACGCTGATTCTCTAACCCTGCAGGGGGCCTATAAACCTTCCGGCAAGGCTGGAGAAAAACTTGCAGAGGCACTTCGATCACTCAGTCCTGAAATCTATGGGTCAATGACCGATAACAGGATAGTTGAACTGAAAGGTCTGGAATATGTGATAGACAGAATGCCGAAAGGCATCGAAAAATGTACCCGACTGATTCTTACCGCCCAGGAGGATTTTAACCAGACATCCTTTGAAAAAATTGTTCCTCTAAAGAGGAGAAGGGTCTCATATGCGGTTTCAAAGAGGGAAATGTGTTTTGTTATAACACGAGGTACAAGCGAAATTTACGATTTTTTAACCCATATCACCTTTCTTAATATTGAAGCACAAAAGATATATCGGCAGGCGTTCAACAGGGTTGATGACATGAGTCCTGAGTGGGCCGAGCTTGAGAGGGTAGTCACGAGGGAAAAAGAAGTTGCAGGGGAAGAGCTGGATCAGGCTATCTGGAATCTTTCTATAATTCTAGGAAGGACTTATAAAGAAACTAGAGACAGCTATGAATCGTTTGAAGAAAACAGGCTGGAGAGTGTCTCCAACAATGGCCTGTTCTCAATTATATACAACATCGGGATGCGAATAAAGGGAGAACAGGAAGGTGTTCAAAATTTATTGACGGTATACTTTACCCCTTCCCTGCATGAGATGATAGGACATCATAAATATGCATCTCTCTGGGCAGTTTCCCTGAAGAAGAAGATCCGTGATTTAGGTCTGCAGGATCGGCCTGTTCATGTGATAAGTGCAAACATGCACTCCATGAGGAATTTACTTTATGGTGCAGGAGCTTTGATGGCAGCTGGTGATGCAGTACCAGATGATCTCTATGAGATGGTGAAGTGTATAAAAGATAAGGAAAGTCTGGTTGTTGACTATGCTCAAAAACATGGTTGTTTTATTTATGATGATAAGACCGGATCAAGTATCGATGTGAATATTATTGATCTTTCACGTATTGATGAACAAAAAAACCATCCTGCTCTACCTCTCTCTTTTGAGAAACGACAGGAAAAACGACCTGTACTTGTGGTGATGGACTATGCCTTTGGTACTCAGGCTTTCGAAATCATGGATGAGTTGCTTAGTCCATATCGTGACGGGAAACATCATATAAATTTTAATGTTCAATCAATTTCAATCATGGGGAAGGCAGGTATTTTATCCGGCAAGAAAGGTGATATTATGCTGGCTTCCGCTTATGTTCTGGAAGGTACCCCGCATAACTATATTGTTAACAACGATTTTGATGAAAAGGATTTTGATAACGGTGTGGAAGTGTACAGTGGCCCTATGGTGACAGTTCTCGGAACTTCGTTGCAAAATCGTGATATGCTGAATCGCTTTCATTCTTCAAGCTGGAAAGCCATTGGGCTGGAGATGGAGGGGGGACATTACCAACGGGCAATAAGCGGTGCCATTATCCAGGAACATATACGGTCGGATATGAAAATCAGATATGCCTATTATGCCTCGGATAATCCTCTTGTCAGCGGGCAAACACTTGCTTCAGGGCCTATGGGAGAAGACGGTATTGTTCCCACCTATATGATATCAAAAATAATTCTGCAAAAAATAGTCAACTGCGATTGTAATGATCAGGGATAAGTACAGTAGAAAAAGAGATTTTTTTTACAATCTGTCGCCATGGATTCTGGCGGCTGCATGTGTGCTGTTATTTTTTGTGCTGACCCTTTTTGCCGTCAACAATTATCAGCGTGAAAAAAAGTTGATGGTTGAAGCACTTATCCAGAAAGGTGGTACCATAATTCGGTTTATCAGCAGTTCCAGCCGGGAATCCATGCGTGCAAATTTTCGGGGATCCCAAACTCCTTTGCCGTGGGAGGAGCATGTCAAAATAGCAATGGAGCAGGCTGTTGAACAGCCTGGAGTTGACTATGTTGTCTTGGTTGGCTTGCATGACCGGGTAATCGCAGGTGCAGGGGAAGGCGGTTTCGAAAAAAACCTTACTGCTTCAACGCGCTCTTTTCTTTCTTCCTTAAAAACTCATGATGCAAGAGTCTTTATTTCAAGGGATATCAAAGATGAAAAGGGCCGAAAAAGATACTTTCAAGTAGCTGCACCCTTTAAACCCGTCGGTGTTCCAGGACGTTTCCCTGGAATGGGGGGTAGATCCGGCATGAATCAAAGGATGATGCATAACCTCGGTCATCAGTCGATGTTTGAGGGTTTTAAAAGAGAAATGGATCGGTTAGGCAGAATGCAGCCGATTCTTATTGTACAATTAAACTCTGAACAGTTCAGCTATCCTATCAGAAGGCAGATACTGCAGATGGTAATTCTTCTGCTGGTCTTTGGTCTGGTTGCCGTTGGTGGGTTTTTATCACTGCTGACCCTGCGGGGGTTAAAAGGATCTCGACTTCGCCTTGGCAAAATTGAAAAGGAGCTGCAGAGAAGTGAGCGTCTCGCCGCTCTTGGCAAGATGGCTGCAGGGGTAGCTCATGAGCTGCGCAATCCCTTGAGTTCAATAAAAGGACTGGCACTTCTTTTGAAGTCAAAATCCAGTGATGAGGGCAGTAGTGTTGAAACAGTCGATATTCTTGTGCAGGAAGTGGAAAGATTGAACCGTAGTATAGAGGAGCTGCTCGATTATGCAAAACCTGCTAAACTCAATAAGATAAATTTAAATATTAATGTTGTTGTTGAAAAAACTATTCAGCTTGTCGCAATGGACATCCAGGCTCAGGGGATATCTCTCGATTCACACCTTGCAGAAGGATTACCTGAAATCATGGTCGATGAAGATAAACTGAACCAGGTTTTTTTGAACCTGTTTCTCAATGGCATCCAGGCTATGGCCAATGGCGGAATTCTAACTGTAAGCTCAATTAGAAGGGGCGATACTATAGCCGTTGTTATAGAGGATACAGGATCGGGTGTGGCGGAGTCGAATTTAGCGAGAGTATTTGACCCTTATTTTACCACAAAAAATGATGGCACGGGATTGGGGCTTGCGATGTCCTCAAAAATCGTTGAGGAGCATGAGGGTAAAATTATTCTTACCAGTGAACCGGGGAAGGGGACAAGGGTTGAGGTGATTCTTCCCGCTGTTTCAGGTTAATCATTCAATCCCGACCCCTTCTTTTATAGAGGGGAACTGTTCTATATCTGTATGGGGCAAAAAACAGGCTGAGATAAAGTTATCCATATAATCGGTATAAACACTCAGTTCGATGTATGTCATCATTGATGCGATTTTTTCAAGGATCTGTCTGGCATCCTCACTCATTAAGGTTAAATAGCAGCCCATCAGTGAACTGTTGCCGATATAGGAAAATTTATCTCTGCTGATATCCGGGAGTAAGCCGATGCGTATTGATTTTTCAATATCCAGACTGTTGCCGATCCCTCCGGCTATATATACCTTCTCAAGAGAGCTGAAATCCTTGCCAATACTGCCTATGAGTGTTGCCGCCCCCGAGTAAACCGCACCCTTAGTTCTGATAAAGCTGTCGATATCCACTTCAGTAATGGTCAGGTCTGATTCCAGATCGAACTCCTCTTTAAAGACAATGACATACTCTCCCGTCCCATGTTCATCGTATCTGATTCTATCAGAGTTGGGGGTTTTATTAAACTTACCCCTTTTGTTGATGATATTGTGGAGCATCATTTCGGAGACCAGGTCAATGATTCCAGATCCGCATATCCCAAGAGGTCTGCCGCCGCCAATTATAGTCAGTTCAGGAGTAAGACTCTTTTGGTCTATTCCGATTTTCTCGATAGCGCCGTACGATGCTCTCATACCGCAGCTGATACCTCCTCCCTCAAAAGCAGGGCCAGCAGAACAGGCACAGGTGAGGAGATACTCTTTATTGCCGAAAACGATTTCACCGTTAGTGCCAAGATCAATTAACAGGACATCACTTTCAGAAAGCCAGATGCCTGATGCCAGGATTCCGGCGGTAATGTCACCACCTACATAACTTGAGACAGAGGGCACAATATACAAAAATGTTTCGGGGTTAATGGCAATTTCAAGCTCGGATGCTTTAACAAACGGTGCCTTTAGGAATCCGGGAACATATGGTTCCTTGCGTAGAAAATCAGGAAAAATACCGAGAAGAAGGTGGGACATGGTGGTATTTCCAGCAGCCACAAAAGCAATCACTTCATCACGGTCAACTCCGGCGTCGCCAAACATTTTTTCAAGGATAGGGTTGATTGTCTCGTGGATGAGGGCATGGTTCATTTTTTCAAGACCGCCTTCTTTTGCTGCAAAAACAATTCTGTTAATAACATCAGCACCATATTTAATCTGACCATTTCCCGATGATGCCTTTGCAAGGAGCTCTCCTTTGTACATATCGACCAGAAAAGCGGCAACAGATGTGGTGCCGATATCCACCGATACCCCGTAAAGCCTGCTGGTTGTATCTCCTTCTTCGAGGTTGATGATGGTAGTCTTGTCTTTTCCTCTTGGAATATGGGTTATGGTCAGGCTGAAACCAGACTCCCGCAGTAATTGCGGGATCTTTCTCAGAGTCGGCAGCCGACAGAATGTGTTTTTGTAACCGTAATTGACCTTAAGGTGTCTTTTAATACGATCCCAGTCTGAAATATTGTCATCGAGGTTCGGCCTGTCGATCTGGAGAAAATCTTTCCTCACATATGAGGTAAAAGTCATCTCGTTGTCAGTGATGTAGTTTCTCGATATCTCAAATAATTTGATATCTGATTCTGAAGAGAGGTCATCAATTTTCATTTCGGCCAGGGAGGACGCGAAAATGGCAGGTACCTCTATCTCAATATCGTTTATTACCTCAGAGTGGCAGGCTGAAATATAACCTTCTTCAAGTTTGAATGTGGTTCTTACTGTATCGTCTGCAGAGCGGACGTTTCCTTTAAGCAGTTTAACTTTGCATTTCCCGCATGAGACACTGCCGTTGCAGGGAGCTTCTATAAAGATGTCAGCCTTTCTGGCTACTTCCAGTAAATTGTCACCGTAATTACAGAGTATTTCCTTGTTAGCCGGATAAAATGTCACCTTTTTCATTTTAATCTCCTGACTGTTGAATTAGACCATGGCATGGGTGATAAATCCGTAAAAATATTCTGCTCGGTCATTCCAAACTTACCTGCTTAAGCTGCATATTGTAAAGCAATTCATATTCACCCTCTATAGAAAGAAGTTCATCGTGAGTTCCTCTCCAGAAGAAACAGGCACATAAAGAACTGGGAGTAGAGAATATCATCGAACCTCCACTGGAAATCAGTAGTCTCTGGGCAGAAATTCCGCCTGCTGAAGAAGCACTACTGCGAGCAGGTGAATGTCGGTAAGCGACGGTGTTTGGGTTGGGGAGAATCAGCGTGACTACAACTCCAGGAGCCTGCTGCCGTGAATTACCCGAAGGACTGTAACTGTCTGGTCATACACCTTGAAAATAATCCGGTATCTGCCATGAATAAGATGTCGATACCGGGTGCCGAGAAGGTTGTTCTCAGGTATAAGAGGCTCGCGTTCAGGCATGGTGGACAAAGAGAACACTTTTTTTTCAAGAGCCAGAACAAAGGCAGAGGCACTGGCCGGACTGTCCATAGCAATATAATCATAGATTTCGATCAGGTCGTTTTCGGCATGTCGGGTAAGGAAGATTTTATATGTTTCTGTCACGTTTAAACTCTTTGAAAAAAGTTTCTGCTTCACGTACCTGGCCCTCTTTAACGTCTTCTTCAGCCGGGATGAGCATTTTCAGGAGGTTTAAGGCGCGGGTGGTTTTTTCATACTCCCCTGCATCAATAATTACTGCTTCTGCTTTACCGTTGACAGTAAGGATTACAGGGCGTCCCGTGTTATGCAACTGTTTGAGAATAGAGTTGGTCTTTCGCTTCAACTCAGTGATTGAAAGAATATCTTCGGTTATACTTAGCATTATATTTCACCCAGAATAAAGTGTTTTAAAGATGTTAATATAGTGCATTGTAATATGGTTGCATATAAATATGCAAGGGCATTTTAGTGTTTGTTGAGGATGGTAACCCTGAACTGACCGTTGAAGTATGTTCGATAGCACCATCAGCCCAACGCTTCATTACTTCAATAAAAAATATGCTATGAGCGGAGTTTAGCTGGTCAAAAATACAAACATTGAGCGTATGGTGGAAGGAATTATCCTGCGACGCGCAGCCAGTTTTCTCAAGGAATTGGCGCTCTAGCCGAAAAGTCGGCAAGGCAAACATCTTCGACAAGGAGAAACAGGAGTAAACACTTTACTCAAGACGCTTAGATGCAGCTTTGTAAATCTCCTTATCGCGTCTTATGCCAACCGCCAAGACATACACAATTACCTTTTTTTCCATAGTTTTATAGACGACACGGAAATCTCCAATCCTTAGCTTACGAAAATTTGCCAGATTTCCAGCTAATGGACCACCGAACTGGAGTGGAGAGGTAGTAAGCTTGCTGTCAATTATCCTGATAATACGCCTTGCCGCAGACGGCCCGATACTCTCAAGATCATCTTCTACATCTCGATGGTAAATAACTGACCACTTCATTTCTCGAACTTTTCCAACATTTTTTTGTGGGTGATAGCATCATCAAGACTAAAGGTCTGCATGCGAGCCAGCGCAAGAGAAGTCAGTCGTAGATCTTCAAGTTCCTCTTCTAAGGCCTCGTAAGCGTTTACTGACATCAAAATTGCCTTAGGTTTGTTGTTTTTTAATATGATAAATTTTTCGTTTTCTCCGCTGGAAAGAGAATCAAGCGTATGTGCTGTCTTCTTGGAAAGCACTGTCGCAGAAATATAATCGCTCGTTTGCATAGACTTGGTCTCACGTTTTTGTATTTAGCACCTTACTCCAAAACCCTTTCTTTCATTTCAGTACCCCTTGAGAGATATTAGGACAATAATGCTTATAATAATCGGATTTTTCAGCTAGGTCAATGTCTTTGTCAACAGGCGCTCGCGCCAATCTCGTTGTAGACACCAATATTATAAATTATTTTATTATTAGCCCTGAAAGGTGGGGGATGTGGGGGGGGAGTGTATTTGAAGAACAAAAACGGGCAGCTAGATTTGATCTAACTGCCCGTTTTTATAACATGGTGACCCCAAGGGGACTCGAACCCCTGTTCCCGGCGTGAGAGGCCGGTGTCCTAGACCACTAGACGATGGGGCCAATGTGGGAGTTTTATAACTGACAGTTTGAACCTTGTCAACATTTTGTTTTAAGCCTGATCTTTTCTGCCATGTCCAATGGGACAGGTGGAAGCGAACAGTTGTGTTCTGTCTTTTTTCCAAAGGAGGTTACGAAAAACGAGTAATCATTAATCAACTAGCTGCTTTTTTCAAAAAAAGTGATAGTGTGCGGCGGTGTAAGATAGAAGTAAATGCTGAGAATTGAGCGGGAAAACATGGAAAAAGCAGTACGCCACCTTGAATATGGTAATTTCAATGCTATAATATAAGCTTGCATAGACATAGAATCCAAGATGATTGGATGTTGACTTGCTTGATTTACATGGGAAGGGGTATTTTAAAATTGACTTTTATCGTTGGACAAATTATAAATATCTTCTTCTGAAAAATACTATATGCTTGCGGGATCTTCCTCGCCGGCTTTTTTTTTGTCAAAAAAACACTGAGAGTATATTCCAGTTTTTTACAAGACTATCTGATGGTCTGTGTAAATATCACTGTACAGGATAGTCTCTAAAATTCAATTAATGGAGTGGTTCACAGGTGCTACCTGAACTTAAAGAGAGCCTTCTAAAAGCAGGAAAGGAAGAGGGTTGTATAAGCTTTGATACTTTAAACGAACTATTGCCAAATGAGATAAATGACCCCAATGCGATTGAAAATATCTTTGATTTTCTTGGTGCCCACTCAATAGAAATAGTTACAGTAGAAAAAAATGGGGAAAAACGCACACTCTCCGGGGAACTCTGGGTAAAGAAAGAGGAGAATGGAGACGGTCTCGGTGATGATGATGAGGTTCCGGCAACGGAAGAAGATTCCCATGAAGGTGAGGAGACCACTACTACTTATCTTAGAGAAATGGGCAGGTTCGATCTTCTGACTCCGGAAGAAGAGGCGAAGTACTCCAAGACAATCCGCCAGGGATTTGATTCCATCATCAAAGCGATTCGAGAGGACGTATCCAAGAGTCAGGAAGTTGAGATACTGTGCGAGCGGATAGCTCTGTGGGAAAAAAGGGATCCTACCCTTAAACCGAAGAAACAGCAGCTCAATTTTATGCGGTACAGTGTTATAAGTGCTGCAAAAAAATACCCTGACAGACGGGATCTTTTCGAACTCCAGGCTAAACTTGAGGCCTATAGCCGATCTATAGAAGTAGCAAAAGATACAATGATCAGGGCTAATTTGAGGCTGGTCGTTTCTATTGCTAAACGATATATGCATCAGGGTTTGACCCTGGCTGACCTGATCCAGGAAGGGAATCTTGGCCTGATGCGTGCGGTATTTCGCTTTGACTATACAAAAGGGAATAAGTTCTCTACTTATGCAAGCTGGTGGATTCGCCAGGCGATTACCAGGGCCATTCTTGATAAGACCCGGACAATTAGACTGCCTGTTCATTTTCTGGAACTCAGGAGTCAGTTTTTCAAAGCGTTTTATGCTCTATTTAAAGAACTGGGTCGGGAACCAACTCCTCTGGAGATTTCAAAATCGACTAATCTTCCGATGGATAAAATCCTGTCCATTCTTGAGGCCTCGAGAGAACCGATATCTCTTGAAACGCCTGTAGGAGATGATGATTCCACCTTGGGGGATTTCCTTGAGAATCAAGAGTCTCAATCACCATATGATGCTGTACAGACAAGGGAGTTGTCCGGGCGTGTCAAAGATATTCTCAGGACTCTCACTGAAAGGGAAGAAAAGATAATTCGTCTTCGGTTTGGTATCGGTGAAAAAGCGGAGTACACCCTGGAGGAAATTGGCAAGAGATTTAATGTTTCCAGGGAGAGAATTCGCCAGATTGAGAAAAAAGCCTTGAATAGACTGCGTCATTCCAGTCGCAGAGAAAAGCTCAAATTTTTTATTGATTGATACTGTGTTGTTTTTAGTGTAAGCCGGGTTAACAGCCCGGCTTTTCTGTTATTGGAGAAAATATCTTTTCGATGTGGCTTCAGGAATTCTTTTTCAGGCAGCTTGAGGAACAGTTTTTAATGAAACAGTCAAAAGAATCGATTGTAAAGATAGGTATGGTTAATTTCCTTATTACTGCACCTATTTACGAAACATGGAAGCGTACTGTTTTACAATCGAACTGGGAACTGGTGGAAGGTTCTCCGAGAGCGCTCAATAAACAACTTGATGAAGGAGAACTTGATCTGGGTCTTGTGTCCAGCTTTGAGTATGGTGTCCATTCGGATAAATATAAAATATTATCGGGACTGTCTTTGAGTGCTACAGGATCAGTGGATGATGCTGGTTCTGTCTTTCTATTTTCTCACGTCCCCCTTGATCAGCTGAATCAGGCCGAAGTTCTTTTATGCTCACAATCAGATACTTCGGTCGGCTTAGTCAAGATCATTCTCGAAGAATTTATCGGAGTTGTTCCTGTCTATACATCGGGAGATGTTTCTACTGTTCAAGCAGAAAAATTTAAAGCTGTTCTCGCCATTGGAGATGATGCACTGCGGATGGTGGCAAAATCGACATATTTGTATCAGTTTGATCTTGCCGATATCTGGAACCGGGAAACCGGGCTGCCGTTTGTCTTTGCCGTCTGTGCGGTTCGTGATGAATTCTGTCTGGAAAACAGGGAAACTCTTGATGAGATCCATAAAGAATTATTGCGCTGCAGGGATGAAGGCGTAAGTGCGCTGGAAGAGATATGCACTATAACTGCATCCCGTATTCCAATGTCGGTGCGAAACTGCTGTCATTATCTGGAGACAATAGAATATGATTTAAGTGATCAGAAGCAGAAGGCGCTGACTACCTTTTTTGATTTTCTGATCAAGCGCGGGGATATTGGAAAAAATGCATTGCCCTTAAAGATTTATTCGAACTTGCTTTAGTACCTTACTTCTTAAACCCTGTCATTAAAAATAAGAAATCAAGGAGTATACCTTGAAATTATGCTGTTCCATTTATTTTCAAGGTACTTATCCAGCGAGACTGAAAAGTTTTCCGACTAGTCGGGTTAGAGCTGTCTGGTGAAAGTAATGACGTTGAAACACGTTTTTGCCGGTTTGCTGTTTTTTTGTTTTACTTCTTCTTACCCTTTAAGTGTTTCAGGAGAAGATGTAACCTCGCAGGAGAGAACTCAAAATATTCCTTACGGAGTTATTGATCCTGATCTGATGGCCATAGGGTATCCTGTAAAGGAAATCCTGGAATATGATGTCTATTGGAATGCAGGCATTAAAATCGGACAGCTTTATCTTGAAATAAGAGAACTGAAGGAATTGCAGGAGAGTTTTGAAATTAAGGCGTCTGTTACCACCAAAGGCGGTGCCATCAATCTTATTTATCCTGTAAAAGATACCCATATAACCCATGTACGTGGAGACAAAAGACTTCCTTACAGGTACGAGGTGTGGCAGAAAGAGGGATATAATTATGAGGCCCATCGGTTGACCGAATATGACCAGAAAACAGGTGAAATCAGTAGATGGAAAAATAAAAAACCTCGGGATGGATACAAAGTAGAAGGTGAAATCAATAACGAATTCTCTTCATTTTTTAACAGTCGCCTGATGGTTAATAAGGTCGGAGAACAGATCGTTGTACCGACTTTTGCCGACAAGAGGCGGGTTGAGGTGGTTGTTAACACGGTTGCGGAAAAAACATTGAAAAAAACTATTCTCGGGTCTGTTTCAACTCTTGAGGTTATGCCGGTTATGACCTTTAAAGGCCTCTATGATAAAAAGGGTGATACTGTTATTTGGTATACCGCCGATGAATGTAGAGTACCCGTTCTTATTAACTCTAAAATTGTGATCGGGTCTCTTACTGCAAAGCTGGCTGCTTATGAAAACTCAGCCTGTACCCGTTATGAAACTTTTCAAAGAAAGAAAAAGTGATTGTATCGCACAAGGTCACGCCTGCAGCGATGCTGAGGAGTAAAAAATGCTTGAACCTGTAACTACCACAAATTTTCCTGAACTTAATCTTCTGCACAGGGGTAAAGTGCGGGACATGTATGGAATTCCCGGCCATGATGATAAACTGCTCATGGTGGCAACCGATCGTATATCAGCCTATGATGTTGTTATGGATGATGCTATTCCAGGAAAGGGTGCTGTGCTGACAGAGTTATCACTGTTCTGGTTTAATCTGCTCGGCGATATTGTTGACAATCATCTGATTACTGCCAATGTAGAAGAATATCCTGAGGTATGCAGGCAGTATGATGATCAACTTACAGGCCGTTCTATGCTGGTTAAGAAAACCAAACCCCTCACCATTGAGTGCATCGTTCGGGGATATATTTCGGGTTCTTTCTGGAGTGCTTATAAAAAGAACAGCGTCGTCTGTGGATTTCAATTACCGGAAGGGATGCTTGAGTCAGAAAAGTTTCCGGAGCCACTTTTTACACCATCAACAAAAGCTGAGATCGGAGATCATGATGAAAATATCTCACTTGAACAGATGGAGAAGATAGTTGGCACTGAAAGAACGAAGGAGATTGCTGCTATCAGCAGGGCCTTGTATCAAAAGGCCGCCGACTACGCGAGAACAAAAGGAATTATTATTGCTGATACAAAATTTGAGCTTGGAGAATTGGATGGTAAGTTGATATTGATAGATGAGGTGCTCACTCCTGATTCATCCCGATTCTGGCCTGAAGATAAATATGGGGTCGGCAGAGCACAGCCCAGTTTTGATAAACAGTACTTACGTGATTATCTCTCTCGTCTCGACTGGGATAAAACACCGCCTCCACCAGCGTTGCCGGATGAAATTATAGCGAAAACAAGAGAGCGGTATGAGGAGGCTGTAAGGAAAATTACTAAGGAGTAATTGTTTTGGAGACCGGTTGAGTACAGTACTGAAGAGTTGCATCCAGTGACTGGTCTTTAAATTCATATCCTGCATCCAGGAGTACT
Source organism: Desulfobulbaceae bacterium S3730MH12 (assembly GCA_001750925.1). Classification (GTDB taxonomy): domain Bacteria; phylum Desulfobacterota; class Desulfobulbia; order Desulfobulbales; family Desulfocapsaceae; genus Desulfomarina. Next base: position 32,588 of record MAXH01000192.1, read on the forward strand.
TTGGGTATAGCCCTGGTGGAACTGAGAAGCATCTCGTCAGCCATCTGGCCAAAAATTGTTTTTACAAGAAGTGAGGGAAGACGGAAAAAAGTCGGACGATTTAATGCTTTTCCAAGAGACTGAGTAAGACTTTTATTGGTAGCCGGAGTTGGGCTGACAATATTGACCGGCCCCTTTATAGTGTCATTTTTGATGATAAATTCTACAATATCAACTAGATCACTGATGCTTATCCAGCTGATATATTGATTTCCCCCGCCGATGATCCCTCCCAGCCCTGCCTTAAACGGGGGGATCATTTTATGAAGTGCCCCACCTTTTGGACTAAGCACCATACCAAAACGAAGATTGACTACTCTTACCCCCATGGAGGCCAGGCGCCGGGTCTCTTTTTCCCACTGGTCACAAACCTCAGCCAGGAACCCTTCACCCAGTGAGCTGCCTTCGTCCAGAATCTCATCGCTGCGACTACCGTAGTAGCCGACAGCAGAGGCACATAAAAAAACTTTCGGTTTACTGGTCAGATGTGAGATATAGTCAACCAGCTCTCTTGTGCCGTTTACTCTGCTGCTTAAAATGAGACGTTTCTTGGCAGAGGTCCATCTACCCTGGGCCACATTTTCACCTGCAAGGTGTATGACTGCATTAAAATCCGGTGAATTGGCCGATTCGATAGATTGTGTCAACCAGAAATTGCCATGTTCATCCGTGATGTTTCTTCGCAGAGATTGGATAGAATGACCGTTTTTAAAGAGTGATGCTACCAGGGCATTTCCAACAAGGCCCGAGCTGCCGGTTATCAGTGTTTTCATAGTATTTTCCTACTTACTGTTTAACTTGGTCCTGCTGTTTCCTGCATGGGCGGATAAACCAGGTGGTTTTTTCCTGGAATCTATAAAATGCTGCATTGCCATCAGTGGATGTTTCAAGGCCATCTTTGGGCCTGCATATCGCATTATATCTATAACTTTTTTTTGCATATCCTTTTTGTAACAGTGAACCACACATTTACCACAGGTCGATTTTTTTTCCTGGAATGGGCAGCATAATAGCCTGTCCCTGGAATATTCGACAAGTTCACTGCATTCATTACAAATAATATCCTCTGTTTCATGATGCTCATTGCAATAGAGTTTTACCATAGCTTTTATCGTATTAAACTCTCTTTGAAGTCGGGAGGTGAGAGGAATAAAAGGTGATTGGTCGAGCTGCAATATTATATCATCACAGACTTGATCCTGGGTATGGGATGAGGTTTTAACGGTAATATCTGCATACTTCTTATAAAGGATTGATCGTTCGTCAAACAAATCTTGAAAAGACTGATCAGGCCTCTTTGCGAGTCCCCGGGTTTCGTAATTATGAATTCGGGATTTCAGGGCTGGAAGATCGGCATGCAAAAAGATAATGATACCGTCTCTTCCCAGATGATTCATGGCAGGATGACTGTATGGTGCACTTCCACCTGTTGCAACAATATGATTTCTGCAATTAATCTTGAGCAGAACGTTTTCCTCGATCCTGCGCAATGCCATATGACCCTGCCCGTCAATAATTTCCTGGAGTGTTTTCTGTTGATCCATTTGAATCAGAATATCGGTATCAGTAAACTCCATGGCAAGCGATTTAGCCAGGACAACACCTATTGTGCTTTTTCCTGAACCAGGCATGCCGATGAGAATAATGTTTGTTTTTTTCTGAGGCATAAATGTTTTATAATCAGGGTAATATGTCTATTTCAGATTACGTTTTTATTCTTTCTGCCCGTTTTCTGCAAGTTGAGCTGTGATCGACTGCACAGAAATAAAGGAGAGGAGACTGAGTACAGCCCCTGCTAAAAAAGGTATGCGATAATCGATCATCCATAGAAGCCCACCTAAGACCGGCAGGACAACAGCTGCTATATGGTTAATCGTAAAGCCGACAGCCATGCTCGGTGCTATATCGGCAGGGTCGGCAATTTTGTGGAAAAATGTTCTGATAGCAATAGCAAAATTATAAAAGATATGATCAAAAATATAGAGCAGGGCGGCAATGTACTTATCTTCTACAATTGCATAGCCTATAAAAATAAAAATAAGTGACATATATTCAAGGGATAAAACCTTACGTTCACCATATTTCACGATACATCTACCGATAAAAGGGCTGAGAAAGTAATTGACAAAATTATTCACCAGAAAAAGACCCGCAATTTCCTGTATTGAAAAATCAAATTTTTTAACCAGCAAAAAAACGGCAAAAGCAACAAAAATCTGCCTCCTCGCACCGGAAAGAAAGGTGAGAAGGTAGAATAACCAATACCGTTTTCTTAAAACCATGCCTTTTTTTTGCACCACGGGATTCTCTTCTATGGA